>JAKIVR010000007.1 GCA_022750455.1 Thermoplasmata archaeon | reverse complement strand
TCGAGCCCCGCGAAGGTGATGAGAAGGTCCGACCAGTCGGCGATGCCCATGTGGCCGATCCGGAAGATCTTCCCCTTGAGCGAAGCCTGACCGCCCTGCAGCAGGACGTGGTACTTCGATTGGAGCTCCTTGCGCACGGAGTCCTCGGGAAGCCCCTCGGGGTTCTTCAGCGCGGTCACGGTGTCGGACGCGAACCGGGGATCCGGGAACAGGGAGAGCCCGATGGCGGCGGCCGCCGCGCGTGTCCCTTCCGCGAGGAGGTGGCCTCGCTCGATGCGGCCGGCCAACGTCTCCTCCTTCAGGAGGCGCAGCGCCTCGCGCAGGGCGAGGAAGAGGGGGACGGCCGGGGTGAACGGGGTCTCGTTCTTCTCGAAGCTCGCGAGGTGGCTGACGAGGTCGAGATAGTAGCTCCGAGGCTTCAGCTCGGCCCGGGCCCGGTCCGAGAGGTGCACCAGCGCGAGACCCGCGGGCGCGGCGAGCCCCTTTTGGCTGCCGGCCACGAGCGCGTCGACCCCCCACTCCTGGATCGGCACGCGGATCCCTCCGACCGCCGAGATCCCATCGACCAGGAACAGGGCGCCGGACTTTCGGATCGGGGCCTGGATGCGGGCGAGATCGTTCGTCAATCCGACGCTCGTCTCGTTGTAGACGACGCAGACGGCCCGGACGTCGCCCTTCTCGAGCTCCGCCGTGACCGCCTCCACCGGGAGGCCCTGGCCCCACGGCGCCTTGATCGTCGTCACATGGTCGCAGTACCGCCGGGCGATGTCCTCGCTCCGCTCGCCGAAGTTCCCGTTGGTGATCACCAGGGTCCGGTCTCCCGTTCGGAGCAGGTTCGAGTAGACGGCCTCGATGCCGGCCGTCCCGCTGCCCGTGATCACGGACTGGTGGCCTTTCGCATCGAACAGCACCGGGAGCAACTCGCGAATGTCTCCGACGACCTGTTTGAACGCGTCTCCGCGGTGATTGAGCGACGGGGTGCTCATGACCCGGAGGACGCGCGGGTGGATTCGGACCGGTCCGGCGACGAGGAACGTGGCGGTTTCGGGGTCGTATGCGGTCATGTTGGTTTCTCCGGTTGGACTTCGAACTGGAGCGGCTCGCCCCGGACCGCTCGGAGGATCTCCTCGACCACCAGGGCGCCGGCGCGCTGCTGCGCCTCGTGGGAGGACGCCCCCATGTGGGGCGTGGGAACGATCTTCGGATGCGCGAGCAGGCCCGGGCGCTTCGGGGGCTCGACCTCGTAGACATCGAGGGCGGCGCCGGCCAGCGGGCCGTTCGTGAGCGCGTCGAGGAGCGCCTCTTCATCGACGAGGGGCCCGCGGGCGACGTTCACCACGTAGGCGCCGGGGCGCATCTGGGCGAGCCTGGCCGCATTGATCAGATGATGGTTCTCGGGAGTGGCGGCGGCGTGGAGGCTGACGATGTCCGCCGTGCGAATGAGCTCCTCCAACGGCACGAGCCGGGTCCCGTCGGAGGTCGTCGTCACGAACGGGTCGAAGGCGATGAGCTGGACGCCGAAGGCGCGAACCCGGGCGGCGACCTCGCGTCCGATCCGGCCGTACCCGACGAAGCCGATCGTTCGCCCCGCCAGCTCATGTCCCCGGGTGCCGCGGGGCCACTGTCCCTGGCGCGTGCCGTCGATCGCCGGTACGATCTCCCGCACGAGGAGGAGGTAGAGGGCGACCGTGAGCTCCGCGACGCTCACCGTGGCGGCGGTGGGCGCGTTCACGACCTGCACGTGGCGCTGCGCCGTCGCGGCCATGTCGATGTTGTCCACGCCGACCCCGGCCCGGGCGACAAGGGCGAGGTGGGGGGCGCGACCGAGCAGCTCCGCGTTGACCTTCGTCCGGCTGCGCACCACGAGCCCCCACGCGTTCGCCAATGACTCCGGGATCTTCTCGGGCGTCCCGCTGACGTCCAAGACCTGGCAACCCGCCTCCCGGAGCTGGCGCACGGCGTCGGCCGCGATCGGGTCCGCGATGACGATGACGCGGGGCTCGGACACAACGAAGGGAGAAAAAACAGGGGCAAAAGCTTGGGGGGAGGTCAGCCTACCTTTGGCACGGGGACCCGTTCGAGGGCCGCCTTGACGACCTGCTCCCCTCGGATGCCTCGGAGGTACGGCTCGGGTTTGACGAGGACTCGGTGGGCGAGCGCCGGCAGGGCGATCTGTTTCACGTCGTCCGGCACGACGTAGTCCCGGCCCTGCAGGAGCGCCCGGGCGCGGGAGAGCTTGAGTAGGGCCAGGGAGCCCCGGGGCGACGCGCCGACCTCGACCCGTGCGTCGCCCCGAGTCGCCCGGACCACCTCGATGGCATACCGCTGGATGGTGGCCTCGATCTCGATCTCCTCGACGCTCCGCTGCATCTCCTTGAACTCGCCCGGCGCGAGGACCGGGGGGACCCGGGCGTCGTCCTCCTTCCGTTCGCCCCGGCGCTGGAGGATCATCCCCTCCTCCTCGACGGTCGGGTAACCGACGGCGATCCGCATCAGGAACCGGTCGACCTGGGCCTCGGGGAGCGGGTACGTCCCCTCCAGCTCGAGCGGATTCTGGGTGGCGAGGACCAGGAACGGACGCTCGAGCGCGTGCGAGCTCCGATCGCTCGTCACCTGGAACTCCTGCATCGCCTCGAGAAGGGCGGACTGGACCTTCGGGGGGGCCCGATTGATCTCGTCGGCGAGTACGATGTTGGCGAACAACGGTCCGGGTCGGAACTTGAGGTCCCGCCCGGTAGCGTCGAGCATCTCGGCGCCCGTGATGTCCTGAGGCATCAGGTCGGCCGTGAACTGGACGCGGGAGAAGCTGAGGCCGAGGGCGGCGGCGAACGACTTGGCGATGAGCGTCTTGCCGAGACCGGGGAGGTCCTCGAGAAGGATGTGTCCGTCCGCCAGGAGCCCCGTACTGATCAGGTCGATCGCGTCGTCCCGTCCGACGACCGCTTGGTGGACCGCGGCTTGGACCGCCTGCATGCGGATTCGCGCATCGGGACCCTTCATCGCTTGGCGCGGCGGAGCGTTCGGTCGGTATTAGACCGACGCCATTCCCCCGCGCACGATCCCGACGAATGGCGAGGGATGGCCCGACGCCGCGGACGGAGTTGGGAGCGCTAGGGCGCGAGCCTCGCCCGCCGCCGTCTCCACTCCGCGGCGATCGCACCTTCCGTGTGACCGAGAGGCTCGGTACGGCCCGTGGGGACGAACCCTCTCGACCGGTACAGGTTCACCGCGGCCTTCTGGGTCGGATTCACCGAGAGCTTCAGCTCCGGGGTCAGCCACACCGTGTCCGCGTGCTCGAGGAGCGCATCGACCAGGGCCGCGCCCACGCCGCGTCGTCGGTGCTCCGGATGAACCCACATCCCCCACAGATGGGCATGGTCGCGACCTTTCTCGACAAACATCCCCACCATCCCGATGAGCGATCCATCCGTCGACTCGGCGACCCAGACCGCCTCGGTCGTTGATCCGACGGCCCCCCGGACCCGCTCCTCCCATCGAGACTCCGAATCCTTCGATTCCTGCACAAAGGTGCTGCCGAACGCCAGCGGGTCGGTCGCCAACGCCTCCAGCCGGAGCGCCTGGAACCCCCACCGATCCGACCGTCGGAGCGGTCGGATCTTCGGATCCGGGTCCGCCTTCCTGGCGCGCGGGGCCCGCGGTGTCATCCCAGAGGGGGAGAGATCTCGGGTCTAAGTACTCGCGGTTCCCGGGGAGGCCGCGCGATCCGGCGCGGCGAACTCCGCCAGGCGCTCGAGGGTCTGTTGGCCCCCGTCGATCGCGTGGTACTCGCGTACGACTCGGTCCCGCTCCGCGGTGGAGGAAAACACGTGGCGAATCGTCACGCGGGTCCTCCCCTCGGCCAGCGACTCGAACGTCCACGTCGACTCGAACTGGACCGCCGCGTCGCCGGGGCGCCCTCCACCGTGTGAGTACACGAGGCGCTCTGGTCTCACGACCTCCAAGAACCGGCTCACGTTCGGGGAGTCGACGCCATCCGGTCCATGCATGACCTGGATCCAGACCCCCCCAGGCTTCACGTCCATCTCCCGGACCGTGGTGGTGAAGCCTCGGGGGCCCCACCAGTGGACGAGCTGCGTGGGGTCCGTCATCGCGTCCCACACTCGCTCGCGGGTTGCGTCCACGATGCGGGAGATGACCACCTCGCTGTCGTTCGTTCCCTCTGACGGGGGAAGTTCAGCGTCACCTCTTGACATGTCCCTTCTCGGGGTTGGTCTCGACGAGCGTGGCGAGGCGCGCGAGGCTCTGGGTCCAGCCGACCTTCGCGCCCGCCAAGTACGGCCCCGCCTCGCCGGTCCGGCGAACGACCTGGAATCGGACGGTCAACTCGGTCGATCCCGGTCGCTCGGCGAACGTCACCGTATTCAACACCTCGAACAGAGGGACCCCGGCGGCGTCGAGAGCCGCGCTGGAGAAGACGAGCCGCTCGGGCGGCGACACCTCCCGGAACGTCCCGGTCATCGGATAGACGACCCCGTCGGGGGCGCGCATCTCGATCCGGATCGCTCCCCCCGCTCGGACCTCGACGTCACAGACGGGGTTGGTGAAACTCTCGGGTCCCCACCAGTTCGCCAGCCTTCGGGGCTCGGTCCACGCCTTCCACACCGTCTCCCGCGGTGCGTGGATCACTCGGGAGAGGACGATCTCGGGACCCCCCTCTTCGGAGTCCGAGGCGGCCTTCGGCCTATGCGCGGGCACGGACTGCCTCCCCGGGGCCGGCTTGGACCAGTTCGGCGAGTCGCTCGAGGCTCTCGCCCCACCCCGGATCGGCTCCCGCGATCCACTCGAGGGAGGCGGGCGTGGTCTGGAGGGGCTGGGCCTCGAGGGTCAAGGTCGTCGTGCCCCCGTGCTCGTCGAACCGAAGGGTGTGCAGGACCTCGAAGGGGACCACGCCGGGTGGGAACGCGACCGAGAGAACGAAGACGAACTTTCGAGGGGCATCGACCTCGCGTACGGTTCCCGTGACCGGAAAGATGGACCCGTCCGGGTTTTGGGAGTGGATCCGAAGAGCGCCGTGGACCCGGGGATCGAGCTCACAGACCGGATTGGTGGCCCCGCGAGGTCCCCACCAGATCGCCAGCTTCCGGGGATCGGTGAGCGCCGACCAGAGCACCTGCCGGGGCACGCGGAACTCTCGGGTCAGCACGAACCCGGTCTTCAGGCTCTCCGGGCTACTCGGTCGGCGTCCGGCGTGGATCTCAGTGTTTCTTGGTTCGACCATGGTGTTTCGCCTCCGATTCGACTTCGCGCAAGTACGCGTCGAGACGATCGAAGCTCTCGTCCCAGAATTGGCGATAGTTCTCCGTCCAGTGCGCGATGTCCTTGAGCGGCCGGGCCTCCAGTCGGCAGGGCCGCCATTGCGCCTCCTTCCGGCGCGCGATCAGGCCCGCTCCTTCCAGCACCCGGAGGTGCTTGGAGATCGCCGGGAGGCTCATCTCGAACGGCTCCGCCAGCTCCGTCACCGAGGCCTCTCCCGAGGCGAGCCGGGCCAGGATCGCCCGTCGGGTCGGATCGGCGAGCGCCGAGAACGTCGAGCTCAGTCGATCGTTCTCGGTGCGAAGAGTGGCAGCGGACATCGGCACGGGATACAAAACCAACTAGTTAATTAACTAATCGGTTACATTCTGGGCCACGCCGCGGGCGCCCCTCGTACTTCGTTTCGGACGCTTCGGCTCCCCTCGCGGGGACCGGCCGCGATCCGGTTCAGCGTCGAGCCGTTCGTCCTTTCGTCCGCGGAGCTCGGCGGGAGCGGGACCGTTTCGCGTCGGCCTCGAGCACGGGGGCGAACTCCCGTCGCCACATTCCCGCGTCCTCGGTACGGTGGGAGGCCGCGAGCGTCGTAATCTGCTTCGGCGTGAGGGCGCGAGCCGCGGTCACCAGCTCCAGACCCTCGAACTCGAGGTGGGAGTGGTTCGGACCGTCCCGGACGACCCGGTACCAGAACTGCGAGTGGCGGCGGGGCCCATCGAGGTGAGTGTTCGTCCACGACATCTCCGACGGATCGATCCGAACGAGCCGGCGGATCCGAGTGCTCTTCCCTCGACGAGCGCTCGTGTCGGTCAGGATGAGCGCGTCGTCGGAGATCCACTCGACGGATCGACTCTCCCAATGGGGAAGGAGTGCGGCATCGGACGGACGGAAGTCGACGCACCAGGCGAACGCCGCGCTCGCCGGGGCGCGGAACGGTTGTCGGAATCGATACCTGATCGAATGAACCGGCATGGCACTCTTCCCCTCCGTGGTCGCGGTCCCTCATCGTGAGGAGGTCTAAGACCCCTGCGACGCGACCGCGCCGAATGCGGGCGGACCGGCGCGCGCGGACAGGCACCGCTCAGCGTCTCCGTCCCAATATGCCCCAGCCGCAACGGCTCACGTCACGGTAGGCCGTACGACCCTCTCGGTGTCCTGACCCGGGCCGGGGCTCTCGGACGACGGGGTTGTCCTCGCTTCATGAGAGCGGACGGTCCCGTCCGCTGGCGGTCCGGAGGGGCCTTCGTCGTCGTCCGAAGTCGACCCCGCAGGGTCGCCTCGGGCCGTCCACGACGGCCTCTCTCAAGAGGTTGGCGACCCGAGCCACGTCGGGTCGCGGTAGAGGAACGCTCCGCCCAGCAGGAGGATCACGAGCAGAAGGCCGGCATCCCCGATGTTGGCGGTCCCCAGAGGGACAGCGGCGCGGGTCAGGAACGCCACCACCACGGCGAGCACGGGAACGGCGAGCGCGTTGGTCGCGTCGCCCCAGTCGCTCGGCGAGTCCGCTCCCTCGACCATGGAGAGCAACAGAGTGATTCCCCCGATCCCGGCGAGGAGGTCGCTGGAGAGAGTATCCGGGACCCACGACACCAGAGCGCCCAAGGAGGTGAGAGCTCCGAGGAGCGCCACCAGACCGGCGTACGGGATCGGCAGGCGCCGGACCACCACCCAGAGTACGACCCCTCCGAGGGCGACGCCGAGTCCGAGGCCGAGACCGATGCGCGCCTCCAGGGCCAGACCGATGGAGACGACGGCGAGGAGGCCCGGTCCGACGATCGCCGGGCGGACCCATCGGGTGGGCGGGCCGACGCTCACGAGGCCCTCCGCCGCGGGTCCGGACGTTCGAGGAGGGCGACCATCCCGGCGAGGGACCAGTAGTCGGCCCAGTCGACGACCGGGGCCTCCGTCCACACCTGGCGGAGCCGACGGTCGCGTTGCAGCTGGAGGAGGCGTCGGGAGAGGACGTCCTCCCGATCCGTCCGGTCGGCGGGTACGAGGAGAGGGATCGCCGAGGGGCTCAGGACCACCACGGGGAATCCGCGGCGTCGCAGGTGGAGAAGGACGGGGAGCTGGTCCTCGTCGA
Source organism: Thermoplasmata archaeon (assembly GCA_022750455.1). GTDB lineage: Archaea > Thermoplasmatota > Thermoplasmata > Lutacidiplasmatales > UBA184 > JAKIVR01. The sequence goes on along the minus strand of JAKIVR010000007.1, from coordinate 49,950 downwards.
TCATCGGAGAGAGCAGGATCGTCAGCACGCCCGGCGGAAAGTGCCGGCGCAGGGAGACCGCCAGCCTCTCCGCCGGGCCTGCTACCGAGGAGACGGTGGCGCGGGCGAGCTGGTCGCGGATGCGGAACCGGTGACGACGGCCGGTCCCGAGAGGTACCGCGTCGAGGAACTCTCCGAACAGACCGACGCCGACGCGGGACTTCGAGTCGAGCACTCGATCGGCGATCCCGGTCACCGCGACGCGCGAGAGAGCGAGGAGCTCCGCGTCTCGGGACGGTCCGGCACTGGTCGGCCGGGCATCGATCAACAACAGCACGTCTCCGGTCCGTTCGATCCGGAACTCGTTCACGAGCGGGCGTCCGGCCCGGGCCGTCGCGCGCCAGTTCAGCCGACGGGCCGGATCGGAGGGTACCGCGGGCCGGACCCCGAAGAACTCTCCCGAAGCGCCGATCGCACGCGAGACGTTCTCCCCGGGCAGGGGCGTGGTGTGACGGAGCTTGATCCCCCCGAGGTTCTGGATCTCCGGAGGAAAGCGATCGACCGGGAGAGGCTCGCCGTCGAGCGGGATCTCCGTCTCGAGGAGTCCGAACGGATCCCGCCAACTCGCCCGAAGCAATGGGAGGGAGAGAGCGCAGGGGATCGGGGAGCGATACTGGAGGTGAAACTCCAGGACGCGCCCCTCCGGTTGGATCTCGATGGGCGCCTCGAGAAGGAGGGGCGGGGCCGGGAGGACGCTCAGCCGGACCTGGGCGGCCTTCAGATGGTCCCACTCGATCCGTCCCCGGACGTCGACCTCGGCCCGACTTCCCTCCGCGCTCCACGTGAGACGACCGGAGACCGACCGGCGTGGGGCGAGGAGGCCGGCAGCCGCCGGGGCGACGAGGAGCGGAGCGGCCAGGATCAACGGGACCCCGGAGCGGAGGACGATGGCGAGCGTGACGAAGACGCCGACGGCGGCGACGAGGAGTACGGCCCGGGGCGTCCAATGCAGGGGAGGCCCGTCCTCGGCGGCGCCGGTGGGGTCGCTCACGTGGATCTCTCGAGCTGTTCGATCCGACGCTCCACGTGGTCGAGGAACTCGGAGTGGGGCGCCCGAAGCAGCCGAGCCTCCTCCTCTCGATCCCCCGGCCCCAGCGACCTACCGGCGGACCGCTCCAAGGAGTGGAGAGCGTCGAAGACGCCGGAACGATCCCCGGTCATCGCCTCTCGGAGAGGCACGCGAGGCACGGCGTCCTTCGTACGGTGGGGGGAGGGAGCGCCGAGCCCGGAGCCGGTCAACGCCAGAACCAAGACCACCAGAGCCGGCACGGCCGCCACCGCCGCGAACGGGAGCGCGAACGTGATCGAAGATCCGGCCCACACCGACAACAGGCCCGCGAGCAGGGCGAGCCCGCTCAATGCCCAGAGGAAAGGGTCGCGGTTCATTCCGACGGGCCGCTCCTCGCGCGAGGCTCCATCTCCGCCAACGCCTGACCGAGGAGCCGGCGGGCCCGTTCGACGGTCTCGGGACCGAGCGGGTGCGTGGAATACCGAGCCTCCTCGAACAGCGCCGTGAGCTCACCGGCGACCGACGGGGCGACCCGAAGGCGGTGGACGAGCAGCTCCTCGATCTCTCGGGGCGTGGCCGGATCCAACGGGGGCAGGCGATTCTGCGCCCGGAGGAGGAGCCGGGCGTACGCGGCCCGGATCGCGAGCCGGGGATCGCTCCCCTCCCGGTCGAGCGAATCGATCGCTTCCTCCAGCGCCCGCTTCGCCGGAGCCTCGGTCGACTCCTCCGTCTCCGGTGCCTGGGGAGGGGCGAGCTTCGGCAGTACCAGCAGCGCCACCACGAGGGCGGCGACGATCCCCCCGACGATCGGGAGCCAGTCGACGAGCGAGGCCCACCACGAGGGGCCGCCGGAGGATCCGGGGATCGGATTTCCGGTCTGGTTCCCCGGAGGCACGGATTGGCCGACGGGCGGGACGATCGTCTGGTTGCTCGGAGGGCTGCCCTGCGCTCCCTGGAACCACTGATACCCCGGGTAGTGGATCACCTGGAACAGCCAGACGAAGAGGACGCCGATCGCGATGACCGAGAATCCCATCAGCGCCAACCCGCCGGCGAACGACTGCTCCCCGGATCGAACGCGGGCGTACAGGAACAGGATGAAGGCGCCGAGGAAGATCGGGAAGACGACCTCCGCCCCCAGGAGGACCGCCCAGCTGGGGAACAGCGCCGAGGCGAAGCTCGGCGTGGCGGCCTTCCCCGCCCCGGCCGAGCTCGGGACGGCGAGCAGCGCCGCCGCCGCCCCGAGGCCGACCGAGAGGAACGTCAGACCGAACAACGCCCGACGACCGGAGGTCGCGGAGGGACGAGGGAACGGGGTCACGGGGTTGGTACGGAAGGACTCTACTTAGGGGGAATCGCCACCGCGCCGGTCGGGGGTGGCGGGGCCGGAGGTCGAGCCTCGAGAAGGTAGAAGCTCCGGCGCTCGTGCTCGACGGTCTGCACGGTGAAGTCGGTCACCGCGTAGCCCGCGTCGAGGGCGGCGCGGAACGCGTCCCGCACTGCGTGTCGCCACGGTCGGAGCCGGGCCGGTTCGTGGTGTTGGATCGCGTCGAGGTCGAACGGGACCTCGATCGTCGCCCGGGGCTCCGACGGTTCCCGCACCTCGGTCGGGAACCGCAGCCCGCTCTCCGCGACGTCGGTGACGAGCATCGGCGCCCCCTCGAGCGGCGCGGGGGCCGTTCGAGGCTTGGCGCCCGGCGGGGGCGTGGCGTTCAGCCGCGATTCGACGGTCGGATCGCTCAGCGTCCAGCGCACCGAGAGGCGGTCCGTCTCCAGACCGCGGTCCGGCGGGGTCGCGAGGGTGCCGAAGTAGTGGGTCAGGTACCGGTCCGGCACCGCCCCGAGCGCCCGGATCGCCACGTGCGCCGCGCGGCCATCGAGCGGATCGATCATCCAGCGCGCCGTCGTCAGACCTTGCTGCATCGTCTGGTCCCGCAAGTACGCCCCGAGCCGGATCCCGACCCGGTGCTGGCGGTACTCGGGCCGGACGGCGGCCATCGCCACGAACTGGTACAGCTCCTTCCCGTCCCAGCCGAGGGAGCTCGCCAGCACGCCGGCGAGGTAGATATCGACGTACGCCCCGAGCACGTGGCCGCCGTGGTCCTGCATCTCCCGCAGGCGCGGGGCCGAGACCGGGGCCGACTCCCCCGTCCCCCACACCTCGCGCTGGAGCTCCTCGGCGGTGCGGAACTCCTCGGGCTTGTCGAGGCGTCGGAACCGGAATCCCTTGACGTGATCGACGGAGGGGACGGCCATCGGCCATCCAATCGGGTGGGCTACTTGACGCCGGCGCGGTCGGTCGTCGTCAGCGCCGGATGCGCAGGTCCCCCAACTTCTGGAGGTAGCGGGTCTCGTCGGCCGGCGTGAGGTCCCAGAGCAGCTGCTCGAGGTCGGGGATGTTCCGGAGGAACTCGGCCTTGCTCTTGGTGACCATCAGGTGCTCGAACTTGCGGCGGGCGAGGATGTAGGCGCCGACGAGGTACGCGCCGATGAGGGCGATGATCGGGCCCAGGATGACGAACCCGAGATTGTAGTTGACCCCCGACCCGCCGTTGAGCGTGCCGTCGGTGTACGTGTTGATGACACTGAACGGCCACACGCTCGACGCCGGGGTGAAATCGCCGAAGGCGAGCGTCGAGAGCACGATCCCCCCCGCGAACACCAGGATCGACAGCAGGTAGCGGTGGGTCCGCAACCAGTTGTTGACGATGGTGCCGAACTCTTCCTCGGCTTGTGCGGGCATTCCGGTCGGGGGGAGGGGGGCACTCTTAAGAAGCTATCTTTCGCTCGCCGAGCCGCCCATGGATATCCTCCGGTCCAAGGCACCTCTCCGGATCTCGTTCGCCGGGGGGGGAACGGACGTCAGTCCCTACCCGGAGGAGCGGGGGGGTGCCGTCCTCAATGCGACCATCGACAAGTACGCCTACGCGACGTTGTACGCCGACCCCGGCCACGGGGAGGCGAAGGTCCACTCCCTCGACTTCGACGTCACCGCCGAGTACCGGGCCCCCCACGAGATGGTGTACAATGGGGAGCTCGACCTCGTCAAGGCGTTCCTGAAGCATTTCCACCGCTCCGACCGCAGCATGGAGATCTTCCTGCACAGCGACGCCCCGCCGAGGACGGGTCTCGGAGGCTCCTCCACCCTCTCGGTCTCGCTCGTCACGCTGTTCCAGCGCTACCTCAAGCTCCCGATGACGACCTACGAGGTGGCGGAGCTCGCCTACAAGATCGAGCGCGTCGACCTCGGCGAGCCCGGGGGTCGCCAGGACCAGTACGCGGCCGCCTTCGGGGGGTTCAACTTCATCGAGTTCACCGGCAACTCCACCGTCGTCAATCCGCTCCGGATCGACCCGGAGGTGTCGAACGAGCTCGCCTACCGCCTCATGCTCGTCTACACCGGGGTCACCCGATACTCGGGGACGATCATCGAGAACCAGACGACCGCCTACAAGGAAGGGCGCTCGTCGACCGTGCAGGGGTTGGACGACGCGAAGAAGCTCGCCTTCGCCATGAAGAAGGAGCTGCTCACCGGGAACCTGGACGCCATGGGGGAGCTGCTCCACGAGGGGTGGGAGGCGAAGAAGAAGTTCACCGAAGGCGTCTCGAACCCGGCGATCGACAAGTTCTACGCAACGGCGCGCGGGGCGGGGGCGCTCGGGGGCAAGCTCACCGGGGCCGGGGGCGGCGGCTACCTCCTCCTCTTCTGCGATTTCCGGCGGCGCCAGGAGGTCGCGAAGGCGGTCACGAGCGCCGGCGGCCACATCGTCGATTTCGCGTTCTGCCTCGAAGGCGCCCAATCGTGGGCGGTCCGGCCGAAGGCCGCTGACGGCCCGAACTAGGCCGAAATCTCACCTCCCCCCCTTGAGGGATAGGCTTATTCACCCGTTCGCTGACTGCCCGCCATGCCAGCTACCCCACCGCCTCAGCCGTGGTCGCCACCGCCGGCCGGATACCCTCCGCAGCAGTACCCGCCCCAGGCCTATCCCCAGCAACAGGGATGGACCCAGCCGGCGGCGGGACAACCTGCTGCCCCCCAAACGTGGCAGCAACCGATGGCCCCCGCCGCCCCCCGGGCCGCGATGGACATCGGCAGCATGGCCCTCAAGTTCGGGTGGATCATCCAGGCGCTCGGCCTGTTGTTCATCTTCATCGGCACGGTCTGGATCATCTCGGTCGTCGCGTACCCCTCGTGCGCGTTCAACACGCCGACGTGCCTGGGGCAGTCGACCTACCAGTCCGCCGCGACGGGCCTGATGATCGGCAAGATCCTCTGGGTGCTCGGCCTGACGTTCATCATCGTCGGACTTGGCTCCAAGCTCCAGTGGGGACTGCCTCGCCCGTCCGATGACTCGAAGGACGCGGTCTGGCGCTACGTCGGCTTCGAGCGGTTCTGGCACGCGGTTCTGATCATCGTCCTGATCGTTGTGATCTGGATGGTCCTGACCAGCGTGAACGGGCTGCCGACGCCCCCGACCCCGGTGGCCGGCTAAGCCGTCGAACCTTTTTCCCCGGCGGCGGGCGCGCGCAGCGCCCGCTGCCTCAAATCGGTCAAGGCATTCATGTACGTCGCGTAGGCGTCGTACGGGCTGCCGTACGCGCTGAAGTACTGGTGGACCCCGAGGTCCGCCCCGTGGCCTCCCAGATACATGTAATAGAAGTGGTCCGAGGTCAACAGCTGGCGCCAGATGTCGAGTAGGTCCGGGTCGTGGCTGCGTCGCACGATCTCCCCGACGCTCTTCGCCGTCTCGAACGCGGAGCGCTGCAGGTCGTTCCCGAGCCAGGCGCCGAGGTCGCGGTTCTGGTCCGCCCACGTCGTCGTGCGGGGCGCCGAGAGCTCGCCGAACTTCGGCAGCTCGATCGCTTCCTCCACGGTGGCCCACCCGAGATGGGGGTAGGATCGTACGTGCGTCGGGAGCGCTTGGAGGAAGTCGAGTATGCCCGTGGAGGGGGCGTGGTGCTCGCCGAACGTCTCGAAATCCAAGAAGAGGTTCACCACGTCCCCGTCGAGCCGGGAGATCCAGCCGACGTACTTCTCGGCCGTGAGCGGGTACTCCTTCCACTCCCTCGAGGAGAAGCGGAACCCGACATCGTCGCTCAACGGGTAGTGGCGCAGGAGGAGGGCGACCGACGGCGCGGCGGCCGAGGTGTAGACCCGGGTCGGAGGACGGCCCTGGAGCGTCCCGTCCCAGCCTTCGGCGAGCATCCCGGAGAAGTGTTGCTCGGCGGCGAACCGCGCCAGGTCGTCGGAGTAGGCGAGCTCCGTCATCCGCAGCACGCGCGGCTGCGTGCCGAACTCCTGGCGCACCACCGCCCGGTGCATCGCCACCTCCTCCTGGAGCTCGGGTGCGGGCAGGAGGAAGGCGAGGGAGTGGTAGTACGTCTCGCCCACGATCGAGACGTGGCCGGTGTGGACCATCGCGGCGAGCGCCGGCAACAGGTCCGGCGCCGCCTCCCGCGCCTGCTCGATCCACGGGCCCGTGACGGAGAGGGAGAGGCGGAAGCCCGGATCCTCCTCGAGCATCCGGCGCAGGCGGAGGAACGCCGGGCGGTAGCTCTGCTCGGCGATCCGCCGGAAGATGGCGAGATTCCGCTCCCGGTCGACGTACGTTTGGCCGCTGCCGACATCGACGTACCGGTACCGAGCGAGCCGCCACGGCTGGTGCAGATGCAGGTAGAGGACGATCTTCACGGATGCCGCCCCGATCGCCGGGCCAGCATCTCGCGGTACACGCCGGTCGTCTCGCGGGCCCGCTCGGCCCAGCCGTGCCGGGTCGCATCCTCCCGCCCCAGCTCGCCCATGGTCCGGCGCAGCGCCGGATAGGCGAGGAGCTCGGCGATCCGGCTGGCGAACTCGTCGATGTCCCAGAAGTCGACGGTGAAGACGTTCTCCGTCACCTCGGCCACGCCGCTCGTCTTGGAGAGGATCGTCGGGACCCCGGCGGCCATCGCCTCCAGCGCCGCGATCCCGAACGGTTCGACCACGCTCGGCAGGATGAACACCGTGGCCCGGGCGAGCAGCGACTCCCGCTCGTCCTCGCTCACGCGTCCCAAGAAGAGGACACGGTCGGCGATGCCGAGATGCGCGGCGAGGGTGAGGAGCCGAGGGTACTCGGGCCCGTCCCCGGCGACCACGAACAGCGCGCGGGGGGCGATCGGGGCGACGAGCGCGGCCGCCCGGAGGAACGTCTCGATCCCCTTCATCGCCGCGAGTCGTCCCAGGTACAGCACCATCGGCTGCGCCGGCGCGAGCTTCGGGTCGGCCCGCGACGCCGGGCGCACGGCGTTGTAGATGACCCGGACCTTGTCCGGGGCCGCGAAGTACCGCTCCACCAGCTGCTGCTTCAGATGCCGGCTGACGGCGATGACGCGATCGGCCGACCCGATGCCGAACGCCTCCCGCTGCAGGATCTCCGGGGTCGGCTGGCCGAGCGAGCGGTCGTACTCGGTCGAGTGCACGGTCATCACGAGGGGCACGTGGAGCCGGCGTGCGAGCGTGGTCGCGCCGACGGTGCCGAACCAGTCGTGGACATGGACGAGGTCGACCTGACCGGGGTCGGGCAACGATCCGACCCATTCGTTGTACCGCTCCACGGTCGGGACCCCGTCGCCGGTCCAGAACTGGGAGCCGGGGGCGTACGCCTCGGTCGGGCCGACACCGGCCCGGCGGGGTTCGGACGGCGTGCGGAACTCGGCGCCGCTCCCGTCCTGGAACGGGCCGGGGAACGGGGTGAGGAACGTGACCCGGTGCCCGAGCGCCGTCAGCTCGCGAACGATCTCGTAGCAGTGCACCCCGAGCCCACCGGAGTGGAACGGGGGAAACTCCCACCCGACCATCACCACGTGGACCGGACGCAGCGGGGAGCGGTCGGGGGGTGGGGCCCGCTCCGGCGGACGGTGCCAGCTCAGGTCCAGGGAGAGCCCCTCCAACGCTTCCCGCCGAGCCGCGGTCGGACGGACGACGACGGTCGGGAGGGGCGGCTGCCGGGTCGTGTGAGGGACCGGTCGACCCGGCGTCAGGGTCTGCGGCTCCTTTCGGCGGGCGCCGACCGGTTCCGGAGCCGACGCCGAACGCTCCGCGGGGGGCGGACCGTCGATGACCGGAGGGTTCGGGGGGTGCCGCATGGGGGTCTCGGCAGCCCGCCATGGGCCATATAATAATTGGCGAGCGAGTTACGACGGGCGGACCTAGTTCGTGCGCCGGAACGGCGACGAGGCGAGGCTCTTCGCATCGGCGCCGGGGGGCACGACGCTCCCCAGGACCTTGTCCCTCCGCTGGAGGTACAGCCACAGCGCCCCGAGGGCGGCCAACCCGGCCCCGGCGGTTCCCGTCAACGGATCGACAGCCTCACCGAAGCTGAGCAGCGCGAGGCCGAGGAACGCGAACAGCATGCCCCGGACCGGGGAGCCGGTCCTCCAGGTCGGTGCCTCGCCCCGGTTCGGCAACGAGGCGATCCCGGCCGCGACGATCACGAAGACGACGGCAACGGACTGCGCGGCGGCGTAGAGGCCCCCTTCGATCGTCGGGGAGCCGCTGAGGAACGTGTCCACGATCCCGAGCGCAAGGATCCCCCCCATCCCCGCGCGGATCCCGAGCGCGTAGAACGGGAACGCCTCCCGGTGGAAGTACACCGAGCGGCCCGCGGCCCACTGGATGACCTCCGCCCCGACGACGACGAGAGCGATGTCGACGAGGGCGCTGACGAGCGAGGTGGAATCGAGGAGGAAGATGAGAGGGATGACGAGCGGAACGCCGGCAAAGAGTCCGACCAAGTAGGCGATGAACTCCTTGCGCTCGTCGAACAGCGTCTCGGGGACCTGAGGCGTGGCGTACCGGCCGACCTGCCAGTACATGAACGCCCCCGAGAGGAGGATGCCGACGAACCCTCCGATGGAGAGGGCGCTCGTCGTCATCGGCGACCCCCGAACCACCGGGACCCGGTGAGGAATCCGGTGTGCCCGAGCATCTCGAAATCCGGGCGGGTCCCCCCGTCGCCCACGTGCAGCGCCCGCTCGAGGAGCTCGACGCTGCGGGTCTCCTCGAACCCGTGGCTCCGCAGTTCACGGACGGCGTGCTCGAGCTGGTTGTACGTGGGCGTGTACAGCACGAGCGCGCCCCCGGGGACGAGGACCGGGATCGCGTGCGGAACGATCTCCCACGGGGCGGGCACGTCGGCGATCACCGCCCCGGCGCTCGCGGGATCGAGGTCGAACGGCTGCTCCCCGATCGGACGTAGCCGGAACTCCACCCGGCTGGCGAATCCGGCGGCCGCGACGTTGCGCTCCGCGACGTCCCGGAAATCCGGTCGACGGTCGTAGGAGATCACGTGACCGGCGTCGCCGACCGCGTGGGCGAGGAGGACGGTGAGGGCGCCGCTGCCGGCGCCGACCTCGACGACGGTGGAGCCGGGCCCGACCCCGGCGAGGTACCACAAGAAGGCCGCGTCCTTCGGCGTGACGATCTGGGCCCGGCGCCTGAGATGGGCGAGCCGATCGGAGAGCTGGGGACGCACGATGCGATACGTCGCACCGGCCCAGGGGATCTCGACGCCCGGCCGCGCGCCGACCACCGCCGTCAGATCGAGGGTTCCGCGACCCTCGATGACCTGCAACCCGGGAGTCAGGCGGAGGAGGAACGAGTCGACCGGACCCCGCCGCAAGAGGACGAGCTCCCCTTCCTGAAATGGCGCGTTCTCTGCGGTCGTCCGTCTACCTCTCGGGAGCTCGATCGGGCCCGCCGTCGCCCGGGGCCGACCTGCCTCGGCTCCCGACGGCGGGGGGGACCGTCGGCCGGAGGTCCCTCAAGGAATATATCGGGATGCCTCGTAGTCAACTCCACCTTGACGTACGTCCCCGCATCTTCGAAGAGCGCCGTCGGGACCTTGGCGGTCCTGGCGCTGCTCGCGGGGAGCGCCTTCGCGAGCTCCTCCTTCCTTCCGGTTCACGCGCCGAGCCCAATCCCGCCGGCGCCCTCGGCGGCCCCGGTCTCGATCTCGGTCGCCGGGCACGCCTCGGCTCGGACCGTGGCGTCCCAGAGCGTCCTCCTTCGGCGGGGCCCGGGCCCCGCCGGGAGCGGAATACACCCGTTGCAGTTCGGGCTCACGGAACCGATCGCCATGGGGATCGGCGATTTCGGGATCACTCCCGACATGGTCCCGTACGAGTACTCGTCCCCGGTGTTCCGCGCGGAGCTGACCGTGAACTCGCTCAATGAAGGCGTGCTCTACACCTGCAACTCCTCGGAGTGCTACTACCCGGAGGTCTCGGTCCAGCTCAACCTGAACCTCGTCCTGATCAACGGGTCCCGGACGATGGAGTTCTGGGTGCAGAACGTTCCGTTCCTCGACACGCAGGACACGAATTCGCAGTACCTCGAGATGGACGACAACGTCTGGAACTACAGCAGCTCCAGTACGATCGCCATGCCCGACTCGACGATCGTCGGCAACGGCTCGGTGCAAGGCCATACCTACTACGCGTACGCGGCCCCGGCCGGCCTCCCTGGGAACGACGTCGACCTGAGCGACCCGGCGACGATCCAGGCGCAGTCCGTCTCGGCGACGGCGAACGGCGTGCCGTACGTGCTGATGCAGTACAACGACGGCTACGGCTGGTGGACGTACGACAACATCACGTTCCCCTGGGCCCACGGCTGGACCGACGACAATTTCGTGGTCGATGGGTATCAGACGGCTCCGATCGGGGATCCGATCGACGCCGATTGGACCATCGACGGACCCGGGGGCGGTACGACCGGCACCGACATCGCCTCGAGCGCCAATCTCAGCTTGGAGTACTGGAACGGCCACAACTTCCAGGCCGTGACCAACGCGTTCAACTTCGGGATCACGGGGGAGTCCGCGGAGAACGTGATCTCCCAGGCCGCGCTCAACGCGACGGGGGGCATCCCGGCGGCGTCGTACACCGCGGGGAACGGGACGCCCGAGGCGCTGTACGGGCCGGGGCAAGTCGGACTTCTGAACGTCACCTCCGCGGTCCCGGACGGGACGCTGTTCGTGAACGGGACTCCCACGCCGTTCGTCGGTGGTCAGGTGAACCTCACCCTCGCTGCCGGCACGTATCTTGTGCAGCTCGACGGCCCGAACTCCTCCTGGCAGGGGGAGGCGAACATCACCCTCTCGCCGGGGGAATACCTTCCCCTGAACCTCGGGTGGCGCTCGGTCTGGTTCAATGAGAGCGGGCTGCCGGCAGGAACGAACTGGACGCTCACCGTCGACGGGGTGAACTATTCGACGACGAACGGATCGATCGAGGTGTTCCTGCCCCAGGGAGAGTTCGCGTACTCCGTCGGGTACCAAGCCGGTTTCACCCCGAGGAACGCCTCGGGGAGCCTCGCGGTCGGCCCCGCCGGGGCGTCTCTCACGATCCAGTGGATCCCCGTCCCGTACGGGGTGCGGGTCGAGACGCAGGGACTCCCCGCCGGGATCGGCTGGTCGATCTCGGTCGGTGACATCGTCTACCGATCCTCGACGAACGCCTCGATCCCGATCTCTCTCCCGAACGGCAGCTACGCGTACCAGCTCTCGGTCGATTCGTACGCGTACTTCTCGACCGCCCCGTTTGGAAACTTCACCGTGATCGGCGGGCCGCTCACCGTGACCGCCGCGTTCGCTCCCCGGTACGCCGTGCTCTCGGGTACGGTCGATCCGGCCAACGCCACGGTCTCGGTCAACGGGATGCTCGTCCCCCTAGTCCAGGGCGGGTTCCTTGTCCAGCTGGTCGCCGGCGTCTACTGGTTGAATGCGTCGGAGGTCGGATACACCTCCTCGAGCGGGCTCGTGACGCTGACCCCCGCCAACATCACGCCCGAGTCGATCAATCTCCTCGCAGAGGTCTCCAACCCCCCGCCTCCCCCGGGAGGCCACGGCTCGACCTCGGCGGCCGGTTCGGGGGCGACTCCTGCGGAGCTCGCCGCGATCGGGATCGCCGTGGTGGCGCTCGTCGGCGTGGCGACCCTCGTCGTCTGGCGTCGCCGTCCCTCTCGCCCGTGAAGGGAGGGGTCCCCCGCGGGTGGGGAGCCCCGTCCGTCGCGGAGCAGAAGAGTTCAAGACACTCCGACCGTACGCCCGAAAGGTCCGGGGGCACAGAGTCACAGCGGAGCCGCGCGGGTATGGTGTAGTCTGGTTATCACATAGCCTTGCCAAGGCTATAACTCGGGTTCAAATCCCGGTACCCGCACCTCCCGCCCCCGGAGCGGCGCCCTCGAACGGGCCGTTCCCTGCCCCCCCGGGTCGAGGCGGCGAGCCACTCAGAGGACCGGGATCAGCGGCCCTGGTCGACGCCGAACCAGGCGCGGAACTTCTCCAGGTTCGGAAGGTTCCCGAGCACCAGCAGGGCGTCGCCCGGTCCGAGCCGTTCGGTCGGCGCCGGGTTGACCGTTCCCCGGTACTCGCCGTCCGGCTGACGCCGGGCGAGCCCGACGAGGATGCAACCCGAGGCGGCGCGCACCTGCCCCTCGACCTCGACGAACGTCCCCGAGCGAACGGGCGTGCGGTCGGTGAGGACGTACTCCTGCATGTCGGCCGCGACGTCGGCGGCCGTGATGTCGTCGATCGCCCGCGCCACTTCCGGCTCGAACGCGGCGCTCGCGCACATCCGTCCTCCCATGTCGGCGGGCGAGCTCACGTAGGTGACCCCCGCCGCGTGCAATGTCTCCCGCAGCTCCGGCCGGTTCACCGCGACGACGATCCGGGCCTTCGGGGCGAGCGTGCGGACGTTCAACGACGCGATCAGGTTCGCCGCGTCGTCCTGGCTGCAGACGATCACGGCGCGAGCGGTGGAGACGCTGACGCGGTTCAAGACCTCGGTGTCGGCGATCTCGCCGTAAGTGACGAACAGCTCGTCCTCCCCGGCCAAGGACCGGAGCGGCGGCACCTCATCGGGCCTCTCGGTGACGACCGCCGTGGTCTGGTCCTGCTGGAGCAGCTCGCGTACGGCCGCCTTGCCGACCCCTCCGTACCCGAGCACGACGATGTGCGCCTTCATGTCGGTTCCCAACAGGCCCATCTGACGCCGCTGGTTCTCCTCCGTAATGACTCCTCCCACCGTTCCGATCAGGTACGCTCCCAAGAAGATCTCTACGAAGAGGAGCACGATGGTCATCAGCCGGGCGGCGCCCGTGGTCGGCAACACGTCGCCATAACCGACGGTCGAGAGAGTGACGATCGCCCAGTAGAACGACGTGAACAGCGAGACCCCTCCGCCTTGCAGGACATAGAACAGGACCGCCGCGGCGACGTAGAGGATGCCGAACAGGGCCAGGAACTTGCTGATCCGTCGAAGGACGACGGAAAGGAAGCGCCACTGTTGGCTCGCCATATGGAGGGCGGGAACCGGGCCGAGACTTAGGGCTTACCGCGACCGGGGAGCGACCCGAACGTTCGGGATCACCGGGCCAGCTCGTTGATGTCGCGGGTCCCGAGGAGCGGCTTCGGGGCCCCTCGCCCGGCCGCGTGGATCATGGCACGTCCGACCTGTTCGGTCGAGGTGATCGCGCTGGGGGCGACTGCCGCGGCCAGGAGCACGACGGGCAGCAGCACGGCATACAGTACGCGGTACGTCGTGGAGCGCGACCGGATCCCATGCCGGGCCCGGATCACTCCCGGGCGGAACATGTAGGCGGCCCGGAACGGCATCCGCAACAACGCGTTCTCGGTCCGACCTTTCACCCGGGCCCACATCGATCGTCCGTGCTCGGAGCTGTCGGTCCCGGCCCCGGAGACGTAGATGAACGTCATCGCCGAATTCAGGTTCACCAGCTTCTGGGCCACGGCGATCGTGAGATCGTACGTCACCCGGGTGTAGTCGGCCTCGGACATCCCCGCGGAGGGGATCCCGAGGCAGAAGAAGCAGGCATCGAACCCCCGGAGCTGGTCCTCGACCGGGTCGAGGTCCGTGAGATCCGAGCGGACGAGCTCGCGTAGTTTCGGGTCGCTCTTGCCGGTCGCGCTCCGACCGAGGGATACGACGGATTCCACCTGCGGGTCGAGGAGGCACTCGCGCAGGACCCCCTGGCCCACCATCCCGGTGGCTCCGGTCAGAATGACCTTCATGGACGACCGCGCGGGAGCTCGGTCGTCCCAGGGATTAGACGTTGTCCTCGCCCCGTCCAACGGGACCGACTAGGGAGGGGGACGCGATTCGCTGAGTCGTTCGAGGGCGCGTTGGACGTGCCGGGTGGGGAGGAGGCCCTCCACGCGTTCCACGACCTTCCCGTCCGCGTCGAGGAAGAACGTCACCCGTTGGGCGATCCCGAGGAACCCGAGCACCCCGTACTGGCGGGCGATCGACTTGTCGTGGTCGGCGACGAGAGGAAACGGGAGGTGGCAGTTCTCCGCGAACCGCTTCTGCTCCTCGATCGAATCGACGCTGATGCCGATGACGTCCATTCCGGCCCGCTGGAATTCGGTGTAGTGTTCCGCGAATCCCCGCGCCTCGGTGGAGCAGCCGCCCGAGTTCGCCTTCGGATAGAAGAACAGGATCACCGGGCGTCCGCGGAACGTCGCGAGCGAGATCGGTTGTCCGTCCTGCGTCAGTCCCTGGAAATCCGGGGCGGCCACGCCGGGCTGGATCACGTCCATCCAGGGGCCGGGTCGTACTTACCCCACGCGGGACCCGTTCAACCGAGTGGGGACGTCAACATCACCGATCGGCCGTCGGGATCCCTTAGGAAGACGTTGCGGATCCCCAACCGCTCGCGGACCAGCGGGGGGCTCAGGAACTTCTTTCCGGTGACCGTCAATCGTTGGAACATCTCTTCCACGTTCTCCACTTGGATCATCAGCACCACATTCGAGACCGAACTCTCTCCTTGGAACGGATTCTCGGAGCCGTTAACCTCGGCCCACCATCGGCCGTCGACGATGGAGAACGACGACGGCTTCGAGATGCACTTGGCGTACGGAGCCGCGCCCTCGACGGGGAGCTCACAGACGGAGCGATAGAAGCTCACGGTCTGGGCGAACTCCCGAGCGAGGAGCAGAGGACCGAAGAAGGTCGGTTCCACCGGCTCCTTCGCCATGATCGGCGAATGGCCGCGCGACGGAAAAGGTTGCCAACGTTCGGATCCGCGAGCTCCGGAACGACGCGCTCTGGAACGCCCAACAAACGATCGAGGTGGGCCGGGACGGGACTCACTCCCGGACGGCGGCTCGTATCGAGCGTCCCCTCAGACGGGAGCGTCGGGGGGTTGGATCCGCGCCTTCGAGAGGAATTCGGCCAGGAGAACCATCGCTCCGCCGACCAAGGCCACTCCTCCCGCGACCCCGAGAGGAGAATATCCAGTAGCCGTCCAACTGACCGTGATCTCCTCGCCCGATCCACCGAGGCAGGCATACATCGAGTAGGAGCCGCCGCTCGGGATCGCCGCGGAGAGAGTCCCGTTGGCGCCCGAACCCTCCGCCACCATCCCCGCGGGAGTTCCGTGGCACGTCGGCGTGCCGGCGACGAGATAGAACGAGGTCAACGGGTTGCCGCCGGACCATGAGGCCGTCAACGTCTCGGTGCCGAGGACGTTGGAGGCGGGTGTGTCCACCTGTCCCGCCGGGACCACCACCGTGGTTGGCGTGGTCTGGATCGACACCGAGAGGAACAAGAGGACGATCCCGGCGACGATGGCCACTCCCCCCAGGATGGCCCATTTCCGAGGCATGCTCGGTCGAGGGGCGCCGGCCCATAAACCTACGCGAAACGGAACCGGCACCGGGACGGGGCGGGGAGAGGGCGAGCGCGCCCGGATGTCGGCGCCGATGCCGGAGCTCCGGCTCCGCCCGGTGGCGGTCGAACGTGGGACCCCCCACGCGAGGGATCTCCGCCCGCTCGGACCGCGGAACCGGGGGAATTTTGTTAGTGAGTTTTCGGCCGATGGGCGCTTAGTAAGACCGATTTGCGGCCCGGCAAATGGTATATAACCCACCCGGGGTGCTCGCCACCTTGTCAGCTGGGGATGTTGCCCCGGCTCTGAGGGTATCCGCTGTGTCCAATGAAACCTCGGAGACGGGTAGAGTGTATACCCGATTCGAGCGCGCACGGATCCTCGGTGCCCGGGCCCTGCAGGTCTCGCTGGGCGCGCCGATCCTGGTGGAAGTGCCCGACGATCTGATCGACCCGGTCACGATCGCGGAGAAGGAGTTCGACGCCGGCGTCGTCCCGATCACGGTCCGATGGGGACCGCGCGACGAGTGATCCGACGATCAGATCTCGGCCCCGCGCAGGGCCGCGGCGCACGCACAGGTGGGCGCCGGCGCCAAGCGGGGAATCATCTTCCCCAACAGCTGTAACGCTCGGTCGGTGTTCGCTCGCATCACCCGGACCACCTCCTCGGCTTGGACCGGGGTCTCCTGCCACACATCGAAGTCGGTGACGGTCGCGAGGCAGAGGTAGCAGAGGCCGCGCTCGCGGGCGAGCGTGATCTCGGGCACGAGCGTCATCCCGATGATGTCCGCCAAGGTCCGGTAGAATCGGGACTCCGCCCGGGTGGAGAACCGGGGCCCTTCGATGCAGACGTACGTCGCATTCTCCCGGACGAGGATCGACATCTCCTGGCCGGCCGCGACGGCGTGCCGAGTGAGCTCCGGGCAGAACGGGTCGGCCATCCCGAGATGGACGACCCGACCTCCATCGAAGAACGTCGTCGGCCGCTGGTGAGTGAAATCGAGGAACTGGTTCGGGACCACGAACGTCCCGGGAGGCAGTTCGGCTTGGAGCGAGCCGACGGAGCTCGCCGTGATGATCCGCTCGGTCCCGAGCTGGACCAAGGCATCGATGTTCGCTCGGTAGTTGACCCGGTGCGGCGGAATGGTGTGGCCCACGCCGTGCCGAGGCAGGAAGAGCACCCGGAGCTCCCCGATCCGACGCTCCTCGATCGCGGCGGACGGAGCGCCCCACGGCGTGGAGACCCGATGCGTCGCCAGGACCGCGCCTCCCAGGTTCTGGATCCCGGATCCCCCGATCACGCCGATCGTCCGGAGGGGAGCGCTCACGCCGACCCTCCGAGCTGAGGCGGGAGGCGCGCCTGGGCGAGCAGCCGCGCCACGGTGATCTCCCCCCGGGTCCGCTCGACGAGGGCGCGCGCCGTGTCCTGTTTCGGTTTCAACGTCAACACGCTCCGCGGGGCCTCCAGGCGGAACAGGGCGACCTGCAGCGCCTCCATGAGCGCGAGACGGGACTCGGCCTTCGGCAGGTCACCGTTCGACAGCGATTGGAGCGTCAGGCGACGGACCTCTCCCACGAGATCGCCGAGCGCGTAGACGTACGGTTCGGGATCGACGCCCAGCTCGGCGGGTCCGGGCCACGCTCCGCCCTCCATCACCCGTCCGAGGAGCAGCGCCTCGACGGCCTCCTGCAGCGCCGGGTCGATGACGGAGACGTCGTGGGGGTCGGCGCCGCGGGCCGCGAGCACGAGCCGGTCCAGCTCCGATCGGATCTCGGCGAGCGCCGTCGGCGCGACCCGCCCGGCGTGCAAAGCGGTCATCGCACGCTGCGCGTTCCGGCGGAGTTGCCGGGCCTCGTCGTGCAACCGGTCGCGCATCTTCTCCCGTCCCGAGAGGTGGGACTCGATCGCGGCGAGCACCGCCTCGGGGACCGGCTCGGGCGCGGGCTCACTTGAACGGGGTGAATCGGACGTCGTCATCCCCTCCATCCAAGAGTCCCAGCCGTACCCCGGCGTCGATCCAGCCATGGGCGTAGCTCACGGCCGCCAAAGCGCGCTCCGCATCCCCCTGCGACTGGAAGTGTCGAGCGTCCGCGAGGTAGGCCCGGGCCATGGAGAGGAAATCCTCCGACGCCCCGACGAGGAACGAGCGGGCGGGGGGGGCCGGACGTACGCGCGCCAGCGCCTCGGCGGTGAGAACGAGATACTTGTCGAGGAGCGGAGTGGAGCTCATCGCGTCGATTGGGGTCCCGGTCCCGTGACCTTCGCCCGGACGGGGACCTTCTCCCAGTCCTTCAGGAACCGGGCGAGCCCGATGTCCGTCAACGGATGTTGGACGAGCTTCTCCATCACGGCGAACGGCATCGTTCCGATGTCGGCGCCGATCTTGGCGGCCTCGAGCACGTGGATCGGATGACGGATGCTCGCCACGAGGATCTCGGTCGGGTACTTGTACGCCTGGTAGATCGTATGGATGTCCCGGATCAGCTCCATCCCGTCCTGCCCCTGGTCGTCGAGTCGGCCGATGAACGGGCTGACGTAGGCGGCGCCGACCTTGGCCGCCAACAACGCCTGGTTCGCCGAGAAGACGAGAGTCATGTTGACGCGGATCTTCTCGCGGCTGAGCTGCTTGGTCGCCTGCAAGCCGGCGGCCGTCATCGGGATCTTCACGTAGATGGACGGATGCAGCGCCGCCAGGTGGTGCCCTTCCCGCAGCATCCCGTCGACGTCGGTCGCGACGACCTCCGCGGAGACCGACGGGACCCCGAGGGCGCAGATCTCCTCGATGATGTCCTCGAAGACGCGGCCTTCCTTGGAGACGAGCGACGGGTTCGTGGTGACCCCGTCGAGGATCCCGACCTCCCACATCCGGCGGATCTCGGAGACGCTCGCGGTGTCGAGGAAGAGCTTCATCGTCCGTCCGCGTAGCCGCGCCCGTTAGTGTAGTTTTCCACTCGACCGGAGCAGCGCCGACGCCTCTTCGACGACCCGTTCGAGGGTCACGCCGCAGGCCGCCGCTCCCTGGTGGTCGGTCGGAGGCAGGTCGGGGATACCGACCCGACGGATCGGGACCGGCGCCGACTCGGTCACGGTCGCCGCGACGAAGCTCCCGAACCCGGTGCGGGCGATGTGCTCTTCGACCACGACGATCCCGCGGGTCTGCCGGGCGGCACGCAGGAGGGCGGCCGAGTCGCCCGGTTTGATCGAGGAGCCGTCGAGCACGCGGACCGAGGCCCCCTGCCGGCCCATTGCCTCCGCGGCGCCGTGCGCCAGCCAGACGCCCCGCCCGACCCCGATCACCGTGAGGTCGTTGCCGGCCCGCAGCTCCGGCGTGACGCCGAACGCGAACGCGGTCCCGCCGGCGGTCGGCCCCTCTTCGGCCGGGATCCGGAGGTACGTGGGACCGGGGACCCTCTCGAGCGCGCGCAAGGCGGCGAGGGCTCCCGCCGCATCGGGGGGAGCGACGACCCTCGCTCGGGGAACGCTGCCGAACAGCGCAAAATCGTCCCACGACGCCCCCGCGCCGCCCGGGACGTCGAGCCCGACGACGCACGGAAATCCCCCGGCGAGCGCGGCTCGTCGGAACGGATGCCACAACGACTCGGTCGCTTCCGCCGCCGTGGCGACGATGGGGCGGATCGCGGCGGACGGAGGGTCGGCGAACTGCTGAAGGGGCGTTCGGAAAGGGCCCGGGAACGGGGGGCTGGGAATCAGGGCGGCTGCGGCGTCGCTGATCGCCGGAGAGTCGCCCCCGCGGCCGAGCAACAGTTCCACGAGCGCCCGCGCGGGGCTCGACCTCGTCCCCGCCGCCGCTTCGGTCCCCACGCCGGCCCGCGGAGCGAGCGACCGTACAAGAGGGATTCGGCCGAGCTCAGTCGAGGAGCGAACGCAGCGTCGCGAGGTCGGTGACGTAGGCGGCGTACTCGTCGTCGCCCATCGGAGTCTCTAGGTATCCCGGAACCTTCGCCCAGCTCGGGTCGTTCACCCAAGGCTTGAATCCGGCGGTGCCAATGTGGCCCTTGCCGATGTTCTCGTGTCGGTCGAGATGCTTGCCGAGCTCCGCCTTGCTGTCGTTGAGATGGAAGGCGCCGACTCGCCGGATCCCGACGGTGGAGCGGATCTGCTCCACGACGGCCGCGTACCCCTCCGCGGTGCGGAAGTCGTTCCCGGCCGCGAAGAGATGGCACGTGTCGACCGTGATCCCGAACCGCTCCTTCGGGGCGAGACGATCGAGGATCGACGCCAGCTCCTCGAACGTCGAGCCGACGGCGTTGCCCTGGCCCGCGGCGTTCTCCAGAAGGATCCGGAACTTTCCGTTCGGGGCCTCGCCGATCGCCCAGAGCAGGGCGTCGACGATCCGCTGGGAGCCTTCCTCGAATCCGGCGCCCAGGTGGGACCCGGGGTGGAAGATGACGTGGTCGACCCCGAGCTGTTCGGCCCGGTGCAGCTCGTCCAGGAATGCCGCCCGGGAGGAGGCCTGGATCCGCGGGTCCGGCGAGGCGAGGTTCGTCAGGTAACAGTGGTGGATACCGGTCCGCTGCAGGCCCGCGGATTTCACGGCCGACTGGAAGGCGGCGGCGGCCTCGGGGAGGATCGGAGGCCCCTTCCACATCTGGGGGCTCTTCGAGAAGATCTGGATCGCCTCGGCGCCGATCTCTTTCCCTCGTTCGGGCGCCTTGGCGATCCCGCCGGAGGTTCCGACGTGCGCTCCGAGCATCATGGGTGGACCTGACGCTCGTGAACGGAACCGGAATTTAACCGCTCAGAGGGAGAGTGGCTGACAGCTCTCCGCGCTTCCCGTAGACTCGCGTACTTCAGTACCACGCGGAACGCCAGCGGGCTTAACTGCCGGGTTCGGAATGAGACCGGGTGTGACCCCGCCGCTATGACCGTCAGCCGAGCGGGGCGACTGTGGCACCCTATTTAACGTCGTGCGGGCGGGGGCCCGACCCGCTCCGCGGAGCGACCCGGCCCGTCGGCGGCGGCGAGTCAGAATCTCGACGAGCCGGCCCAGGCCCTCGAACAGCCGCGCGCGTTCGTATCGTCGGACTCCCTGCGCCGATCCGTGGCCACCCCGTCCTCTCCGGATCCGCCATCGCCCTCCGTCCCTCCCCCTCCGGACGGAATGCGGCCGCCGCCTTCGAGGTATGCCGGCCCATCGGGCGTTCGAGAGATTCCCTCGACACCGGTTCCGGTTCCTTCGTTCGGACCCCCGGAACTCCAGGGCGTCCGTTCGGTGCGGAGTGGACTCGCCCTCCATCGGTGGGCCCTGCTCCTCATGCTGGGAATCCAACTCATTGGGATCGCGCTCCTATTCGTGGATCCCGCGTCCGGACGGTTCTTCAACGGCTCGTCGTCGGCCGGGCTGCCGTTCTCTGCCGGGCCGAGTGGAATCCCGCTGACTGAGATCGGGCTGGTCGGGTTGGCAACACTCGGCGGTCTGGCGGCGCTCATCCTGTCACTGATTGGATTCCTCCGGTGGCGGGAGGGCATCCACGCGCTACGTCAGTTCCCGGTCGTCTCGGGAGTGTACCGCGTGGTCCCGCCCTCCGGGGCCGCCAGGAACGCCCAGACCAACTATCGGTTCGCCTTCGGGACGCTTCTGCTCATCGTTTTGACCGGGGTCGCCTTGATCGGAGTGACGGGGGTGATCCTCGTCGGTCCGTTGCATCCAACCGTCAGCCCGAACGGTACGCCCCTGCCGGTCTCGCCGTCCCAACAGGCCCAGGTCAATGCCTCGTGCGCCGAGGTCCTCCGGGTCTCGATCGTCTTCACCGGCGTTCTTCTCGGGATGGAGATGGTCCTCGCGCAGTACGTCACCCAAAGCCTCGAAGGGATCGTGGAACTCTCACGCTCCGGAATGTCCACCGAATCGCTTCGCTCCACGCGACTCCTCGTCTACGCCGGCGTGGCGCTCGGGGGAGCCAGCCTCCTCAACCTCGTCCGGATCGGGCTCGGTGCCGTGGTCGTGGTCGGGCCGATCCGGCTCCTGATCGCCTGCCAGCGGTACTTCGTCGCGCTCGCACCGGACCCGACCACAAGATAGGGCGGCGCCCGGCGCGGGATCCGGTTCGGCCGGGGAGATCGATCAGGTCTTCGGGGAAGGCGGAGGCGACTCGGGGGCGTTCCGCGCGGTCCAGGTCGCGTCCTCCCGCGACCAGATGTACCACGTCCCCTGCGCCTGGCTGAGCCGGCGACCGGAGGCGTCATCGAGCTCCCCGCGTACGAACGCCATATGGCGGCCGCGGCGCACCACCTCGCCCCTCGCCTTCAGGGCGTCCCCCTCTCCCGCGGGCCGAAGGAACTCGACGTAGAGAGAGGTCGTGGCCGTCACCTCGTCCTCGTGGAGGAGCGAGACGACCGCGCCGCCCATCGCCGTGTCGAGGATCGTGGCGAAGACCCCGCCGTGTACGACGCCATTGATGTTCAGATGGCGCTTCTCGACGCGTCCCGTGACGGTGCACGTCCCCGGGCTCGAAGCGGCGGGATCGATGAGGAAGCCCACCTCCTGGTGAAATCCACCGAGCGCGCCCATCGCGGTCCAATCGCGGGGCGGACGGACCGGACGGGGCTCGGGGGTCGACGGACGCGAGGCCATATCGGTCCGAACGTGCGTCGCCCATAAGTACTCCGGTCGGGCCTTGGGGGCGAGGAACACTCTCTTGGACCGAGGCGTCCCGCGGGCCGCGACGTACCAGGCTTCGCCCAATATCGCCCTCGTCAAGTATTGGGGGATCCGCGACACCGCCCGGATGCTTCCCTACAACACCTCTCTCTCGGTCACCCTCTCGGGCCTGGTCACCAAGACGGTGGTCCGGTTCGATCCGGAGCTGACCGCCGACGAGCTGCGGCTCAACGGCAAGCGCACGGGCGGTGGACCGTTGCTCGCGGCGAGCCGCTTCCTCGAGCGGATCCGCCAGGAGGCGAAGCTCGAGATGGCCGCCTCGATCGTCACCCGGAATAATTTTCCTACGGCGAGCGGACTCGCGTCCAGCGCGAGCGGGTTCGCCGCACTGGCAGGGGCGGCGTCGCGCGCAGCCGGGCTCGCGGAGGCGCCGGCGACGCTCTCCATCCGTGCCCGGTTCGGATCCGGTTCGGCGTGCCGCTCCATCTACGGCGGGTTCGTCGAGTGGCAGGCCGGTCGACGACCCGACGGGCACGACTGCTACGCGAAGCCGCTGTTCGAACCCGGGCACTGGCCCGAACTGATCGACCTCGTGGCGATCGTCGCGGATGCGCCGGAGAAGGAGGTGCGCTCCCAGGACGCCATGCAGCTCTCGGTCGCCACGTCGCGGGAGTACCAGACGCGCCTACGGTCGATCCCGCGGAGGGTCGCGGCGATGCGACGGGCGATCCGGCTCCGCGATGCCTCCCAGTTGTTCCCCCTCATCATGGAGGAGTGCGACGACTTCCGGCACGTCTGCGAGACGACCGACCCGTCGCTCGACTACCTCACCGAGACGTCGCGCAACATCCTCGAGGCAGTCGGCGAGCTGAACGGGACGGAGGGACGCGCGGTCGCCGCCTACACCCACGACGCCGGAGCCCACGTGCACGTCTTCACGCTCGCCCGGGACCTGCGGAAGGTACGGGACGCGCTCGAGGAGGTGAAGGGGATCCGACGGACCGTCCGACTGACCCCGGGACCCGGCGGTCGGTACCTCGGACGCGCGGCGAAGCCGCGCCGCTAGGGCCGCGGACTCAGAGGATGTGCCGGTCGAAATCCGGCGAGGGGAGCTCGAGCCCGATCGAGTGGACCAGCGGGGTGATCTCTTGGATGTACCGGGCGCGGGCCTCCTCGTTCGTCCAGCGCTTCAGTCCGAAGTTGATCGCGCGCAGGCTGGTGTCCGAGTGGGAGTGGCCGAACATGTCGAGCGCCCGGGGGTACCACTTGTTGACGGCCTCCTGCGCCTCCTCCTTGGAGCCGGCGTATCGGGCTCCGTCCTTGACCATCCGTCGGAGCACGTTGAGGCCGAAGTTCAGGTGGAGCTGCTCCTCGCTCAGCATGAGAGGCATCGCCCGGGCGAGTGGGCCGTACGAGCACTCCTGGAACGCGCGGAGCTGGTAGACACCGACGCGGTCGACGAAGCAGGTGAAGCCGCCGACGTCGCCCCAGCGCTCGAACTTCATGTTGAAGGCGTCGAGCTTGTGCTCGCCCTCCTTCTTGGTGAGCAACTCGTCGATGTACTTCTGCCCCTCCTCGCCGAAGTCCCGCAGGATCCGGCACGCCTGGAGCCCGTGCCGCGCCTCGTCGGCGACGATCCGAGCCTGGACCCACCGGTCCTCGAGCGTAGGGGAGCTGTCGAGCCACGGGCGGTGCTGCTGGATCGAGGCGAACTCGGTGTCCGCCTGCACGACCATCAGCCGAATGATCAGCTTGCGCATCTCGGCGGGAAGCTCCTCGGAGGTCTCGAACTTCCTCGAGCCGGCGAAATCCCCCCAGAGGATCTCGCGGACCGGTTCGACCCGACCGCCTTCGGCGAGTACGCCCGTCGGCGGGTTGCTGACGACGATCGGCTCCTTCGGGCTCTCCATCGGGGTTCCGGCCGAGAGGTTCTCGGATGGATTGCTAGGCGTCAACGGCCCTTAAAGCTGGGCTTTCTCTTCTCCGCGAACGCGGCGAGCCCCTCTTTCGCGTCTTCGCTGACGAACAGTCGGTTCTGCAGCTCGCGCTCGAGGGCGAGGCCCGCGGTGAGCGGCATCTCCACGCCTTCGACCACGGAGCGCTTGATCAACGAGATCGCCTTCGCCGGTCCCTTCGCGAGGGCGTGGGCGTAGTTCCGCACGTCCGCCTCGAACGTCTCCTTTGGGAAGACGTAGTTCACGAGACCGATCTGGAGCGCCTCGTCCGGACTGAGCAGCCGGCCGGTGATCATCATGTCGAGGGCGCGCGAGGTGCCGATGGCGCGCGGCAGGCGCTGCGTGCCGCCCGTGCCGGGGAGGACGCCCAAGGTGACCTCGGGGAGGCCGATCTTGCCTGAGTCCTTCGCCATGACGCGCAGGTCGCAGGCGAGGGCGATCTCGAGCCCGCCCCCGACGCAGTGACCGGGGATCGCCGCGATGACGACCTTCGGGGTCTTCGCGAACTTGTCGAGCGTCTCTTGGCAGTACAAGCAGAACATCGCCTTGAAGTCCGGGTGGCTGGTGCGGAGCATCTCGATGTCCGCGCCGGCGCTGAAGAACCCCGGCACCTTGCTGGTGAGGACGATGACGCGCGCGGCCTCGTCGAACCGCATCGCCTCGATCGCCTGGTGAAGCTCCTTCATCATGTCAAGGTCGTACGTGTTCGCCTTCGGCTTGTTGATCTCGATGTAGCCAATCCCGTCGTCGGTCCGCGTGCCGATGAACTTCCCTTCCATGGATCCTCGCTGTAAGCAGGCCCGCGACGCGGAGGCCTTGTTTAAGTCTGACGCGCGGGGGAACCCCGGGCGACCGACCGGCCGCTACGGCACGGGGAGCGGCAACTCGCGGACCGTCCCGTCCGGCTGCCCGACGTAGATCCGGTGGGCGAGGCCGAGAAAGATCCCGGTCTCGACGACGCCGGTGAGGTCGCGGAGCTGACCCGCCACGGCGCGGGGGTCGAGGATCGGGAACGCCGGTTGGAGGTCGAGGATCTCGTTGCCGTTGTCGGTCAACCAAGGGGCGTCCCCGCCGGAAGCCCGCCGGAGCTGGACGTCCCACGCCCCTTGGCGCAGCGTGTCCTCCACGACGGGCCGGGCGAACGGTACCACCTCGATCGGGATCCGGTGGCTGTCGCCGAGCCGGCTGACGAGCTTGGAGGCGTCGACCATGATGATCAGTTCCCGGCTGAGACGGGCGAGCAGCTTCTCCCGCAGCAGCGCGCCCCCGCCGCCTTTCGTGAGCGCCCACGACGGGGTGACCTCGTCGGCCCCGTCCAACATCACATCGAAACGGTCCGTGCCGTGCAACGGACGGACCGGCAATCCATGCGCCGTCGCCTCGGCCTCCGTCGCGCGGGAGCTGGCGACGAGGAGCTCGAGCCCCTCGCCGTTCGGGAACCGCTCGGCGAGCTCCTGCACCGCGAATCGGGTCGTCGATCCCGTCCCGAGAGCGACCCGCATCCCCGCCCGGAGGTGGGAAACGCCTGCCGTCGCCGCCGCCTTCTTCTCGGTGTCGGGATCCGGCATCGTCCGGCGACGTGGCCGGAAGGTCAATACGGTTTGGTCGAGGGGCCGGACGGCCGACACCTTATCACGGGGCGCGCCTCGTGACGCTCCGCCGTCCTTCGGGAGAGAATCGCATGCCCCCCGCGCGTCATTCGGTCCCAGCTCCCGTGGTGCTCTCCGTGGGTGGGTCGATCCTTCGGACCGGCGACGGGGACGTCGAGTACGTGCGCGATCTCGCCGACCTCCTGCGCCGACTCGCCCCGCGCTTCCCCTTGATCGTCACGACAGGGGGCGGTCGCCCGGCCCGGGAGTACATCGAGATGGGACGCAGCCTCGGGCTCACCGAGGTCGAGCTCGACGAGCTGGGGATCGAGGTCACCCGTCTGCACGCCCGCCTCCTCGCCGCGCTGGTGGGACCGCCCGCCCCCGCCCATCCCCCGACGACCCTGACCGACGCGGTCCGGGACGCCCACCGCGTCTCTCCCGTGATCCTGGGCGGCACCGAGCCGGGCCACACGACCGACGGCGTCGCCGCCTTGATGGCCGCCCGACTGCGCGCCGCCCGCGTGGTCAACGCTACCGCCGTCGCCGGTCTATACGACAAGGACCCCGCCGTCCACCGCGAGGCGCGACGGATCCCCTCCATGCGCTGGCCCGCGTTCCTCGACCTCGTCCACGGACGGGGTCGCAGCGTCGCCGGCCAGAACTTTGTCTTCGACGCCCTCGGCGCCGAGCAGCTCGCCCGGGCGCGCATCCCCCTCCTCATCGTCGATGGCCGGGACCTCCCGAACCTCGAACGGGCCCTCGAGGGGAAGTCGTGCGTCGGCACCCGCATCGACTGAGCCTACACCCAAACTTTTTGCCCCCTCACGACTCGCTGATGTCGATGCCTTCTCGGATCGTCCTCATGGGAGCGCCCGGCGCGGGCAAGGGCACCCAGGCGATGGAGCTCGCGAAGTCACTGGGCGTCCCCCACCTGTCGACGGGGGATCTCCTCCGGGGGGCCGTCGCCGAGCGCACGGCGCTCGGGCTGCGGGCGGACGGGTACATGCGCGCCGGACAGCTCGTCCCGGATTCGCTCGTCCTCGATATCCTCAAGGAGCGGATCGATCGGCCGGACGCCCAGCACGGATTCGTGCTCGACGGCTATCCGAGGAACATGGAGCAGGCGAACGCCCTCGATGCGATCATCCCCATCGACCTCGTCCTGGTCTTCACGGTCCCGGAGTCGGAGCTGATGGTGCGGATGACCGAACGGCGCATCTGCCCCGCCTGCGGACGGACGTACAATCTGGTGACCCTGCCCCCCAAGCTCCACGGACAGTGCGACGTCGACGGGACCGAGCTCGTCCATCGCACGGACGACCGCCCGGAGACGGTCGCGACCCGACTGCGGACGTTCCACGCGGCGACGTCCCCGGTGTTCGACCACTATCGCATGTCCGGCCGGCTGCACTCGATCGACGCCACCGGCACGCCCCAGCAGGTCCGGACCCGGCTGATGGCCGCCGTCCACGCCGCGGATGTCGCCGCCGCCGCGCCGGGGCGGAGCGCCGCGCATCCGTCCTGACGGCCCCGAGAGCCCGGAGAGGAGAGGTTTTGTGACGCTCTCGAACGAGCTGCAGGCGTGGGTGCTCGACACGCCCGACCCCAGCGTGGAGGTACGGTTCCGGCTCGATGTCCTGGGCGCCCGACCGGAGGATTCCGAGGTCCGCGCGGCCCAGGCCCGGATCGGCCAGGAGGGGTGGGCCGCGAAGATCCTCTCCCAGCAAGGCCCCGAGGGCCAGTGGGATTCCCCCCGGACGACCGCGGAAGATCTCTACCTGCCCAAGTACACGTCGACGAACTGGCGGCTCCTCGTGCTCGCCGAGCTCGGGGCGAACCGCGCCGATCCCCGGGTCGCCCGGAGCGCCGAGCTGTTGCTCGATCGATATGCCATGGGGGGATGCTTCGACGGCCGGGACGGCGAGCTCTGCGTCACCGGGAACGCGGTCCGGATGCTCCACGCGTTGGGATACGGCTCCGACCCGAACGTGCGGCAGGGAATCGAGTGGCTGATCACCCAGCAGAAGGCGGACGGCGGCTGGCACTGCTTCCCGTCCGAGAGCGGTACCCTCGACGGGTGGGAGGCGTTGGCCGCGTTCGCCGCCCTGCCGCCCGCGGAGCGATCCCCGGCGATGCAGCGCGCCATCGAACGCGGCGTGGAGTTCTATCTCGCGCGCCATCTCCTCGAGGAGGGGAGCGCTCCGTACGCGCCGTGGCGACGGCTCCACTATCCCCACCACTACTACTACGACTTCTTGGTCGGGCTCGACATGATCACGCGTCTCGGCTACGCGACCGACCCCCGTCTCGGACCGGCGTTCGACCTGTTGGAGTCGAAGCGGGACGCCGCGGGGCGGTGGCCGATGGAGGCGGCGCACCCGGACCTCCCGCCCGAGGAGGAGTACGCGCCCCGCGGCCCGAACTACCCGATGTGGCTCGAGATGCCGGGACGCCCGAGCCGGTGGATCACCACCACGGCGCTCGCCGCGCTCCGACGGGCCGATCGCCTGTAGTCGTCCCCGCCGAGAGCCGGCCGGCCTCCCCTCCCGGGGGTCGCCGCTCTCGTGGGGGCGCAAACCCTTAAGGAGCGGGCGTCGGTGCTCCGGCGGGTCCCGGCTTAGCTCAGTGGTAGAGCGGGGGACTGTAGTTGCGACCGCCTTCGGGCGGGTCCCCGCAGATATCCTCAGGTCGCCTGTTCGAGTCAGGCAGCCGGGATCCTCCTACGGTCTTGGCTTTGGTCTCCGCGGTCTTGGGGCGCCGCGATGGCGCGGCCGAACGGTCGGAGGGTGCGGGCGCGTCGCCCCCCGCCGGCCGTCGAGGAGGGGCTCGAGACCGGCGTGCGATTCCTCACGGAGTTGTTGGACAAGATCTCCGAGGGCGTCGTCGTCGTGGACACGAAGGGAGAGTTCCTTCTCATCAACCGCGCCGCCCGGATGCTCCAGAGCCCCACCGCGGCTCCGCAAGCGGCGACCCTCGGGTTGGCGACGGGAAGCTACGGGATCTTCAAGCCGGACCGGGTGACGCCGATCTCCGATGCGGAGTCCGCGCTGGCGCTCGCGATGGGAGGCCGCACGGTGCGCGGCATGGAGATGTTCTTCCGGACCCCGGGGGTCTCCGGCGGTCGCTACATCATCAGCGACGCGGACCCGCTCTTCTCCCTGCGCGGCCGCCAGATCGGGGCGGTCGCCAACTTCCGGGACATCACGGAGTCGACGTTCAACCTCCAACAGCTGCGTCTGCTCGAGCGGGTGAAGGGCGTCATCCTTCCGCACCCGGACCTGCGCAGCGGTCTCCGCCAGCTCTCCGAGGAGATCCTCGAGGGGATCGGATGGCCGATGGCCGAGATCTGGGAGACCGACGACCGACGCAAGACCGTCCGTCTCTCCGAGGTCCTGACCACGAAGGCGTGGCCGTGGTCGGACCCGACCGGGATCCGACGGTGGACCCGGGAGAGCCGAAAGCTGGTCTTCCCGATCGAGGGGGGCAGCCTGCCGTCCCGCGCCTTGGCCGGAGGGGTCCCCCTGTGGATCCCCGACCTCCCGCTGTCGGTCTCGATCGCCCGGCGGAAGCTGACCCGGGAGATGGGACTCGGCTCGGCCGTCCTCGTCCCCGTCCCGACGGTCGGGGGCCGGGAGGCGGTGCTGATCTTCTACCACATGGAGAGGCTCCCGCCGGACGAGGCGCTCCTTGCGACGCTGCGCACCGTCTCCGAGCTGATCCGGGACTACGCCGACCGCCGTCTCAGTCTCGAAGAGCTGCGGCGGGCCCGCAGCGACGCGGAAGGGGCGAACCGGGTGAAGAGCGCCTTCCTCGCCCACATCAGCCACGAGATCCGGACCCCGCTCACGGCGGTGATCGGGATGTCCGACGTCCTCGCGGAGAGCGGGCTCACCCCGGAGCAGGAGGAGTACGTCCGGACGATCCGCAACGGCGGCAAGACGCTGTTGGCGGTCATCAACGACCTGCTCGATTTCGCGAAGATCGAGGCCGGTCGGATCTCGATCGAGCGGCGACCGTTCGACCTCAACCAGGTCATCGAGGAGGCGCTGGCGCTCACCGGCGTCCGCGCGGCCGAGCGAGGGATCGAGCTCGAATATGCGCTCCCGACCGACGTCCCGGCGGCGCTCGATAGCGATCCGGTCCGCCTCCAGCAGATCCTGACGAACTTCCTCGGAAATGCGATCAAGTTCACCGAGAAAGGTTCGGTGGAGCTGACCGTCGGGGTCCGGCCGGCCCCCGGCGGCGCCCAGGAGATCACCTTCGCGGTGCGGGACACCGGGATCGGCATCCCTCCCGATCGCCTCCCCGAGCTGTTCCATGATTTCAGCCGGATCGATGATGCCTCGCCCCGACGGTACGAGGGGAGCGGTCTCGGCCTCGCCATCTCCAAAGGGCTCTCGGAGGCGCTGGGCGGTCACGTCCGTGCGGAGAGCTCCCCGGGGCATGGATCGACGTTCCACGCAAGCATCCTCGCCAAGTCGGTCGAGTTCGAATCGGCGGAGGAGCGATCGACCCGGATCCCCACCGCCCGCCGCCGTCGGGTCCTGCTCGTCGGCGTCTCCCCGTTCCTGCAGGCCGGCCTCGTGCCGTGGCTGCGTCGGTGGGGGTTCGGTCCAGTGGAGAGCCGGGCGAACGGGACGCTGCGGGCCCGCGACCGGCGGCATTTCGACGTCGTCCTGTGGGACGCCGACCGGACCGGCGCGACGGAGAGCTCGCTCCACGACGCGATCCGGAGCGATTCGCCGTTCCCCTCCCCCGTGCTGGCGCTCCAGTGGGGACGGCACGGGTCGGAGCCGCATCACGTCGGGACCGCGCGGACCGTCCGGCAGCTGCGGAAGCCGCTGTTGCTCTCCTCGCTCCGTCAGGCGCTCCTCCTCCCCGAGGGGGGCGTCGAGCTGCCGGCACTGGTCCCGCCCGCGCGGCGGGATCTCCCCCGGGCGCCGAAGGCCGCCTCCTCTCTGCGGGTCCTCGTCGTCGATGACCACCCGGTGAACCGGAGCGTCATGGACCGCATGCTCGCCCAGCTCCACGTGACGGCGGACGTCGCCGTCGACGGGGTCGAGGCGGTGAACGCCGCCCGTCGGGTCCCCTACGACCTCATCTTCATGGACGTGGAGATGCCGAAGCTGAACGGCCTCGAGGCGACCCGCCGCATCCGGACCTTCGAAGGCGGTCTGCGGCACGCGTGGATCGCGGCCCTTAGCGCGCACTCGAGCGACGCCGACCGGGAGTCGGCGATCGCCGCCGGCATGGACGACTTCGTCTCGAAGCCGGTCCGGCTCGACGAGCTGCGGGAGGCGCTCCAACGGGTGGCGCGCCCCCCCGCCCGGGAGGAGCCGATGGCCACCGCGCCGGGGCCCGCGCTCGTCCTCGATACGACCCGGCTGCTCGGGCTCGCCGAGATGAACGGTCGGACGGACCGCCGGTTCCTCCGACGCCTCTTCTCCACCTTCCGTACGGAATCGAACCGCCACCTCCAGCTGCTCGAGCGGGCGAGCTCGGCCGGCCAGGCCGACCGGTTCCGTCTCGCCGCGCACGCGCTGAAGTCGGCGAGCGGCGAGGTCGGCGCCGGACGGTTGCGCGAGCTCGCCGCGCAGATGGAGCAGGCGGGCCAGGACGCCGGCCCGGGCCGACTGGCGTGGCCGGCGGCCCGCCGGACGATCGCCGCCGCGCGCCGGGAGCTCCGACGGGTCGAGCTCGCCTGGCCCCGCCCGACCCGCTGAGGGCCGTCCGCGCGCGGGCGCGCTAAGGGATGATCCCCTGCTCCTCGTCCTCGATCAGCTTCAGCACCTGCTGGATCCGGGCGAGGCGGAGCGGTTTTTCGATCACTTCGAAGACGCCGACCTGGATCATCGCGCGGACCTTCGGGTGGTCCCGCGTCAATCCGGTCGCGACGACGATCTTCAGGAACGGGTTCGTCTGCAGCATCCGGCGGGCGACCTTGACGCCGTCCCACTCCGCGGCGGCCCCGCCGGAGATGTCCCGGACCTTCCGGGCCGCGGAGTCGGTGCTCGCGTCGCTCAAGGTGCCGAGCTCGATGTCGAGGAAGACGATCGTGGGAGAGACCTCGGCGAAGACCTTCAGCGCCGTCTCGCCCGAGTCGACGGAGGAGATCCGATCCTTGGGGATCCCCGCCTGCTCGAGCATCCTCTCCAGCGTCATGCGGACCGACGCCGCATCCTCGACGATCAGTACCTTCGCACTCATGGAAATCGAGGAGGGGAGCGGCCCCAGCTCACGAGTGCCAAGGGGTGCCGTGTCATAATAGGCTACGTAGAGACGGGAACTGCGTCCGATCGGGGGTTTCGACCGGGTCGATGCGGTTGTCGGGATTCGAACCCGAGTAGGTAGCTTGGGAAGCTACCGTCCTAACCACTAGACCACAACCGCGCGCCCCGTCCCAGCGGCAGCCGAACTTAGGCCTTCCGGGCCGTCAGAGCAGAAGGCCGACGGATTCGGGCGGGATCTTCGGCGCCGCCGCGACGAGATCCGAGTTTGAGATCGTCGTCTCGGCGCCAGGCGCATAGTAGCCGGAGTCGCGCAGGATCTTGCGCGCCCTCGCCGGGGCGTCGACCGAGAGGGCGACGAGCACCCGCGTCCCGTCGCGCCGCACGAGGATCGTGAGCCCGTGAACGTTGATCTTCGCCTCCGCGAGCTGGGTGAGGACGCGCAGGAGGCTGCCGGCCCGGTCCTCCAAGTGAACGACGAGCAGCTCCCGGGTCGTGACCGTGTACCCGGCCTTCTTCAGGAGCGGCATCGCCCGCTTCGGGTCGTTCACGACCATCCGGACCGAACTGCGGGGCCCGGCCTGGTCGACGGTGATCGCGGCGAGGTTGATCTGGTGCTCCGCCAGGTGGCGGACCATCGCCGCGAGCGCTCCGGCCCGGTCCGGAAGTTTGGTGGCGATCTCCACGATGGGCATGGTCTTCGACGAACGGGGCAAGGGTCGTTCGGCTAAACGTTGCCGCCTGTGCCTTCGTCGTCGGGTTCCGTACCTATTTATACGGGAACTCGGCTCTAAAATCTGCCCGAGGCTGCGGCGAGCCGAAGGGCCCCTCCATGCACAGACCATCCCCCGCCCTTCAGCCCCGTCGGCGCCCGTCCCGGCGGATCCGCTGGCGACGATCCCACGCCGTCGTCTCGGTGGTGGGGACGCTGCTCTCGCTCCTCGTCTTCTTCGCCCTGTTCGGCATCTTCGTCACGCAGTACGTCCCGGTCTGGATGGACGAGAACGAGCAGGCGTTCAGCGACGACGCCCAGCGCGCGTTCGCGGAGCTGAAGGCGAACATCGACCTCCAGTCGGAGCTCGCCGGTCCCCCGATCCTCGCCGCGCCGCTCCCGCTCTCCTCCGACGGTATCCCGCTCTTCGCCCAGCCGACGACGGCGGTCCTGAACTACATCCCCCACACCTACGGCGTCTACGCCAACATCACCATGCAGTACGGCCCGGGCGGCAAGCCGAACTTCGTCTACAACCAGACGCTCGGGACCGTCCGTCTCACCATCCCAAACCGCTACTACCCGCCTCAGGTCTTCGAGTTCGAGGACGACGCGGTCATCCAAAGCCAGGGGAGCTCCCAGCAGAGCCAGCAGGCGCTCCTGTACCCGCCGATCTTCACGATCAACACCTCGGGGACGTACCGCCAGGTGACGATGGGCATCCTCCAGCTCTACGGGAACGCCACCCAGGTCGTCTCGTCCGGCACCATCGAAGTGTTCAGCCGGTACGGGACCCAGCAGATCTTCCCCACCAACGGGAGCACGAGCGCGCCCGGGACCCCATTCAACGTCACGGTCAAGCTCGGCACCTCCTACGGATGCGCGTGGGTGAACTACCTCCAGACCACCCTCAACGCGTCGAACCTCCCAAAGTCGTTCTGGACCCTGAGCCCCTCGACCTGCTCGGGGGTCGCCTACAATTCGGGCGGATCGACCATGGTCGAGCTGACGTTGCGCCAGCTATCGAAGTACAATTTGATCGTCAATACGGCGACGATCTTCACAGGAGTGGGACAAGGGTGATGGAGTCCGCATGAGCGCGACGATGCGGATCCGGATCCCCCGGACCGCCCGGACGGACGGACGCGCCGCCGGGGACAAGAACCTCGAGGGCTCGACCACGGACCTCCCGGGGACGTTCATCACGGCGATGCCGCCGCTCACCGACCCGGATATGCGCGAGCTCCAGGTCAGCGCGATCAACGCCCCGTACTCCTACGCGCGGGTCTCGTACAACGATCGGACCAAGGAGTACCTGTACGAGGTCATTGAGCCCCAACTCTCCCGCCACGAGCAAGAGGTGCTCGAGCACCTCAAGGAGACCCTCACCCGGATCATCGGCCCGGAAGTGGCGTCCCTCACCGGCGGGCAGAAGCGGTCGTTCCTCCGGGGCGAGGTCGAGTCGTACTTGCGCTCCCGGGGCGTCTCCCTCAGTCCGCTCTCGGCCGAGCGGATCATCTACTACATCCAGCGCGACTTCGTCGGGTTCGGCGCCGTCGACGCGTTGATCGGCGACCCCCAGGTGGAGGACCTTTCGTGCGACGGCGTCAACGTGCCGTTGTTCATCTTCCACGGCAAGTACGAGTCGGTCCGCACGAACCTTGCCTTCGCCCACGAGGAGGAGCTCGACTCGTTCATCATCCTGCTCGGCCAGCGCTGCGGGAAGGCCGTCTCGGTGTCGGCCCCGATCCTCGATGGCACCACCCCCGAAGGCCACCGAGTCCAGGCGACGTACGGGCGCGAGGTGACGACCCGCGGCGGCAGCTTCACCCTGCGGCGGTACAAGGAGAAGCCGTTCACCCCGGTCGACCTCGTCCTGAACCACACGGCGAGCGAGGAGATGATCGCCTACTTCTGGCTCGCGGCCGAGGTCGGCGAGTCGCTGATCATCTGCGGCGGACCCGCCTCGGGCAAGACGTGCACCCTCAACGCCATCTCGCTGTTCATCCCCCCGACGGCGAAGATCGTCTCCATCGAGGACACCCGCGAGGTGAACCTCCCCCACGAGAACTGGATCCCGGGCGCCACGCGCAGCGGCGCCGGCGACCGGGGCCCCGACGGCAAGTCCGCCGGGGAGGTCGACATGTTCGACCTGGTCCGCGCCGCGCTGCGGCAACGGCCGAACTACATCATCGTCGGCGAGGTCCGGGGCAAGGAGACGTACACCATGTTCCAGGCGATGGCGACCGGGCACACCACCTACTCGACGATGCACGCCGACAGCGTGAAGTCGATGGTGAACCGCCTCGAGAACCCGCCGATCAACACCCCCCGGATCCTCCTCTCCGCGCTCAACAACGTCATCATCCAGGTCCAGACCCGGACCGAGCACGGGGTCGTGCGCCGGATCAAGCAGGTGCTGGAGATCGTCGGGTTCGAGCCCGAGACGAACGAACTGATCACCAACACCGTCTACGAGTGGGACGCGTCCAACGACACGTTCCTGTTCAAGGGACACTCGTTCCTCTTCGACAAGATCATCGAGGTCCGCAACTACACCCACGAGGACATGGACGCCGAGTTCCAGCGCCGGGTCGCCGTCATCCACTACCTCGCCGAGAAGAAGATCACCGACTACCGCCAGCTCTGGCGGCTGGTGGCGGGGTACTACAAGGACCCGAAGGCCGTCGCCGACATGATCACCTCCGGGGGGGTCCGGTAAGTTGGCGACCAAGACCCTGAAGATCCCGAAGCTCGCGGCCGCGCCCCCGGCCGATCCGCTCCCCGAGGTGGAGCCCGAAGGCCGGATCATCCGCGTCGCCCGGGGAGAGACACCGCCCCACTCCGAGCTCGACGCGTTCCAGCAGTTCGCCTGGAAGACGTTCAAGCACCGGGCGACCTCGCGCCCATCGAACCCGGTGCTGGAGGAGAACCTCGTCCGCGCCCACATGCGGATCCGGGCCGACGAGTTCACCGCCCAGGCGTACGCCTACACGATGATCGCCGCGATCGCCCTCGTCGCGGCGGGCGTCGCGCTGTTCCTGTTCATGGACCTCGCCCTCGGCTCGTTGGTGCTCGGCCTCGTCCTCGCCGTGCTGCTCCCGGTGCTCCTGACCCCGGTGATCTTCCTGATGGTGATGGGCTCCCCCGGCCGCACGGCGAAGTCGCGGGGGCACGCGATCGACAAGAAGGTCCCGTCGGCGATGAACTTCATGAGCGCCATGGCGAGCGCGGACGTCAACATCGACCAGATCTTCCGGGAGCTCGCCCGGCAGACCCGGATCTACGGCGCCGTCGCCGAAGAGGCGGCGTGGATCACCCGCGACACCGAGATCCTCGGCGTCGACATCCTGACGGCGATCCGGGAGGCGGCCGCGCGCACGCCCTCCAAGCGGTTCCAGGACTTCCTGCAGGGCGTCGTGACCACCGCCACATCGGGGGGGCAGTTGAAGCCGTACTTCCTGATCAAGGCCGAGCAGTACGAGCGCGAGGCGAAGCTCGACCTGCAGCAGCAGACGGAGACGATGGGCCTGATGGCCGAAGTGTTCGTGATCACCGTCTTCGCGTTCCCACTGTTCCTGATGATCATCCTCGCCATCTTCGCGATCATCGGGAGCGGCCAGGTCGTCCTGACGTTCATCTGGGTGATCGTCGCCCTCGTCATCCCGTGCATCGAAGGGCTCTTCATCTTCGTCATGAAAGTCATCGCGGCGGGGGGCTAGATCATGGCGACGGCGAACGCACCGGCCCATCCTCTCGCGAGCCGCGGCGGCGGGGGCGCCTCCTCGGCCGCCAGCCAGACGGCGACGATGAAGCTCGTCTCCGATGCCCAGCAGAAGAAGGTCCTCCCGCTCTCCACCTGGGGCCTGATCCTCGGGGCCCCGCTCTCCATCGTGCTGTTCCTGCTCGGGGCGCTGAACTGGGTCGGGATCCTCAACTGGACGTTCGTGAACGGGGAGCCGACCGGCCTCAACGTCTTCCTCGACTTCATGGTCCTCGGGCTCGTCGCCTTCTTCGCCCCCTACGGCTTCCTGAAGTCCAGGGAGGACGCCCGGGTCGACGCCATCGAGGCGCGCCTACCGGACTTCCTGCGGGACGTCTCCGAAGCCGGCCGGTTCGGCATGACCCTCCCGGACGCCATCATCTCGGCGAGCACGGGCCACTACGGGATCCTCACCGAGGAGATCCGGCGCATGG
This sequence comes from Thermoplasmata archaeon, assembly GCA_022750455.1. Lineage (GTDB taxonomy): Archaea > Thermoplasmatota > Thermoplasmata > Lutacidiplasmatales > UBA184 > JAKIVR01. The sequence continues at coordinate 12,923 of JAKIVR010000007.1, read as the reverse complement.
CGAGCCAGCTGGAGTGGGGCGTGCCCGTCGCCCAGGCGCTCTTGCTGTTCGAGGAGCGCGTCCCGACCCCGCTCGTGCAGCGGATGGTGTCGATCGTCATCCGCGCCAACGAGGCCGGGGGGAACGTCGCCGACGTCCTGACGATGGTCGCCAAGAACGCCCGGGAGGAGCAGCTCTCGATCATCTCCCGGCAGCAGACGCTGATCACCTACCTCATCGTCATCTACATCTCGTTCGGCGTGTTCCTGTTCACGATCCTGATCCTCGCGGGCGACTTCCTCCCCGCGATGATCTCGGCGGGACAGAGCGTCGCCACCTCGAGCTCGCTGGCCGGGGGGGCGAGTGCCGTCCCGTTGCAGTTCGCCCTCGTGCCCGAGCTCTATCTCGCGTTCTTGGTCGCCGTCATCGCGCACGCCGCCGGGGATGGCATCATGGCGGGCGTGCTCCACAACGGACGGATCTCCAACGGCTTCCGCCACGCCTCGATCCTGCTCCTCGTCGGCTGGATCCTCATGCGGTTCGTCTTGCCCCCGGTGGTGATCCCCCCAACCCCGTAGGAGTCGAAGAATGGCAGGAGAAGCGCAAGCGCCGACGATGGAGGCGCCCGAGGAGGAAGCTGTCCCGACGATCGAGGAGCGACACGACGCGTACTTCCCCGCGTGGCTGCGCCTCGCCGCCAAGTTCGGCAAGGGCAACAGCCACCGCGCGGTCCGGCTCGCCAAGCTCGGGGTCTCGGGGGCGGGGACCTCCGGCCCGATCACGCCGATCCCCCCGATCCGCGACCCGGACGTGACGGTCAACAGCCTCGACCCGATCAAGGACCCGTTCTCGTTCATCCGGATCTCCTACCAGAACGTCCGCAATGAGTTCCTGTACGAGGTCATCGAGCCGCCGATGGGTTCCCTGGAGCGCCAGATCTTCGAGAAGGCCCGCGTCGCTCTCATCGACCGGTTCAAGCCGCTCCCCGAGTTCGACGTTGCCACCAAGAAGATCGAGCTGCGCCGGATGGTCGACGAGCTACTCGTGGAGTGGGGGCTCGCGCCGAGCGCGACCACCAAGGGCCGCGTGCTGTACTACCTCGAGAGGGACTTCATCGGCTACGGGGTCGTCGACGGGCCGATGTCCGACGTCGAGGTAGAGGACATCTCCTGCGACGGGGTCGGCATCCCGCTGTACATCTACCACCGCAAGCACGGGTCGATCCGCTCGAACCTGAAGTTCACCAACAGCGAGGAGCTCGACAAGTACGTCGTCTGGCTCGCCCAGCGCTCGGGGAAGCACATCTCCGTCGCGAGCCCGCTGCTCGACGCCACCATCCCGGACGGGTCGCGTCTGCAGGCGACGCTCGGCATGCACGTCACCAAGCGCGGGTCGTCGTTCACGATCCGGCGGTTCCGGGACAATCCGTTCACGCCCGTCGACCTGCTCAAGTTCAAGACGATGAGCCAGGAGATGATGGCATACCTCTGGATCGCCATCGAGAGCGGCCAGTCGATGATGGTCTGTGGCGGCACGGCGAGCGGCAAGACCACCACCCTCAACGCGACGCTGTTGTTCATCCCCCCCCAGATGAAGATCGTCTCCATCGAGGACACCCGGGAGCTCAACCTTCCCCACGAGAACTGGGTCCCGTCCCTGACCCGGAGCGGCTTCGGTGCCAAGAACATCATCACCGGGAAGGCGCCGGGCGAGATCGACATGTTCGACCTGCTCGCGGCCGCCCTCCGCCAGCGTCCCCAGTACCTGATGGTCGGAGAGGTGCGGGGCGCCGAGGCGTTCATCGTCTTCCAGGCGATGGCGACCGGCAAGACCTGCTACACGACGTTCCACGCCGAGTCCGTCTCGGCGATGGTCCACCGGATGGAGAACCCCCCCATCACCCTCCCCCGGTCGCTCGTGAGCGCGCTCAACTTGGTGCTGCTCCAGCGGCAGGTGAAGGTCGGCACGAAGATGACGCGCCGCGTCCAAGGGCTCGTGGAGATCGTCGGTCTCGATCCCGAGACGAACGAACTGATCACGAACTCCGTCTACTCGTGGAACCCGGCCGACGACACGTTCCTGTTCAGCGGCCACTCGTACATCTACGAGCGCGTCGCCGTGATGAAGAACTGGACGATGAAGGACATCGAGCGCGAGGTCCGCAACCGGGTCGAGATGCTGCAGTACATGCTGTGGCGCGACTCCCGGGCGACGCGCGCCAAGCCGTTCACCCACCGCGACGTCGGACGGCTCGTGGCCTCGTACGGCAATGCCCCCCAGCAGGCGCTCGCCGAGGTCCGCAAAGAGATGGAGACGGCGAAAGCCGCCGACCGCGCGGCGTCGTGAGGGGCCCGACGGACGTCCGAGCCCCGGCTCCGTTCGGGTCGTGGCCCCTTCCGAAGAAGCCCGGCACCATCGCCCTCTGGCGCCTCGATGCCGTCCGGGGGTTGCGGGAGAAGGTCCCGGCCCACGGGGTCGATGCGATCGTCACCTCGCCACCGTACAATCTCGGCGTCCGGTACTCCATGTACCACGACCGGCGCCCCCGGGAGGAGTACCTCGCCTGGATCGGCACCGTCGCCCAGGCGGTGGATCGCGCGCTGGCAGACGACGGCTCCTTCTTCCTGAACGTCGCGGGGCCTCCCTCCGACCCGTGGCTACCGTGGGACGTCGCCCGGGAGGTTGGCGAGCACCTCCGCCTGCAGAACGTGCTCCACTGGGTGAAGTCGATCGTCATCGAGAGGGCCCACGTCGGCCGCGCGGCCGGCCTCGATCGGGACCTCGCCGTCGGGCATTACAAACCGCTCCACTCGGACCGGTTCGTCCACGGGGCGCACGAGTACGTCTTCCACTTCAGCCACCGCGGCGACGTGCGGATCGACCGTCTCGCGATCGGCGTCGCCTACCAGGATCGCTCGAACGTCGGGCGCTGGAACGGGGCCCGAGGCGGCCGACGGTGCCGGGGGAACACGTGGTTCCTCCCGTACGCCACGATCCAGCGCCGGTCGTCGGACCGGCCCCACCCGGCGTCGTTCCCGCCCGCGCTCGCCGAGCGCTGCTTCCGGCTGCACGGGCTCGCCCGGATCGCCCTCTCGGCCGATCCGTTCGTCGGGATCGGCTCCTCCGCCACCGCGGCGGCCCAGCTGGGGCTGCCGTTCGTCGGCTTCGATATCGATGCCGCGTACCTCGCGGTCGCCGCGCGGCGGCTCGACGAGCAGCTCGGGACGCCTAGGCTTCCAGGTACGCCTTCAACGGCGCCCAGTAGAACTGCTTCCAGCCGTCGACGATCCCCTTCCAGTCGGAGAGGGGCACGCCGAACTGGGAGAACTCGAGCTTCGTCGTCTTCCCGGACCTCGTGAGGACGAACTGGGCGATCGACCAGTGGCCCTTCGGCCAGCCCGTCGCCCGCCAGGCGAGGACGATCCGCTTGTCGGGGACGAGCTGGAGGACATATCCTTCGAGACCGCTGTCGTACGCCGTGAACGGGCCGCCGGGGTGGGCGACCATCGTCGCGGGCTCGCCGGTGAACTTGGCGTGCTCCTGCGGGTCCACCAGCGCCTGGTAGACGTCGTGGGGGGAGGCACGGAACGTCGCGGTCTGCTTGAGATTTCGAACTCCGGGGCTTGCTTTCGCCATGACCTTGCTCGCCGGGGGAGGCCCCCCCGGGACCATTAGCCGTTCGGCCCGCCCGCCGCGAAGAGCCTTTCCGCGGCGCCTTCGTTCACCGGCCGATGCCGGTCCTGGAGGCGGAGAACCTCGTCAAGACGTACACCGGCGCCCGCGGGACGATCCGGGCCCTCGACGACGTCAGCTTGACCGTGGAGAAGGGGCAGTTGTTCGCCTTCCTCGGCCGCAACGGGGCGGGCAAGACGACGTTCATCCGCATCGCCTCGACCCTCCTCCTGCCGACCTCGGGATCGGTCCGGCTGTTCGGTTACGATGTGGTGACGCAGCCGACCGACGTGCGGGACCGCATCGCGCTCGTCCCCCAGGAAGGACGGCCGTTCGACCACCTGACCCCGCGCGAGCACATCCGGGAGTACCTGCGGATGCGGGGGAGCGGCGCCGAGCGGGCCTCGGACCGGGCCGCCCAGGTGCTGCACGCCATGGGGCTCGACGACTCGGCGGACGAGCCGGCGCTCCGGCTCTCGGGCGGATTGCAGCAGCGGACGCTCGTCGCCATGATCCTCGCCACCGACGCCCCGTTCCTCTTCCTGGACGAACCGACGCTCGGGATGGACCCGGTCGCCCGACGCCAGGTCTGGAAGGTCATCCGTCAGGCGGCCCGCTCCGGGTCCACGATCCTGCTCACCACCCACTACCTCGACGAGGCCGAACACCTCGCCGACGAGCTGGCGGTCATCGAGGATGGGAAGATCCTGTATCGGGGCGGCTCCGAGGCGCTCAAGTCGCGCGTCGGCCGAGAGGTCCGCGTGCAGTTCGACGGGGCGGTCCCGGCCGAGCTGCTCCGACCGTACGGCGACCTCTTCCATGAGGAGGATCGGTCGATCCTCCTGACGACCCGGGCGCACGTGCCGACGTTGACCGAGCTCGCCCTGTCGAGGAACCTGAACCTCTCGATGGGGCCGGTCACGCTCGAGGAGGCGTTCCTGAAGTTGGTGGGGCGCGGCATCGAGGAGGACGAAGAGGGCTCCGACGAGGGGGGCGCATGGTGAACTGGCGCGTCCAGGGGAACGCCGTCGTGCGCCTGAGCTACGCCAACGGGATCGTGCCGTTGTGGCGGTCGCCGGTGATGCTGCTCGCCGGGTTCCTCACCCCGCTCACGCTGGTCTTCTTCCTGGTGGTGATCGCGCCCAGCGCCATCCTGCCGTACGGGATCGTCGGCGCGATCCTGTTCACGGCACTGTTCACGGGGAACGGGATCATGAACGACTGCGCGTACCTCCGGCTCGAGCGCCAGCTGCAGCAGGTGTTCGTGGCGAGCCCAGTCCGGCCGACGGCGTACGCCCTCGGGATGGCGCTGAGCGAGCTCGCCTTCACCCTCCCCGCGCTGGTGATGTTCCTCGTCATCCTCTGGATCGTCACGGGGATCGGCGCCCTCCCGGTCCTGGCGCTTCTCGGCGTGGTGCTGCTGACGTGGCTGATGGCGAGCAGCTTCGGATTCCTGCTCTCCACGTTCTTCCGGCGCCTCCGGGAGATCTGGCCGATCGGGGCGGTCGTCTTCACCGCGCTCTCCGTCCTGCCCCCGGTCTTCTACCCGATGAGCGTGATCCCGCCCGGGTACCGCTGGCTAGCGTTCCTCGTCCCCTCGACCTACGCCGGGCAGCTGGCCGATCGCGCGGCCGGACTGAGCGTCGCGTCGATCAACGGGAACCCGATCCTCTCGTCGGCCAGTTTTGACCTCGTCGGCCTCGTCGGGTTCACGCTGCTCTTCGTCCTCGCCTCCATGCAGCTGGCGCGGTGGCGGGAACCGTAGGGCGACGGTCCGTTCAGCCCCGCTCGAGGGTCGCCGTGAGGCAGTGGGCCCCGCCGAACGCCCCGGTCAAGTTCTCCAACGGGACGCGGACGGCTTCGAGGCCGAGCTCCTTCGCCGCGGGCTTGTGGGGGAAGAACTGCCCGTTCGCCCGGAGCTCGGCGTAGTCGTGGGCCGCCTGCAGGTACAGTCGGTTGTACCGGGGGTCGCGCTCGGCGACTCGACCTAGGTTCGCCAAGACGCGTTCGGCGTTGCGGGCGACGTCCGGTACGACGATCGCGCGGTCCCGCACGGTCAGGAAGTTCGACGCGTAGCACAGCTGCTCCAGCGTGGAGATGCCGATGACCCGGAACCCGTGGATCTTCTCGAGGTACGGGAGCAGCCACGAGCACTCGCGCTTTCGGTACTTGCCGCCCTCTCGGTGGTAGATGTCCACCCGGGCGAGGGCCAGCATCTCCCGGTAGCCGACGGCGATCCCCTCCCCCGGGAAGTTGAGGTACGTGTCGAGATGCATGTTCACCATCGGGTCCGCCCGGTCGAGGAGCGGATGGCGCGGCTGGTGGACGACCCCGACCTCGGGCACGCCGACACCGCCGGCGAGGAACTCCTGGACGCCCGTGGCGTTCGTCCGGTCGCCGGTCCCCAGGAGCGCGAACGAACCTGCCGGCAGGAAGTCGCCGCCTTCGAACGTTCCGCGCTGGATCTCGGCCACGGGCGCTTCGCCGCTCACCCGCCAGATGAAGCCGGTCAGCTCGGCCTCCCGGCGGCGGGGCGGCTTCGCCGGCCGACCGAGCACGATCCCCCGGTCCGTCACGGCCTGCTGGTCCCTCAGGAAGAACAGGTTCGTGAGCGGCTGGCGAAGCGTCGCGTAGCTCTCGACGGAGCGGGGGCCTCGGCCCTGCTCGAACCGGAACTCCGGCGAGAGGACGAGCGTCTCGATCAGCTGTTCCCTGTCGAGAGAGCGGATCGATTGGCGGAACTCCCGCCGGGCCCGGGCCGCCGTCGGACCCCGGAACGCGACGGTGGCGAGGACGCGCTCCACGAGCTCCTCGGCGACATGGGTCTGGCGTCCGGCGGCCTGCAACAGGATCTGGTCGAGGTAGGCGACGTGGACCCCAAAGCCGGTGCGCAACGTCTCGACCAGCTCTTCGTGCTCCTTCCGAGCCTTGGCGAGGGAGAAGACCCGCTCGTACAGCGCCGCATACGGCTCCAGGAGGCCGAAGAACGCCTCCATGCCCGGGGAGCGGACCACCACGCGGCGCAACGGGTTCCACTCGGCGGTGACGCGCGCGGTCACGGAGCTTCTCGCACCCCGTCGTGAGGAGCCTTCGGCACGGATGACGCTTCGGCCGGGCCCGGGAGGGTCTCTCCCGCCGGGACCGGTCGCTCCCTCGCTCGGAGGGCGGGCTTACGCCCCGTGCCACTCGCGCATCGCTTTGCGCTTCACGCCCGCGGCGCGGGCGAACCCGTTCTTGGTCGTCTCCTTCGCCACGTGCTCCGCGTCTTCGACGGCCTCGTGGGTCGCCTCGGCGGCGCGTGCGACGCCGTGACCGACGATCTGCAGTCCATCGCGGACCTCGCCCGGCACCTTGTGGATGTCCTCGCGGATCTCCTGACCCGCGACGGCCAGTCCATCTTGGATGTCGTACGCGATGTACTTCGCGGCCCGGGCGGTCTCTTCGGGCAGATCCTTCAGCCTCTCGGCGGCGAGCTCCCCTTCGACCCGGACATCGTGTCCCATCGAACCGGCGGCGTGGCCCATCTCGTGAAGGTGGCGGCGGAATTCAGTTTTCTCGGAAGTCCCCATGGGAATCGACCCGAACTACCCGTCGGCCTCGCGGCTTAAAGGCAACAGGTTCGAGTGGCAACCCTAGTCGGGCGGCTTAGCGGATCCCGAGGAGGACACGGTTCTCGAACCGTTGCCAGACGACAGCGACCTCGTGGAACCCGGCCCGGCGCAGGGCCCGCTTGTGGAAACCGAGCGAGAGGTCCTCGTGGTGGGGGTGAGGTCGGTACCCGCGCACCTTTCGCTCTTGGAACGCCGTGCGGAGCGCCCGCTCCTTCTCGATCCCCTTCCACCATCGGTTCCATTCGCGCTCCCATGAGGCCCGCGGGTCTCTCCCGCCCGCCTTCGCCGTGCGCACCCCGGCCGAGAGGCGGCGGAGCGTGCGTCGCTCCTCCGACCACGGCAGGTAGTCCCCGTTCAGGAACACCCCTCCGGGGCGGAGCAGGCGCCCGAGGTCCGCATACAGCCGCTTGATCTCCTTCCCCTCGAGCCAATGGAGCGCCGTGGTGCTGACGATGGCGTCGACCTTCCGGACCGGAAGGCTCTCCGTCCAGTCGGCGGAGGTGATGTCGACGTCGACCCAGCGGATGCGACCGCGCAGCGTCGGGTGCGACCTCTCGCCGAGGCGCAGCAGGACGGGGTCGAAGTCGACGGCGACGGTCCGGGCCCGGGGAAAGCGGGTGAGGAGCCTCTCGCTCAGGGATCCGGGGCCACACCCGAGGTCGATCGCCGTGAATCGGGGCGGCAACGACGACTGGAGCACGTCGAGCATCACCTCGAATCGGTGCTCCCTCGTCGGCATGAACGAGGACTGCTGGCGGTCCCAGCTCGCGAGCCAGGCGGCCCAGTCCGCGGTGGGGCGCCCCCTCGGCATCGCCCGGGAAGAGAGGACGCGGCGGGATATCGTTGGCGCGGGAGCGAACCGAACGACTGGTCGTGACGACGAGGAGGGCCGGGCCCCGACCTCACGTCCCCCTGGGCGCGATCGCCTCCCCGATGGACCTGGGCGGCCGGCGCTACCCACCCATGCGGCGATCCCGCCGGCTCTTCTTGCGGGGGACGGGGGCCGGTGCGAGGGAACCGGAGGGCGACGGCTCGGGGGCTCGCGCCGTCTCCCGCCCGCCGGCCCAGCGCACGAGGAGCTCGAACCCGAGGTGGGACGGGTCCGTGACGATCAGCTCGCCGCCCAGCACCCGGGTGATCTGGCGCGCGGCGACCTCGTACTCAGGGTGCTCCGACTTGAGCAGGATCATCGTGAACGCGAGCGGCGTCACCGTGGCGAGCTCGTGCGCGCGCAGGAGCGCCGAGTCGAGCGCCTCCTCGACGAGGCCGGAGCGGACCTGCCCATCCCGATCGGTGAACGACTCGGGCAATCCATCGGTGACCAGGAACACCTCCTTCCTCGTGGCGCGGGAGCTGCGGAGCAACAGGTGGGCGGCGTGCAGCGCTTCGCCCGTGTTCGTGAACGAGCCGGGGCGGCACTCCCACAGCTCGAGGAGGTCGAGGGCGCGCACGTCGTTGTCGAACGCGAGGACGTCGACGGTGGCGTCCCGATACCGCTGCCGGACGGCGGTGTAGAGCGCGAGGAGCGCCTTCTTCGCGGCCGTCAACTTGCCGGCCTCGTCCATGCTGCCGGATTTGTCGAGCGCGAGGACGACGTGGACCCGCTCGCTCATCACCTCGCGGAAGACGATGCTCGTGGACTCGTCGAGGTGCTTCGAGCCGACGAGCCGCGACGCGATCACCGAGGAGACGATGTCGAGGTGGGCGACCTCCTCGGGCTGCCGGAGCCGGGACTTCTCGTAGATCCCCGTCGCCCCGCCGCCCCGGCGGCTCATCTGAACGGATCCCGGAAGCGACCGGCGCTCCTCCTCCAACAGCAGGCGGGCGAACCGCTCGATCAGGGTGTACGTGACGGCGATCTCCCCGTTCCTCTCGGTGACAAGGCCGCGGTCCTTCAGCTCCTGGGTCAGCTGGTCGTGGACCTGGGAGCGGACCTCCTTGTCCGCCGCCGCTTCGCCGCGGCGCTTCGCCTCGTCCCGCTCCGCCTCCAGTTGCGCCCGCTCCCGCTCGGCGGCCCGACGCTTCGCCTCGGCCTCCTCGCGCAGTTCGGCCTCCCGGCGCTGGACCGTCTTCTCGACCCCGCTGCGCAAGGTCGACTGGTCCTCGGGAGCGAGGCGGGCGATCGCCTCCCCGAGGTCCGACGGGGCCATGGCGCGACCGTCCATCGCGAGCGCGGCGAGCGTGATCTGTCGTCCCTTGACCGGCGCGGGGACCGGTCGCCGGGACTTGCGGCCGAACAGTCCGAGCAGCCAGTCGATGAATCGGGCCAGGGCGGCCTTCAACCGCGCCAGGAGGCCGACCTTCCGGGCCGGCGCTTCGGCGATCTCGGGAAGCAACAGCGCCTCCCGCACGCCGTCCAGCAGGTCAGAGTCGAACCCGGCCCCGTCCCAGCTCCGGGCGCGGCGGAGACGCGCCTCCAGCGCGCGCATCTCGGCGTCCACCTGGGCCGCCTCCTGCCCCCGGAGCGTGTGGAGCTCGCGGATCCGGTCCCCGTACTCCCCCTCGAGACGATGGAGACGGGCGAGGTACTGCTGCCGGAGGCGGGCGCGGAGCCGCTCCAGACGGTTCGCCAGCTCCCGATCGGTCCCGGCCTGCTGGTTGAGGAGCCGGTCCGCGGCGTCGACGCCCTCTTGCGCGAGCGCTTCGACCAGCGTGGTCCGGTCGATCCGATCGAGGAGATCGTCGCTCGAGACGTCGTCGGTCGCGAGGGAGCAGTCGGGGAGGCCGCGGGCGCTAGCGGACGTCGTCCTCGCTCCCCGGCGTACAGGTGAAGAGCGAGAACTTGTCGAGAAGGGCGAACTCGGCGAGGGCGGCGTCCCGCTCCGTGGCGGGGGCCCTCGGCGCCTCCCGGGCCTTGACGAACTCCTGGAATGCACGGAACCGCGGGAACGTCCCGTCGGCTCCGGAGAGCTGGGCCTGGACCGCGGGGTCCGGCAGAAGGCGCCGGCCCTCGCTGATCAGCGCCTGGGACTCCACGGCGTTCTCCTTCAGGACGGTCGTGTAGTACCGGCACCAGTAGACGAGGGCGCTCTGCTTGAGAGCCTCCTCGATGCCGCGGTCGAGGAACTCGGCGACGCGCTTGGAGTTCTGCTGGAAGGCGTCGCCGCTGCGGGCGCGGATCCGGCCGCGCATCGCGTGCCAGAGCCCGGCGCGCAGGTCCTCGGCGCTGGGCACCGCGCGGCCGCCCAACGTCGCGAACGCGCCGGTCCGTTGGGTCACATCGAGCAGCGTGCGGTTCGAACCGACCTCGCCCACGTCCGGATTGTCGTCGCCGGCCTTCAGGCGCCACGACTCGATGACGCGGACGCCCGCGTCGACCAGGATCTCGGGAACGTACGGGGCCCCGCTCGCGGCGGTCCCGATTGAGACGATCCGGCGGTTCGCGGCGTGGTGCGGGTTGAAGCCGACGTGGATGCTCGTCAGGCGGTCGGAGAGCGGGTCGTTGATGTTGTCGAGGTCGGAGAGGTTGGAGGTGCAGATCGCCACGAACGCCGCGGGGAAGCTCTCCCTCGACTTGGACGGCGTGACCGTCCCCTCCTGAAGCGCCTGGAGGAGGACGTTCTGGGTGCCGAGGGGCAGTTTGCCGATCTCGTCGACGAGGAGGATGCCCCGGTTCGCCTGGAGCAGCTTGCCCGGCTCGAGCACGAGCGGGCTCATCGGATCCCCGATCTCCTCGAGGCGACGGAGGTTGACGTTGCCCGTCAGGTGGTCCGGGAACACTTCGCTGCTTCCTTGCAGGCGGGCGAGGCCGAATCCTTCCCGCAGCTGGACGTTGTCCGCCGGGACCTGCGTCGGGTCGACGCTGGCGGGATCGAACCGGGCGACGTCGTTGTTCGGGGCGAACCGTCGCTGGCAGATCGGGCACGGGGGGAAGCGGCGGGCGGTGGCGGGGTCGACGACGCTCAGAGGATGGTCGAGGACCGGGCAGTCGTGGACGACCCAGGTGGTCTTCGGATACAGGTCCCAGAGCTCCTTGGCGAGCGTCGTCTTGCCGGCGCCCGAAGGCCCGAAGAACAGCAGGTGGGCACCCGACACCAGGGCGGCGACGACGTCCTCGTACGTCGAACCTTCGAGCACGGTGCGCGGAAAGAGGGCCGCGATCGCCTCCTCCTGCGAAAGGCCCTTGGCCCGCAACGCTGCGAGCAGTCGGAGAACCTCGGTTCGGAACCGCTGGGTGGGGCTCTCGAGGATCACGCCCCGGCTCTGGAGGTCCGCCGCCGTCGCCTGGGCGCCGGCGGGGGCAGTTGCCTTCGGCGCGGGGGTCGAACGACCAGCCATAGGCGAGCCGAGCGCGGCGGCCATATCATGCTTGCCGCGCACGGCGGTCGAACGGCGCACGCCGAATCGGCTCGGAGGGGGGCCGACCGGGTCGACCCCCGTAGATCGCCCAACGGCCCGGGTCGGCACCATTATGTAGGGTGCCCCGGTGGGCGGCGCTACCCCACGATGGCCGAGACGGACTCCGACAAGAAGAAGACGACCTTGACCCGGACGGTCAAGGACAAGTGGCGGGCCAAGCAGTGGTTCAAGGTCCGGGCCCCGGGCCTGTTCCAGCACGCCGCCCTCGGCGAGACGATGGCCACCGAGTCCGAGAGCATCATCGGCCGTTCCCTCGAGACCACCATGCAGGAGCTCGGCGGGGGCTCCGATGTCGGCAAGGCCCACATCAAGCTCCGATTCTCCATCACCGCGATCACCGGCGACGGGATCGCCGAGACCCGGCTCGTCGGGCACGACCTGACCACCGACTATGTGCGCCGGCTCGCCCGCCGCAAGCGCTCGAAGATCGAAGCGGTCGTCACCGTCACGACCAAGGACGGAGTCCAGATCGTCCTCAAGGCGGTCGCGGTCGGGGAGCAGCGGCTGCAATCCCGGCTGCAGACCGAGCTCCGCCACCGGTTCAAGGCGATCCTCGTCGAGAGCGCCACCACCCGCACCGCCCCCGAGTTCATCCGCGACATGCTCGGAGGGGAGCTCTCCCGGCTGGTCGCCCAGGGCCTTCGAACGCTCTATCCGCTGAAGAAAATCGAGATCCGCAGTTCCACCATCCTCGGGACCATCCCCGACGAGGAGCCGACCTCGGAGTCGATGCCGGCGGCCGAGACCCCGATCGAGCCCCCGGCGTCTCCTGAGCCGTCAACCGCATAACCGTCCGTTCGTGAGGAGTCCCGGGCGCGCCGACGTCGGGGTGGCTCAGACCGGTAGAGCACGGGACTCATAGCGCGACGGCTTTGCCGTCGCGGGAGAGATCCTGGGGCCGGGGGTTCAAATCCCCCCCCCGACAAGTCGTATTTGAACCCTCGGGCCGTTCGAATTCTCTTTCCAACACCGCCCCCGGGGGTTCAAATCGGCCCGGCCCTTGGATCGAAGACTTGTGCCAGAATCCTGAGAGGTCACGGGTCGTAGCTGCTCAGGTTTGTGACCACCACTTTCCCCTCGATTCTTGAGTACCGAAAGTACTTTCTCTAGGTAGCTCTTTCCCTCTTGCCGAGGGGACAGTGCTCTCGGCGCGCTCGGCCTTCCAGTTCGCCCCGACCGAGGACGATGAGCCCATCACGATCTATCCGCCCGATCGCAAGAAGCTTCGGGAGCGGCTCGAACGAGCCGACCGAATCGAGCAAGAGCATCGGGAGCTGAAGGAGAAGTATCGCCGCCTCCAGG
>JAKIVR010000069.1 GCA_022750455.1 Thermoplasmata archaeon | reverse complement strand
TGTGCTCGGCAATGTAGGGTTCCTGTTCCAGGGCGCGCCGCGAAGGCCAGTACTGCGCCATCAGCTCGAAGGTGCGCCGTCCCATGACTATCGACCCGGCCGCCCCCATGATCTTCCGGGACCACTCCATCGACTCCTCATCGAACCCGAACCAGTCGATCTCGCCGTTGGGCCCCCCGAAGTAGCCGTCCAGGGAAAGTAGATGGTCGGTCACGACTTTGCGCATTCGCAATCCCCCGACATCCCATGGGGGTGCACGCCATCAAGCTTTCCCGTTGGAACCTCGCCAACTCAGGTCGAGCGCGAAGAAATCCGGCCGGCAGAAGAATCCGAGTCCAAGTTGGAGGGCGCCCATTTCGCTCGAGGTAGCGAAGCAGCCCCGGACGGGAGGACGGCGTCCATTCGAATGGAATTCGTCCGGTCACCGGACGACAGAGGGACACTCCCCGTGGGACCCCGCCTGCGGGGACCTTGTGCGGCTCCATGGTCACGGGCGTCACGGCCCCCAGGTGCGAACACCCCACTGAACTTACCCCGAGCGAGCGGCCGCCGACCGGGTCCGGACCGTTCCTTGAACGGGACCGTCAGCAGACGGCTCCCCTGAAATATGACCCGTCCCTCCAACGATCCATGTCCGACCCCGAATCCAACCTCGCGCGAGCTGTCCTCGCCCAGAACTTGAAGGTCAAGAACGGCGAATCCGTCGTCATCGAAGCCTGGGCCCATTCTCTCCCGTACGTCCGAGCGTTTGTTCGGGAGATCCGTCGACTCGGAGCCTATCCGACGGTGCTCTACGAGGATGAAGGGGCGTGGTGGGACGCCGTGGAATCTAAGAAGTTCGGGAGTTTCGCGAAGCTGTCGAAGGTCGAACACGACGTCGTGGCCTCGGCCGATGTCTACCTCTTCTTCTGGGGCCCGGACGACCGCCCGCGGCTGTGGGGGCTCCCCGAGGCCACCGACGCGCGGATGACGGGATACAATGACGAGTGGTACAAGCTCGCGGAGAAGACCGGACTTCGGGGCTGTCGGATGTCGGTCGGGCAAGCTTCGGATCGCGCTGCCCGATTCTATGGCCTGAACGGCAAGGCATGGCGCGCTCGCCTTCTGGCGGCAGGCGCCGAGACTGCGTCCGTGATGCGCACGAAGGGAGAGCGGGTCTCGAAGGCCCTCAAGTCAGGGAAGGAGCTACGGATTCGCCACGCGAACGGGACCGATCTGACCCTCCGGCTCCGAGGGGTCCACACCCGACTCGAGGTCGGAGAAGTGTCGAAGGAGTCGATGAAGCGACCGTTCGGTATGCTTACGACCAACCCAACGGGGCAGCTCATGGTCGGGATCGACGACTCCGCCGCCTCTGGCGATTTCGTCAGTAATCGGACGGTGTACCTCGGTCAGCACCGGTACTCGGGTATTCGCTGGAGCTTCGAGTCCGGGCGGCTCTCGGCCCACCAGTTGACGGAAGGGAAGAAGGTGTTTGAGACCAACTTCAACAAGGCCGGGACCGGTAAGGACGTGCTCGGATTCCTTACCATCGGTCTCAATCCCTCATCTCGGGATCTAGCTCCTTGCGAGGACACGGAAGAAGGCAGCGTCATGCTGGGGATCGGAAACAACGCCGCCGCGGGAGGTAAGATCCGAATCCCGTTCCAGTCCTACGCACTCCTGGGAGAGGCCAAGATCGAAGTGGACGGGCGAACCATCGCGGATGGCGGCCGGATGCTCTAGACGTGCGCGCGGCGCCGTAGTCGGCTGGGTGCGGCTTCCTGTCTCCGGATCAACTCACGATCGAATGTCGCTGATGGCTTCCCGAGTGTCCCAGAGCGGGCCATCCTCGGGCCGAAGGAACCACCTCCCCGGGCTCGGCGCTCCCCACTTGGTTCGGACCGGAGGGTTCCGGGGAGGGGACGATGAGTGAAAGGTGGGAACACACCGGGCTCGAGGTTTTACGAACGGCAGACTTCGAGGGAGAGCACCTTCGACGTCGGGGGGTGTACGTGGTCTGCTTCGGGGCGAAGTGGTGCCTCCCGACACGAATATTCGTCCCCAAGTTTGTGTCGCAGAACGCGGAGCTCCCCCCGCGTTCCGCCATCGTGGACATTTCAGATCTGAAGGATCCTTTGTGGGATGTCTTTCGGATCCGGATCACCCCATCGATACTCATATTCCATGAAGGTGAGAACGTAGCTCGATACGACGGGCGACGCGTCGTCGGCCTTCGAAGCGCCGACTTGCAGGCTGTCGCCGGGGACGTTAGAAGGTTGGCCGCCTCCCCGAGGTCGGGCTCGGCGGCCTAGGCGAGGGAGAAGAGCATGGACCTGTTCACACATGTTGTCTTTGCCTACCTGCTCTCGTTCGTGATCTGGGGCCCGGGCAACCCGCAATACATCGCCGCCGGGGCACTGGCCGGGGGGCTCCCAGATGCGGACGCCCTCCTCTTCCCTCTCGCGCGTCGGTTCCCGATCCTCCAGCATCACGGCATCACCCACTCGATCCTGGGAGTAACCGGGATCGCCCTGGTGGGGAGTTTCCTGCTGCCATTCCTCCCCTATTTTCCCCACTCGTCCACGCTCCTGTACTTCGTGGCAATGGAGATTGGCGGCCTCTCCCACGTCTTTCTTGACGGATTCACTCACTTCGCCGTCTCGCCCTTCCTTCCGTTCTCGTGGAGAGAGTTGCGTCTCGACGCGGATGTGGCGATCAACATCATCATGCTCACGTTGACCAGCATCACCCTGATCACGTTGAGCGTCGAGCGCGGTACGGTCCCGTTCTCGCTCTGGGTCGAGACCGCGTGGATCCTCACCACCATCTATGGAGGATACCTCCTCATGCGGGGCATTGCGCGTTGGCGCGCCGGACTGGTCCGGACCCGG
Source organism: Thermoplasmata archaeon (assembly GCA_022750455.1). GTDB lineage: Archaea > Thermoplasmatota > Thermoplasmata > Lutacidiplasmatales > UBA184 > JAKIVR01. Next base: position 6,883 of record JAKIVR010000069.1, on the reverse strand, counting down.
GAAGGCTATTCCGGGGTCGCCCCCACAACCCTCCCGTGGGTGTGGACCCTCGTCGACCGCCAAGATCTACCGGATCGGTATACCATCCGTTATCGACCGTACCACTTCGGCGAGACCACGCCGGCTCCCGATCGTCAGATGGGCGTTACCAAGATCGGTCCCGTCGTGGGACCCGTCCAATCCCCTCAAGAGGCGCTGGATCGGACGTATGCTGCCGCGATGGAGAAGAACCGCTGGCTCTCCATCCGATCCCATTTTGGAGAGGCCGTGGCGCGGGGGGATGTCTTCGACGTGGTCTGGTACATGGTCGAAGGATCCCGATCGGGTCGCACGTTCGGCGTCCGGGGCACGATCGATCGGGCGACGGGGGAGATGCACCTCCGCTCCGGCTTTTTCCGGCCCCCGCCCGGTACAATGAGCTGATCGGCAGGATCCCGGAGCTCCGGTCATCGATCGGAGTCTACCTTTCACGTCCGTCGTCTTCCCCCCGAGCCGTCGCTTCAAGGCCCCGACCTCGACGCCGGCGGTGGGACGGTCAGGTGTGAAGGACCGAACGGAGCGCTCGGACGAGCTTCCGTCGCGCGTCGGATTTCGACCCGCCGAGTCCCACGCGAAACAGGGTGCCCATCAGGAGGGAGAGGATGATGTCCGCCGCGACCTCCCGGTTCTCCAACTTCGGGATCCGACCTCGATCTTCGAGCCGCTTGAGGAACTTTCGAAAAATCTTCGCGTCCTCTCGCGCGTCGAGCTCGAGGACCGCGCGGATCTCTGGGTCCGACGACGCCGCGGTCGCGACGTCCAGCCAGACCGCCGCATCGTGATCGCCGGAGAAGATGCGATCGAGCGAGGAGGCGATCCCCTCGGCCACGTCGCCGTCCCCCAGCGCCTCCTCCATGTCCCGCATGGCACGCTCCCGTTGCCGGCTCTGGAGCGCCACGAGAAGTTCGGTCTTGGTGCGGAAGTAGACATAGAGGGCCCCTTTGCTGACCCCGATCTCCTGGGCGATGTCCTCCATCGTCGACCGGCTGAGCCCTTTCCGGTGAAAGACCGTCTGCGCCGCGTCGACAATGCGCTCTCGGGCCTGGTCCTTGTACCCCGCGACAACCTTCGGCATCTCGCTCTCGCGGCTTCCTCCGAAGCTCCGGTGAACCACGGGTGGGGCGTATTTAGGCTGTGATGACCGTTCCTCAGAATAATGACTGAGAGATTTTATATTGACCTGAAGTCATGCCCCGCCGGCGGACGACCGTCCGCCGAGAACGATGCTCATGGCGGAGAGGCGAGCCGAGACGGGAGAGGTCGCTCCCGATCCGAACGGCACCACGGTCGTCCGGTTGTCCGAGCTCACTGGGATTTTGGTCTTCGTCGGGATCTTCCTCGCGATCCTCATGGGCGCCATGGACGGGCTGGTCGTCGCGACCGTTCTGCCCACGATCTCGACCGATCTGCACCAATCCGACGGCGTCACCTTCGTGGTGAGCGCGTATCTGATCTCGTCGACGATCTCGATCCCGATGTTCGCCCGGCTCTCCGACATCTCCAGCCGACGGAACGTCTTCCTCCTCGGGATCGGGATCTTCATCGTCGGCTCCGCCTTGTCCGGTCTCAGTCAGAACCTGACCGAGCTGATCATCTTCCGCGGCATGCAGGGGTTCGGCGGGGGAGGCGTGTTTCCGGTCGCGATCGCCATGGCGACCGTGCTCTACCCACCGGAGACACGAGCCAAGGTCACGGGGTTGCTCACCGGCTCCGCCGGTCTCGCCATCGTGTTGGGACCGCTCGTGGGCAGCTACATTGTCTCGGTCACGACCTGGCGATGGGTTTTCTACATCAATCTCCCGTTCGGCATTTTGGCGGCGCTGGTCCTCCTCGTGGCGGTCGGTCCGTTGCGGCCGGCGACCCGCGGGAGCTTTGACGTGCCCGGGGCGGCGTTGTTGAGCGGGTGGGTGGCCGCCTTGATGTTCGCCCTCGTGCAGGTCGCCAACTCCGGCTGGGCCTGGTCCGACCCCCGCGTCGTGGCTTTGCTGGGGGCAGCGGCCCTCCTACTCGCCTTGTTCCTGTGGTGGGAGCTTCACACGAAGGAGCCACTCCTCCCTCTGCGCCTCCTCCGTCACCGGGTGATCGCCTCGAGCAGCGGGACGATGCTGTTCACGGGAGTTGTCTTCAGCGCCCTGATCGCGTTCCTGTCGCTGGTCGTCGGGACGGTCCTCCTGCACAACGGGCCCAACTCGGAAAGCGATGTTCGGGACATCATCTATTTCCTCGCCGTCCCGCTGATCCTCGGGGCGGCGCTCTCCGGCCAGATTCTGAGTCGGCTTTCGTATCGGAACGTTGTCGCCCCGGGGCTGTTCGTCGCCGCCGTCGCGGGATTCTTCCTGGCGCAGCTCTCGACGAGCACCCCCTTGTGGATCTTCGAGTTTGGATTCCTTCCGGTCGGCGGGCTCGCGCTTCCGCTCATCCCCCTCGGCTTCGGACTCGGGCTCTCGCTGGCGGGGACGACGATCGCGGTTCAGAACGAGGCGCCGCCGGCGGAGGTCGGTGCGGCGATCGGACTGACTCGTTTCTTCCAAAGCCTCGGGGGTGCGATCGGGCTCTCCCTGCTGACGGTCTTCCTCACAGAGCGTTCGCAGTCGCTCACCGCGGGAGCCACCGCCGAGAACGCCATCACCACCGGACTGTTGGCCGCGTACAATGAGGTGTTCCTTCTCCTGGCCGCGGCCATCGTGATCGGGTTTGCGTTCGCGCTGTTCCTCGTCGGAAGGGTGCCGCTCGGTCGCGCCAAGCCTTCCGAGGCGCCACCGACCCCCCCTCCGGAGACCCGAGATGTTCTGGCATCGTCGCTGGAACCAGAGTCGGAAGGCTAGAGCCCGAGCCCACAAAGGGAGAAATCGCGGGAACTGACCGCCCGGCCCCGGCGGGGAGTTCGGCGCGCTCGTACGATTTAACCGATACCGCCTTCGCGGCCACTGTCGTATCGTGGTCGTCGAAGTCACGGACGGCGGGGAGACGCCGAGCTTCCGCCGCGTGCTCGGTCAGCGGCCGTTCGCGCTTCTCTGGTCCTCGCAGCTGATCTCCCAATCCGGAGATTTCGTATTCGAGGTCGCCCTGCTCTGGTTGGTCCTCGAGCTGACCGGTTCGGTCTTCGCCGTCGGCCTGGTCGTCACGGCCACGCTCGTTCCGGTGGTGGTCCTCGGCCCGTCGCTGGGCGTGTATGCCGACCGGTGGAACCGACGTCGGATCCTCCTGTATACAAATCTCATTCAGGGAGTGGCGGTCGCCGGACTCTCGGCCCTCGTTCTCCTTCATGACGCGGATCTCACGGTCCTGATCATTATTGTGCTCGGGCTGGCGAGCGCCGCCCAGTTCGTTCGGATCACCTCGACGGCGATCGTGCCGCAGGCAGTCGCCGTGGAGGACCTCCCGGCGGCCAACGGCCTCATGTCGTTCTCGACGTCGTTCAATCAGATCATCGGACTCTCGATCGGAGGGGTGGTCGTCGCCCTGTTCGGGGTCAACCTCCCGCTCGAGTACGACTCCCTCACGTTCTTCTTGGCCGCGGGGCTCCTCGCCCTGACCGCCCCGAGCCTGGGCGCCCCCGAACCCGTCGTAGGGGGCGGGCCCCCGAGCTTCCGCACCCAGTTCGCGGAGGGGCTCGCCTACCTTCGGAGCCAACGGTACCTTCTCGAAGCGATCGCCCTCGGGGTCATCTTGAACTTCTTCGGGACGGCGACGGGCGCGCTGCTCGCCCCGTACGCTGACTTGGTCCTCCAGGGCGGAGCCGCCACATTCGGACTCCTCGGCGCTTCGATCGCCGCCGGGAGTCTCGTGGGGGCGGTGGCCATCGGGAAGGTGAATACCCGAGCCACGGCCGGTCGATGGTTGTTCGGCGCGGCGATGGCACTCTCGATCTCCATCGCCGTGTTGGGGCTGACCCGTCAGATCGTGCCCGCCGTGGCCGACGCAGTCGTGTTCGGGGTCCTGATCTCCCTCACCAACATCCCGCTGGTGACGGTGATCCAGGCCAAGGTCCCCGCGCGGTTGATGGGGCGGGTCATGGCGACGTTATTGGCGCTGATCCTCGCGGTGGCCCCGATCGGTGCATTATTTGCCGGGAGTCTGGCTTCAAAGACTTCCATCTCCACCGTGTTCCTGCTCTCGGGGGCCGTGATGTTCGCCGTGACGGCGGTCGGAGCGACCGCGCTCCACGAACTCCGAGACGTCTCCTACTGAGGACGGTGGGCACTCCCGCCGGGGAGAACCGGTGGTCGCGTCCCCTGAGAGTGGTTGAGGAACTACGAGCGGCGAAGGCGGCGGAAGTACACCACGATCACGACCACCGCCCCGACGGCTACCGCGGTGATCTCCCACGACAGGTAGTCTGCCACCGCTGGACCCGAGGACCGGGGCGCACAGGGAGGGAGTGCTGGTACGATCGAGACGACGTCGGTCGCCTGGTTCCCGGCGGCGTCGGTGACGTTGAGGGTCACGTCGAACGCCCGGAGCTCCACGAACGTATGGCTTACGTTCCGAAGGTTGGATCCCGGGCTTCCATCTCCAAAGTTCCAGGCGAAAGAGTCCGGCGGCGTCCCCCCGCTACTATTCCCGAAGAAGGTCGTCGTCCAGTCGGGCGAGGTGCATTGGCCGGCGTACTGGATCGGTGAGTGCGACTGGGTCGCCTCGGGCAGGTCGACCGGGGCGTCGATAGTTATGACGAGCGGCTGGCTCGGCACGGTCTCGTCGTTCAATGTGGTGTTCAGATAGAGCGTGTCGGTGCCGGCCGTGTCTCGCGCGGTGAAGGTGACGTTCGACCCCGTCGAAGAGTTCAACGTACCCTGGCCGTCGGTCAGGGACCACGAGTACCTCACCCCGGAGGGACACGCTTGGGTGCAGACGGCCACCGCCTCGAACGACTGGCTCTGTTCGACGTTGAGGCGGGCCGCCGACGGTTCGATCGTCACGGAGGCGACGGTCACGGGGGGTGGAGGGGCGAAGACGAACGCGCCGATGTCCCAGGCCCCGGTGAGCGGCCGAGCGGCCCCGTCGGCGTCGATCGCCGGCACCTGGCCCGCCAGATTCATCCCCGCCCCGATCACGGGGGAGGTCGCCGCCACGTGGAGGTCGAAGGTAAAGTTGGTGTCACTCCCCCAGTCAGTCAAGAAGTCCCCCGCGGAGGGGGGGACGGACAAGGCCGGGGTCAGTTCGACCCACGGCTGCGGGGTACCGGGGCCGACGGCCGTGACCGTGCGAACGATCCCATCGTAGTCGTATTCGACCCGGTCTCCTACGCGGAACGTCGAATTCACATGCGGGTTCACCCGAGGATCTTCGATCTGGAACGTCAGATTGTTCGCCGTACCGCCACTTAGGTACGACTCGAACTCGGGGAAGTTCAGGAACTGGGGGTTCGCGTCAATCAGACTGTGCTGGTCATGCGGGAACGGGAACGCCGAACCGACCCACTGAGCTAAGGTGTACTCGGTGTCGTTGTATCCGACGTCTCCCGCGTACGCGTAGTCGCTCCCCAGGAGGTTGTAGTCACTGCCGGTCGGCGCGAGGCCCGAGGGATCGAACGAGAAGACGGCGCCCCAACCCGAGGGGACCCACACGATGTTGTTCCGGAGGCTGACGTTGGTCACGCCGCCTTGAAACAGGACGGCGGGACTCTGGTCGAGAGGCGCCATAACGAAGTCATTGTTGAAAACCCGCACCTCGTTGAGGACCGATCCAGCGTCCGCGGAGATGCGGATCATCCACGAGCCCGAGGCCGCGAAGATGTTGTCGTAGATCGTGATGTTCTCGTAGTCCGCGTCCTCCGCGTAGATGAGCGCGGTCGACTCCGGGATGTACCCGTAGAAGTCGTTGCCCTCGATGAGGAAGTTGCGGATGTCGGCGTAGCTATCGGACCCCGCGAACAGATAGATGCCGTCCCCATGCCAGCCCGACCAGTACCCGTTGCGAACGTACGGATAGAAGTCGTGGATCTGGTTGGAGGCGATGGTGATGTTCACCATCGCCGCCGCGGGGATCTCCCCACTGCCGCCGGCGATCCCCCAGGAGACGTTGGAGATATCGTTCCCCTGCACGAAGGAGTTGTTGTCGAGGCTCAGGCCGATCGCGGTGCCGGCGTCGGAGAGCGTGTTGTGGATGATCGAGAGGTTCGTGTGATCGGAGACCGAAACGTCGGAGCTCTCCTTCCCGTACATCGGTCCCTGCGTCATGTTGAAGATCGAGTACCCGTACTGCGTCGCCTGGCCGACCGGGTCGCTGTTGGCGGTGTTCCAGCCGGGCATCGTGAGATTGAGGTCTTGGTAGACCCGGAGCGTGTTGTTCGTGGCCCAGTACGGGCCAAGGTACGCAGATGCGATGGTGTAGTCGTCCGCGCCCCAACCGACGTAGATCTTGAATCGGGCCAACGAACCGGCCGTTCCGGCGTACTCCGCGAGGCTGATGTTCGAGTCGTTGAATGAGATCTGCGTCACGTGGACCGAGCTCCAGGCGTTGAGGGACCCCATCACCTCGCTGTTGCGGTTGACCGCCAAGGCGATCGGCTGAATGTCGTGAATCCAGCAGTCCTGCACGGTGACATTGGATCCCAGTCCGCCGATCTCGACTCCTTGGGGACCGTTGTTCCACCCACCTCCGGTGTCGTTCCAGATGTATCGCTGATCCCGGATCTCGAAATGTTCGATCGTGACGTAAGAGACGCCGACGTCGAGGACGCCGTTCCAGCTCTCGCCTCCCAGGAACCCGAACTGGTCCGCGAGCGGTCCCTTCGCGTGACCCATGCCGTCGATGATCGCCCGCCCGGTGCCAAAGCTCCCGGCCGAGTTTCCGTCGTAGATGATCGGTTGCCGGAGGGCTCCGCTCCACGACAGGACGATCG
>JAKIVR010000068.1 GCA_022750455.1 Thermoplasmata archaeon | reverse complement strand
GCTTGGGTTTCGACAGCGGGTCCCGCCCATTGTCGCCCAAGCGGAGCTGCCAATCCTGGTCTGGGTTGTCATGGACGAGAGTACCGGGCCCCGACCTGGGGCCCGGGGAAGGGGTTGCTCCCTATTCGGTGGAGGAACCGAGAGGGCAGGTGCGCAGCTCTCGGGACACGGCGTCGAAGGATAGTTCGGCAGGTCCTTTCCGGGCCTCCCGACATATTTACTCCGGGCAGCGCTTTGAGGTGCGGTCAGCGCCCCCAATATTCACCCTCCGATAGAGAACTGTCCGGTTTCGACACCTCCGGGACCGACCGACCGAGCTCTGGACCAGCTCACCCAGCGCCTGCGTACTTACCGGTTTGATCCTCCATCGAACGGGTAGAGAACCACTTCCCCCCACCCCGGTCAACCGGGGAGGGGTCTATACACATGTAATCTGACCGTGAACTTTGGACGGTGCTGGGCGGTTGAGGTCAAAACGCTCGGGACTCCCGCCACTCCCTTCGGGACCAGGAATATTCCTGCCAGATGACATCATTGGGCGCCCGTTCACCTGGCTCGCTGCAACCTTGTCTCCTTACTTCTTGGAGGTTCCCTCTCCGAATGGGATATGTCGCGCGGAACCTTCCCGGCGGTATGCCGATTGTCGGGCTGAGAGCGGACGGGAGCACGCCTCCCGCTATGCTACGATTGGTTTCCGGCGGACCCGGTTTTGGAATTGGCCGGCCCCATGTCACAGCGAGCATGACTCTCGACGTCCCGGCAACGCCGAGTCTCACCCAACAGTTCGGTACAGTCCGCATGATTGAACGGCGAGCGGCTAGATACCTCGCTCATTGGGCGGGGCTGGAAGTGCCGACGGATTCGGCGGTTACAATGGAGGGCTTGGATTTCCCGAATTACACAGGACACTGGGGAGAACTCCACGGTCTGACTACCTCGGAACGGTTCGACCTCGCAGACGAGTTGCCCACAATCTATGCGGCGGCAGAATACCTCCTGCGCCACGTTGGGGCCGACTCAGCTTTGGGGTGGGCGATTGAAAATATTGGCGCGTCATCGGTTACGTCGGATAGTGACCTTCGATTCCTGTACGCGTGGAATGGCGTCGAATTACTCGCGAAGGCCAACCAAGTGAGGCAGGCTCCAACCGCGCCGCGCATTACGGCGAGCCGAACTTCCCGCCCGCGCGATCGGGCGGGTCCCCTTGTTCGGGCACTTCTGCGAGAGTTTCACGACGGGGCGGCACTACCCGGGGTGCCCCGCTTAGTGAGGTTGCGCAATGGGGCAGCGCACGGTGGTCTCAGTCACGGGACAGGAACTGGATTGAGCGACTACCTCGAACGCTGGGACAAGGGCCCGGCGCTCGCTGCCTTAGCACGGGAGACGTTGGCCAACTACCTCGGTGAAACCGGCGTACTTCCTAAGGTCGGCCGTCCGTACCGTCCGACGGTAATGGTCTGGCCGGATGGTCGATTAGAGCCCGTCGACAGATCGGCTACCCTCTCACGGGTGGGCTTTCCCGGGCCGGAGCTGCCCTAGTCTTCAAATCGGACCCCACGTCCGAGCTGTTAGTCGGGCGCGGACCGGCGGACCGCGCGTTCGAAGTTTCCTTTTTGGGGCCGTGAGGGATCCACGGTGTCCCAGTGGTCAAAGCGACTGTTTTCGAACTCCGCGAGAGAGTCAGCCGTCGACTTCTCGTCGCCATCGAGAATAGGCAAGCACACCCCCCAGGAGAACCACCCCGGCAAGCAGGGTCAGGAAGATTCCCCAGAATCCAAATTCACTGCTGACGATCCAAAGTGCGACTCCGCCGCCGATCGCGAGGGCTGCAATCACTACTCTGCTTGGAAGACTGCTGACCTTCCCCAGGCCTGTCATCCCAAGTCGGGAAAACAGGCACTCGACTTCAATAATCCGACCCTTCCCAAGCAAAGTCAAGCGGGCCGAATCTTGGTAACCGCCCAAGTCCGGGGCGGCTTCCCAAAGGTGTTGGACTCAACGCGCATGTTGTTTCTTCGAGCCTCAGCCTGTAGGACAGTCAGGCCGGAGCGCCTGATCTTGGCAAATGCCCACCTCCCCTTGACCCCCATGGGGAGCAGGCTCGAAGGGCGCGAGCCCATCGTCATCATGGACCCAGGCGTCAGGACAGGACGCGTTCGGTCCGTTGGGGACTCAGGGACGTGCCGTTCCGAGGACGATGACCCACCGGGGTCAGCGTGGCGTCGCTCGGTGCCGAGCGAGCAACTCTATGATTCGGACGTCGAACCAATGTCGATAGAACCTCATAGTGCCATGGAAGAAGGTATCGGCCCTGGATACACCTGGGATGCCTAGGAACGCGGCCGCGCCCCGTTGAGCATCCGACGCGCGAAGCACCAATCGCATGAAAGCGAGCCTTGGCGATTGAGAACGAGGAGAACGGGTCAACGAAGGGATCTCCAACGCCTCGGGTTCCAATCGTTGTACCGCTGCGGCCACCGCCCGAGATTCGGTGCCGGAGTTCAAGGTGAGAACTACACCCGCGACCACACCGGGAAACTTCTCGAAGTTCTCGTTGAGATATCCCAAGATGTGTCGGCCTCGTTGAAGCGACCGGCACCGGTTCGCCGCAGTCCTCGGGGAGACTCCGAGCCGCCGTGCCAAGGTCCCCCAGGACGACGTTGGGTTGCGACGAAATTCGGAGATGAGGCGCCACCGCTCCAACGAGACGTTGGAAGTGCAGTCCGGCAACCACACGGCGACCGGCCGATTCATGGATTCGACCCCATCGATTCGTGCGATCATCTTCTCTCGGCGCGAGGAGGACGACGGGCCATCGGCGACCGTCACCACCACCGCCTTCGGCCCAAGGTCCACCATCGCCTCCAACACCCCGTCCACGGATTCTAGCGCGTCCAAGAATCGCAACTGGGCACGCGCATCGGGAATCGACAGGTTGTAGGAGTTGAGGCCGACGCCGAGAAGCGCGGGATTCGGAATCACCTCGTAGCCCTTCAGGAAGCCAGTTCGCTCTAATCCCAAGAGACGGCGCCAGACGGTCCCTCTCGTCACCCCAACTGCCTTCGCGACGGAGCTGATGGAGGGATGCGGGTACACGCCCCATAAGGGATCTTCTACCTGACGATACAGCTGACAATAGATTCTCCAATCCAGCGTCATCGAGTTCGGCCACTCTGAACTCCGAGGGGTGACATCCTCTTTAGTTGCATGGGTGAAGACGGATGGAATGAACTCCGCCACTCAGATACCGAATGTCTTGGTTCGGAGGACTTGCGTTCATATCTGAACCCGCCGATAACTCGCCGATGTTTGTCGCGGAGAGCCGCATGGATGAATCCTCTCGCGCCCCGACGGGATATCCCGCGCGCGAGAAACGGTTCCTGCCGAGTCGACGAGGGGGACCCGTAGCGGCGAGGCGTTCACCGGATCCAGCATATCGGGAGTGGATAGAGGCTCCTCTCCAGCGGGGGATCGGTGACCAGGTGTGGGTTGCCCTCCTGCTCCTGTTCCTGGTAACCTCCCCGTTCCTGGCTATGGCGGGGACGGCATTGACCCGGGAAGCTCCGGCCACCGCCCGGGTGTCGGCAGTGGTTCCTCTAGTAGGACCCAGTTTTTCTCTTACGCCCACCAGCGGAGCGGTCGGTAGCACGGTGGCCGCAAGCGGGACAGGTTTTCCCGGGAGTTCCCCCGTCACGTTGACCTTTGACGGACGCGCCGTGGACTCGAACTGCTCCTCCGACTCGACGGGCAGTTTTCCCGGTACTAGCGGCACGCCCTGCACCTTCACGGTGCCATCGGCGCCGGCGGGAGCCGAATCGGTCACTGCCTCGGCCGGCGGGAGCAGCCCGGGGGTCGGCGTCGGCTCGACCCCCTACGGTATCGCCTACGATTCCCGGACGGGGCAGGTCTTCGTCACGAACTCCAACGATAACAACGTGAGTGTGATCTCCGACACAAACGATTCCGTAGTCGATGCGATTCCAGTGGGCGCCTACCCGGAGGCAATCGCCTACGACTCCGGGAAGGGAGAGTTGTTCGTCGTCGACTCCAACGACGACAACGTGAGCGTGATCTCGGACACGACTGACACCGTGCTTGCCACGGTGGCTGTAGGGGCGAGCCCCGCGGGCGTCGCCTACGATCCCGGTACGGGTCAGGTGTTCGTCGCGAACAGCAACTCGGCTAATTTGAGCGTCATCAATGACACGAACAACAACGTCACTACGACGATCCCCGTGACGGGGTATTGCCCCAACTCCATCGCCTACGACTCCGGCAAGTCGGAGCTGTTCGTTGGAGACGACTGCGACCATTCCGTGCTCGTGATCTCTGATGGGAACGACAGCCTGGTGGCGACCATCTCCGCCGCCCGAGGAAGCAGTGTCTCAGGCCTCGCGTACGACAACGCGACCGGTCAGGTGTTCGAGGCGAACAGCGGCCGGGACACCGTGGGCGTGATCGACGATGCGAACAATTCGATTATCGCCATGGTCAACAATCCCGGTGTAGGGAATATGGGTAGTGAGCCCACCGGGGTCGCCTACGATTCGGGGACAGGGCAGATATTTGTCACCAACTTCAACCTGGGGAACGTAAGCGCGATATCGGACACGACCGACTCGGTGGTGGCTTCGATCGGGGTGGGAGGCAACCCTCGAGGCATCGCCTACGACGCCACCACGCGCCAGTTGTTCGTCGCGAACCAGGGCTCCAGCAACGTGACCGTTCTTCGCGGAAGCGACGCGACTGCGGTGTTCGGGGTCAATTCGAGTGTCGCCGTTCAGGTTCCTACCAACAGCGTCGATGTCGGCGAGACCATCACCGTTCAAGGGAATGGCTACGGCACCTTGCTGCCCATCAACACCCTTGCCTTCGGCGCGTTCTCGACTCCGTGTATCGCTGCAACGAACGGGACGTGTGTTGGAGGAGTTCTCACCACAAACCCGAACGGAACCTTCGCCGCACAGATCATCGTGCCGGCAGTCCTCACCGCGGGACTCTACCTCCTTCTGGTCAATGACAGCGCGGGCCATAGCGCGAACACGACGCTCACCGTGTACCTCGCTCCCCTCGCAGGAACCGTCAAGGCACTCCCACCTTCCGTCGATCTGGGGCAATCCGCGAATTTCAGCGTGGTGGCCTCCCGCGGTTCTGGTGGCTATCAGTACGGATGGTCCGGTCTCCCGGCAGGGTGCGGAGGCACCTCGGCGTGGATCAATTGTACCCCAACGGCCGTCGGCGCGCATTACTCGGTGTTGGTCAAGGTCACCGACTCCAACGGCGTCTCCGTCACGAGTAGTTCCGTGGCCTTCACCGTGGATAGCGACCCCGTGGTAGCGACGCCACTTGCAAATGCAAGCTCGGGGCAGGTCGATGCCGGCCAGAGTGTGACGTTCACGGCTGCGGCGACGCTCGGGACCACGACGTACGAGTCATACTCGTGGTCGGGGCTTCCCCCGGGCTGTACCGGCACCGAGGGGACGGTCACCTGCTCCGGGGACGACCTACCTGCCGGAGACTACTCGATTTCTACCAATGTAACGGACTCGAATGGCGTTACCTCACCGACTAGCCCGGCCCTCGCGTTCGTGGTCAATCGCGACCCGGTAGTATCCGTCCCCACGGCGAGCCGCGCATCGGCCGATGTGGGCCAAGCGGTGACGTTCTCAGGTTCCGCGACGTTGGGATCGGGTAGCTACACGTATACCTGGAGCGGCCTGCCGACCGGCTGCACCGGCGTATCGACCGGATCGCCGAGCTGCACGCCCACCGGAAATGGCACCTGGCAGGTTCAACTGCGGGTGACGGACTCGAACGGATTCTCGGTTACCAGTAGTTCGCTCCGCCTCGTGGTCTACACCGATCCCACCGCGAGCTTGGCAACGAATCGGACCACATTCGATGCGGGGCAGTTGGTACTGCTGACGGCGACGGGAGGAGGGGGATCGGGGCAGTACACATACGCCTGGTCCGGCTTGCCCACCGGGTGCAGTGGGACAAGCGCTGCGATCCTATGCTCACCCGCCATTCCGGAGAACTACTCGGTGAAGGTGAAGGTCACGGACTCGAACGGTCAATCGACGGAGTCGGCAGCACTCGAACTCGTGGTAGCCCACCCGCTGAGCGTGAGCATCTCCGCGTCGCCCAACTCGACGACGACCGGCCAGAGCGTAACGTTCTCCTCGAACGTCACCGGGGGGACGGGGCAACTCACCCTGACGTGGGAGTTCGGAGACGGGTCGAAGGGATTGAGGGCGACGGTCGACCACACGTACGTGGCGGCGGGCACGTACACCGTTTCGCTCTGGGTGAACGATAGCTCCGGAGGGTCCGTCGAGAAGACGCTCACCGTTTCGGTGTCCAGCACGGTGCCAAGTCCGAACTCTAGGACTGGAGCAGCGTGGGGCCCGGCGCAGTGGGGGCTCGCTGCGGGGATAATCGTCACCCTCGCAGTTGCTGCCATCGCTGGATTCCTGCTGATCCGTCGGCAGAGGAACCCGACGGTTTCGTCTGAGGAGCCGGGGGAGATATCGGCGGCCGATGATGGGACCAACGAAGTGCCATCCGAAGGCCGCGGTGAATCGGGGAGTCCTCCCACTGACGGTGAGCCCGGGTCTCCCTGAGAGCTCCTTCGCGACCGAAAGGTCAGACCGTCTTCGACGGGACGGGGGCGTTCCGCACGGTCATTCTTCGTTTCTCAATCCAATACGGCCCTCTCAGGCGATGGCAGCTTCGGTTGACGGGGGACTGGTGTGGCGGGCCGCGCAGCTCACTGTAACAGCCTCCGGGTCTGGCAATTTCAGCGCAAGCTCGGGGCCACTCTCCCGGAAACGAGGGGTTCGGGTGAGGGGGGATGCCCCCAAAGGGTTGATTGGCCCAATCGGATTTGAACCGATGTCCTTCCGGTTATCAGCCGGACCGTCAGAGAATGTGCCGGTGGAGCGACCCCCTTGCGGACTACCCCGTTCGGGGCCCGGATGACTCCCCCGGGGATGCCTTGGGACGCTCGTTTGCCTCGCACGCCATCAAGACCTCACCTTACCGGTTGGAAGTTCCATGCCCCGTCCTCCAGAACTGAGCCGGGCTCTACCGAGGTCCCAATGACACCCGTGCACCGGTTCCAAGCGTGTTGGGGGGGCTTGAGCGTCTGGCCCCCCATCCCAGCGAGGTGCCGGGTCACCACTTCTCGAACCGGAATCAGTGGCTTTCCTGTCTCGGTTCGCCCCGTTTGTAGTGCATCATGACCGACCCGTCACGCTGCGGCAGCGTCTCGATCAATAGGAAGTCGTGACGTCCAGGGGCTCCCACCGGCACCGCATCGGCGTCGTGCTCGGGGTCAGCGTCGACGTGAAAGAGCGGCTTTCCCTTTCCGACGATGCAGGGTGAGATCTCGAGCACCATCTCATCGATAAGATCCCGTTCCAGGAAGGACTGGGCCAGCCTCGGACCGACCAAGGCCATGTCGCGGCCGGGAAGTGACTTGAGTCGGAAGATCTCCTCTCCGGGATCTCCTCGAACGATCCTCGAGCCGGGCCAGTCCGCCGATGGGAGCGTCTTCGAAAACACCACTTTGTCGACATGATCCGCAAACTCCGAAAATTGCCTCTCGAACCGGGTGAGGGCGGGGTTGTCCTTCTTGCCAGGCCAGAACTCCGCCCACTTCTCGTACGTCCGCCGGCCCAGCAGTAGGGTATCGATTGTCTCCAGGCGTGAGCTCCACATCCGCGGGCCCTCCTCCTCCGGCGTCCCCTCCCGTTGCGGCGCGTACTCGGGAAATTCGGCGATCCCGTCGAGGGTCATGTACATCAGCATCAGGACCTTCCTCATGGCTGACTCCGAGACGGGGATGTGGAACGACCCGAGGTACTAAAGGGGGGAGACGACGGTGCGGATGCTGCGGAGCCATCGATCTGCGGGCTACGAACTCGGGGGTGCCTCGAAGACGCCTATCCCGGCCCGATCCGTGCGGTGCAACCGGCGGACGGGGTGACGGAGGACGTCGCGATCAGGCCGGGACGTAGGTCAGACGAATCGTGTCCTCGGCAACGGGCTCGGTAGCGACCAGCCGAAGGGGCGGCCGTGCGCCGGCGAAATACCTCTTGCCGCGGCCCAGCACGAACGGGCGGAGGTAGAGCTGATACTCGTCGATGAGGCCAATGTCGGTCAGACTCCCCGCCAGTTCAGGCCCGGCGACGTCTACCTCCCCATCGACTTCGGACTTCAGTCGGCGGACGAATCCTTCCACGTCGTCACGGACCAGCGTGGCGTTTGCGCCCACGGACCTGAGCGAACGTGATGCCACCCATTTCGGTTGCGCCCGCCACACCACCGCGAAGTCGTGCTCGACCGTGCCCCACTCCGGTCGATCCTCGTCCCAGTAGCGCATCACCTCGTACATCCGACGACCGTACAGACTGCCGGCCAAGCCGCGGACATGGTCGTTGAAGTGACGGTGCAATGTGGCACCGGGTGGCGGCAACTGCGGCCCTCCCTCCACCCCGGCGACGAAGCCGTCCAGGGACTGCATCATTCCGAAGACGAGCTTCCCCATTCTCTGGCGCCTCCCTGACGTACTTCGGCAAGTCTACATAACGACCGTTTGAATCAACCAGGCAGGCGCACCATGTCAGATAGGTTTGGAAGAGGGCCGAATCGGATTTGAACCGATGACCTCCCGGTTATCAGCCGGACCGTCAGTGAGATCTGCCGTGGAACGAACCCCCCTGCACGCTATTTGGCGTGGGCCCCAGGCAGGCTCATCGAAGAGTTCTTGCTCACCTTCCTGGCGGGCCAATATGTTCATTACAACGACCCCCCCTGGGAAGTGCGGTCAGCGCGCCCATTATTCATCTCACCGATAGAGAACTGTCCGGTTTCGACCTCTCCGGGACCGACCGACCAAGCCCTGGACCAGCTCACTCAGCGACGGCGTACCTATCGGTTCGATCCTCCATCGAACGGGTAGAGAACCTTTTCCCCGGGCCTGCACCAGGGCTCGGGCATTTTGGGCATCTCCCACCATTCTCCCCAAACGCAATGATTAAGGGCGGTCCAGCCCTCCGGGCAATGGATGGGATTCACGGCGAAGATCTTCCGGGGGGAAGACGGCTGGTACGTCGCTCAGTGCGCTGAGCTACCGGGCTGTGTAACCCAGGGCCGAACAATTCGAGAGGCCAAAGCTAACTTTGCCGAGGCACTGGAATTATACCTGGAGACTCTCGCCGAACTCCGGGATCGCCCAGCAAGCACGCGTATGTCGAGTCATCACGGGGTCGTCACCCGGACAGCGCGTTTCGAGATTGCTCCAGCGTGAGCAGCGATGACCCGACTCCCCCGGGTATCTGGGGCGGAGGCCGTTCGCATCTTTACGAAGGTCGGCTGGCAAGCAGTTCGCCAGAAGGGGAGTCACCTCGTCATGGTCAAGACGGGGGTAAAGGACCTCCTAGGAGCTTGTCTCCGTACTCGACCCGGTCTGACGTGATGTAGCTAGTTCCCCGATTCACTGTCAGTTTCGTGCGATTCGCCGACTTTTCACCCGAGCCTGGCCCGGTGGATCTTCTTCAGGTTGTGCGCCAAGCACCCGAGGAACCACTCTCCCCGGACCTTGCTCCTCCCTCGGAGGAGGAACTGCCGGAAACGTTGCCCCTCCTTCAACTGTCCGAACACGGGCTCGACGATCGCCTTCCGTCTTCGGTAGTGGGTCCGGCCTCTGCGCCCCCGAACCTTCCGACGTTGTGCTTGAGCGAATGTCTCCCCCTTCGGCGGCCGACCCCGTCGGCAGC
>JAKIVR010000067.1 GCA_022750455.1 Thermoplasmata archaeon | reverse complement strand
GGGGCTCCCTTGATGTCGGCGAGAGTGTCCACGTGCCCGCTGGGCGGCACCTACTGCTCGGTCGTCCTCCACGGGGGGGTGACGGGAACGGGCGGCACCTACGCGGCCGAGGTGACGGCCGGCGGTCCGTTTCCCCTCGGGACGTACGAGATCGAGGCGAGTGCACCGGGGTATGTCTCCAATTCAACGTGGATCAACGTCACGGCTCCGGGGGCCGTGGTCAACGTGCCCCCGATCCGCCTGGCGTCGTTCCTGCAGGTCGCAGCCGAGAGTTCGAACGAGCGCGCGAACCCCGAGGAGTACCTCGTGGGCGACATCGTGGATAACGCGTCGGGGGTCGGCGTCGACCCGGCCGTCATCGATCTGACCCCCACCAGTGGGGGGCCGACCTCCGTCCTGCAGGGAGCTGAGAACACCGGGGGATTCTTCAACTACACCGTTCCCGCGGGAACGTACTGGGCGAACGTCTCCGAGCCCGACTACGCCCCCGTGTCGCTGTTCCTCAATGTGAGTGGGCTCCAACCCCGTCTCGACCTCGGCCGGATCGCCCTCGCCGGATTCCCCGGCTACGTCTCAGGGATCGTCCAGATCTCGCCGTGGTCCTCACTGACCACCCAGTACGGCTTGGCCCCGGGCGAGATCGACGTGACGGTCTGTCAGGCGACGAACCCAACCATCTGCGGGGAAGCGCCCGCCGGGAGCGGTGGGCGGTACAACGTCAGCGCCCCCTGGGGGATCCGGGACGTCGTCTCGTTCAACCCGGTCGTGATCGTGGGGGCGGGCGTCGGAGGGGCGCCGTACGGCTTCCCGAAAGCGACGGCGCGCGCGACCGTGGACCCGGGCGTCCGAGCGCCGTACCTCACCACCGGTCTCACGATCTTCGGCGCCGTCGTCGGTGCCGCTTGGGATGAGAGCACGAACGACACAACCCCGGTCGCCTTCGCGAGCGTCGGTGTCACGGTCCAGAATCCGCTCTACGGCAAGCAGAGCGCGACCGAGATCAGCGGCGGATCCGGAGAGTTCACCGCCATCGTGCCGCCGGGGACGGTCACCGGCGCTGTGGCCGGAACTGCGTTCGTGGCTGCACCGTTCAGTTCGCCGACCGACGTCGCGAACGTCACCGCCGGGAACGTCTCCGTTGTCACGCCTCTCTCCGTCCCCCACGACGGCTGGATCACCGGCCGCATCCTCCCCGCTGTACCGCCTGCGGACGAGCGCGAGGACTGGGTCGACGGGGCGATCGTGAGCGCCTCGACGGTCGCGCCGGCCGCGTTCTATTCCACCAATAACGGCTACTTCAATATCTTGAGCGGGAACCTGGCGAGCGATACGGGACAATTCAACATCACGGCTCCCCCGTCGGACCTCGATACCTTGGACATCGTCGCCCCCGATTATTCGCAGCTCATCGTGGAGAACCTCCGTGTGAACCAGAGTGCGACAACCGCCCTCGCGCCCGGATCCCTCCCGACCCTCGTGGCGTGGGGCTGGACGACCGGGACCGTCCTCGATCCGACGATCGATCAGCCGAGCGCGGGGGCCGAGGTCGCCGTGTCGGACCTGTCGGAAACGCTCCGATCGAACCCGCTGATCGTCAGCTCGACCTCCGGGCGCTTCGTGACCGACGCCCCTCCGGGGGACGACCTCCTCACCGCCCGCCACCTCGACGACCGGACGAACCTCACCGAGGTGACGGTGGCGTCGGGGGCGTTCACCGATGTGGGGACGGTCGAAGTGGCCGGATGGGGCCTCCTCTCCAGTACCGTCGTGGATCCGTCCTCGGGACTCTCGATCGATGGAGCCAACGTCAGCGTCTGCCCCCTCGGCACTCCGTTCTGCACCAACGACAGCGTGACCGCCAGCGGCACCGGGGGATTTTGGGCCGCGGCGCCCCCAGGAACCGACGTTCTGACCGTGAGCTTTCCGGGATTCAACCCCAACGCCACGACCGTCGTGGAGGTCGCCCCGGATTCGTTCCAGACGCTCCCGCCGATTGAGCTGACGCCGTTCGCGACCGTGACGGGTCGGATCCTGGGCTCTCCCTCCGGGCTGGCGCTCGAGGGGGCCAACGCGAGCCTCTGCGCGGCTCCCCTCCCACCGGCCGGCGCCCCCCCGAGTCCGTGCTTTGCGGAAGTCCCGACGGATGCGGCGGGTCAGTTCACCCTCTCCATCGGATCCGGTCTCTACGTCCTCGCTCTGAGCGACGCAGGGTACTCTCCGTCGTACGTCACGGTAGCGATTGCGCCGGCCGAGCAGGTCGGACTCGGCGACTTCCTCCTCGCGCAGGACGGGACCATCACCGGCACCGTCGTCGGGACCGACTCCCAGGCTCCGATTCCGGGAACCGTGGTGAACGCCTGCTCCGCCGTCGTCTCCGGCTGCTCGGGCGAGGTGGAGGCGAACGCGACCGGCTCGTTCCTCGTCTCGGTCGAACCCGGGCTGTACATCGTAACCGCCTCGGCGCCGGGGTACCAAGATGGATATGCGGCGGCCACGGTCCGCAGCAGCCTCCCGTCCGACCTTGGCATCCTCGGGCTGATCCCCATCGGACCGAGCACGCCGTTCCAAGTCTCGGGGACGGTGCGGGCCGCCGCGACCGGCCTACCGATCCCCGGGGTGATCGTGGAGGCCGGAGGCTACGCGTCCAGCCCGGCGCTTCCGAACGGTTCGTACCAGCTCGCGCTCCCATACGGGTCGTATGACCTCGTGGCCCGCGCGGCGGGGTACTCACCCGGCAGCGAGGTCATCACGGTCGATGCGAATCTCACGGGGGTCGACTTCGAACTCCATCCCACCGCGTACGACCTCTATGGCACCGTGGTCGAAGGGCTGACCTCGGCCCCGGTCCGGGGGGCGACGCTGCAGCTCGGCACCGACGCTCCGTTCGCGACCACGAACAGCTCCGGCCAGTTCGACGCGCCGTTCGGGAACGGCACGTACCTCGTCACGATCCTGCCCCCCGCGGCCATCAACGACTCCTCGGTGACGCTCTCCATCTCGATCAATGGGGCCAGTGTCGAGCGGAATGTGAGCCTCTACCCGCCGTTGACCACGGTCGAGGGACTCGTGGTGAACTCCCAGACAGGACTTCCCGTCGCCAACGCCACGGTCGCTGTCACCGGGGTCACGATCTCGGGGGTCAACTGGAGCCGCACGTACCCGGCCTCCGCCCTCGGAAGTCTGGATCTGTCGTTGTACCAGGGAAGGTACTCCCTCAACGCTTCCGCCGGAGGGTACCTCTCGCTCCAACAGAACCTGACGGCGAGCGGCGCGATCCAGCCGGTGGTTTTCGCCCTGTCCGTCGCCTCCCCTGTGACCGGTCACGGGTCTTCCCCGAACTCTCCCGACGGGTTCCTGGAGCTACTCTTGGTGGCCATGGGGATCGTCGCGGGGCTCGGCGTCGCGGCGATCCTCATCCGCCGGAGCCGGACGGGTGTCGACGCCGAGCTCGGACCGGAGATCTTCTCCAAGGTCCTCAACGGGGCCTCGACCTCGAACGTCGATCGGTCGCAGGTCCAACTGCGCTGCGCCTCCTGCGGCACCGATTTCGACGCGCCGTCGGGTCCGCCGGCCGACCGGCGGCCCGCCGCGCTCGTCGAGGAGTTGAGCTACGCCGCGGTCTGCCCGTCGTGCGGAAAGGACGTCGAGTACCCGCCGACGATCCCCCGCCCGACCGCGCCTAACCGGCCGGCGGGCTGAGCCTCTCGTACCGGTGGTCCACGGGCGTCGACAGCGCGGCGGCGTCCTCCTGCCACAGTTCGATGTCGTGCAGGACGGCCTGAAGGGTCGGCATCACGGGTCGACGGCTCGGCTCGACCGGGCCCCCAGACGGGCTTTGGCGTAGCGACTGGCCCAGCGCACCGATCAGAACGCGGCTCTTGTCCGTCGCGTAGAGGAATGGGTAGACCCGGCACTCCCGGGTCAACACTTCGAAAAGCTCCCGAGGCGTCGTGGCGCCTTCGTACTCGCCTACGATGAGGACCATCTGGTCCGTATGACGGTCATGGTACGCCGGCACCTTCGCCGGATCGCAGAGCACCCGATGTACGACCCACCCGGCCTCGATGACGTGCTTCTGGGCGCGCGGAAGGCCGAACGGACCGACGAGATGTCCGGCGCGGCCCTGGGATTCCGCGACGAACGGACGCCCAAGCAGTTCGCCGGCCGCCCACCGGTGGCGAGGCGTCCAGATCGGAGCGGCGGGGCGTCCCTCCTCGGGCCACGGGGTCGTGGGCAGCCCTTGGGGGTAGGAGCGGGACCCGACGTTTCCGACCAAGTGCGTCCAGATCCCCTCGTAGTCGAAGTACACGGGGACCCCGCCATCGGCGAGCTTCGGCGCGAGGAGTTGCACCGCCGAGACGAACGACTCGTTCCCTAACCGGGCCCGGCTCTTCCGGGCTTCGTCGGCGCTGCGGTGGAAGACGACACCGAGGGCGAGTTGCGTGCTCCCCTGGACGAGCACGGCCCCCGGTTCCGAGGACCACCGTTCCAACAGCTCTCCCAGTTTCTCGGCGAACGGACGCGCGACCGCGATCGTGATCTCGGGGTAGCCGAACGGGATCGGGGCCGGAATGTACCGGTCCCGCAACCACCCTTCGGCGTACGCCCGTCGACGGGAGGCATGGTACGTCGACCGAGGGAGGTGCGAGATGCGCAGTCGCTCCCGCTCTTCCGACGAAGGATTGGCCAGGAGGAGCGCGAGGACCCGCGCCTCCGCGTCCGTGAGATCTCTCAGGGGGCTGCCCCCAAGGGGTTGCGACATCGTGGCATACTGTCCCGCACCGCCCGGGGTCGATGAGACATCGGTTTAAGAGCAAATCCAGCCGTGGAAACCCCAGAGAGCGACCCCCCGCGGGGACTCCGGATGGAACGCACGATGATAGCAACCAAGACGACGAAGGCGATCTGGACGATTCCCGCCGTGCTGGCCGTGATGTTGTTCTTGCTCCCCGGCTCCGTCGGAGCGACTCCGGTCGCCGCGACTTCGAGCAATGTCACTCAGTGGGCGTATGGCGCGCAAGAGAACGTAAGCTTCTCCATCGTCTCGAACAGCACCACGTACACCGTGAACGCGTCGTTCGGTTACTCGGTGATCTTTACCCAGACGAACACCTCCAACTCCACCTTCCAGCTCGAGATCCAGCGCACGCTCGGCTTCGCCTTCGTGGCGAAATATACGGGGACCGACGCGCTCGGACAGCCGGTGACGGCGAACCTCCAGGGCACCGGGCTCTCGTCGGAGTCCGGGTTCGGGAACTTCACCAACAACGGCACGGTGTACGTGAACGGTTCCGCCGTCCCGGCCCTCGCGATCGAGACGACGGCCCACCGGGCCACCGCGAGTCTTGTCGAGTCGTCCGTGGTCAACGTCGGCCGCCGGACGGCGACCGCCGCGTTCAACGCCTCGCTCACCTCCCAAGGTCACGCCACGTTCTCCCCCGCGCTGGGACTCGTACCGAACACCGTCACCCCCGGGGAAAGCTGGAACGCCTCTAGCACCGTCTCCCACGTGGGCGCCGTCACCGGCGCCTGGTCGTGGAGCAAGACCGGCCTCTTCGGAGTCACGACGACCGGTGGCGGTAGCCTGAGTGCGAACACGACCGTGACCGCCATCGAATCTGTTCTCGGTTCCGACGTCGGGACGACGACGTTGAACAACGGGATCACCGGCGACGTCGTGGTCCTGTCCGTGGTCGGACCTCTCCAGCCCCACGACGGGGTGCTCTGGCTGCCGGGACAGGCGGACCTCTTCTCGCTCCAGCACCCGGGCTACTCGAATACCGCCTCCGGCGTGGTCGACGTGCTCACCGACAAGCTCGACTGGGTGCCGCACCCTCACGGTCACCTCGGACTCGACGCGTCGGCGACCGGGTTCACCCCGCAACCGGACGCCTCGTCCGTGGCGGGCACGAGCGTCAGCTCGGGGGCGACGGCCGCGGTCGGAACGGCCTCGGCCGCCCCGTCCGGTTCGGAGATCCAGGCCCAGCCCGAGACGGTGCCCCAGGCCCAGAACGTCGCGAACTGCCTGGTCTCGGGGAAGGGGAATTGCGGATCGACCGTAACGACTTCCACGCCGGTCGGCCGCGCCGGCGGAGTGGTGTTCGCCGCGGCGGTCATCGCGGTGGTCGCCGTTCTCGGCATGCTCCTGGTGAGCCGCCGGCGAACCCCGAAGTCTCCCGCGAAGGTCTCGTCCGTCTACCAGCCGGCGGGCGGAGCCCCGGTCTCGGGCTCCCGCCCGCCCGCGAGCCCCGCGGCCCCCGGCGGCGCGACGGATCCTCTCGACCACCTCTGGTAGACAGGATTCGCGGCCCGGGCCAACCCTTTCCATCTCCTACTTTTGCCGCCGATCAGGGCCCCGAGACCTCCGGCTCCCGATCGGGTTCTCACCGATCCCTGGGGGCGCCGGCGTCCGCTCGGCCGAGTCCCCTTCGGCGGGAGATCTCCGCCGACGAGGCGGGTCGTCGGCGCGATGGGCCTAGGCCAACGGCCCCGCGACCGGCTTCGCCCGGTGGACCTAGTCCGTCGGGGGAGGAGATTCCTCGTCCGTCGGAGTCGAGTCAGATTCCGGCTCCGACGGGGAGCTGCGGCGGCGGCGTGCGAGGAGAACGGCAGCCGCCACAATGGCCGCGAGGAGAAGGATCCCGATCCCGATCGGCAGCCAGGGGGAGGCGCTGCTCTGGGCGTTCACGTGGTCGGGCGAGCTTCCGCCGCTCAACGGGTTCACGGTGAGTACCAGGCTCTGGGTCTGGTGCTCTCCCACTGCGTCGGTGACGGTCACTGTCACATTGAACGTCCCGCTACTAGAAGGGGTGCAGTTCAGGATGGAGGCGCTGGACCCCGCGCACCCCGCGGGCAGACCGGAGTACGAGTAGCTCAACGGGCTCGTCCCTCCGTGGGTGCCCACGGTCAGGGTCGAATAGTCGCCGACCGTGATCGTAGCGGGCACCGCGGTGAATCCCGTGATCGACGGATCGGGATTGACGGTCAGGGCGATCGTCTCGATCTTGCTCACGCTGCCGAACCGGTCGCTGATGGTCGCTAGCACCTTGAACGGGCCCGTCCCGGTCGGTAGACACGTCAACGACGCGACGTTGGACGTTGTGCATCCCGTGGGGAGGTCGGTGTAGATGTATGTGAGTGGGGCCGTTCCGCCGGACGAGGTCACATTGATCCAGGTCGTTTGTCCCACGTCGATCGTGCTCGGCGCGGCGGTGCCGGCGGTGATCAGCGGGACCGGGTTGACCGCGACAACGACGTTCGCACTGACGGTCTTTCCCGCCGCGTCGGTCGCGGTACCGATGACCTGGAAGGAGCCGGTGCCGGTCGGCGTGCACCCCCCGGACGCGACCGATCCGAGCGAACAGCCCGTCGGCAGGCCCGAGTACTGGAACTGGAACAACCCCGTTCCCCCCGTGGCGTTGAACCAAAAGGCGAGGGGCTGCCCGAGGTCGATGGTCGATTGGGAGATGGCGAGCGTACCCGTTGGATCGGTGTTCACCACGAGGGGGATGGTGGTGTTGACGCTCCAGCCGTACACGTCGGTGACGTTGACCGCCAGCACCGTGTCCCCCGTGGAGCTGGGGGTGCAGGCGAGCGAGGGCTGGTCCGCCGTCGCACATCCGGGCGGCAGATTCCAGTACGCATAGCTGAGGGGGCCGGTCCCTCCGGTGACGTTCGCGTAGAGCGTCGAGCTCTGTCCCAGGTCGATCGCGCCGGGGACCGCCGACGTGGAGAGGAACGACGGTCGGGCGTTCACGGTCAACGCGAGCGTCGAGTAGCTGCGCCATCCCACGGCGTCGCGGAGGCTGGCGTTCACGAGGAACGAACCCGGACCCGCGGAGGTCGGCGTGCACGTCAGGGCGGCCGTATTGGCCGAACTACAGCCCGGCGGGAGCGAGGCGTAGGAGAAGACGTACGGGCTCGTCCCGCCCGAGTTGTCAGTGAGCTGCAAGACCGTGCTCGTCCCCACGGTCACGGTGGCGAGCGACGCGGAGAATCCCGTGAGGGCCGGATCGGTGTTGACGACCAGCGTTGTGCTCCGGTTCGCCGGGATCCCGTGCGAGTCGTTCACGGAGACGTTGACGGCGAAGCGGCCGGTCTGGTCGGGGGTGCAAACGACGACGGAGACGTTCCCCGCCGAGCACCCCTGGGGAAGGGTCGTCCAGTTGTACGCGACGTACCCGGAGTACGCCAACGGCGTCGCGTTCAAGATGGTACTCTGGCCGATATCGATCTGAGCGGAGCTCTCTTGCAAGGTCCCGATGATCGAGGGACCGAACGCCCACGTCTCGTTGAGGAAGTCCCCGGAGGCGGAGGTTGCTCCTCCAAAGACGAGGAGGTAGCCGTCGAAG
Source organism: Thermoplasmata archaeon (assembly GCA_022750455.1). GTDB lineage: Archaea > Thermoplasmatota > Thermoplasmata > Lutacidiplasmatales > UBA184 > JAKIVR01. The sequence goes on along the minus strand of JAKIVR010000067.1, from coordinate 1,591 downwards.
CCATCGAACGTCATCCCCACATACGCCCGTCCTCCGGGAGCCGGAGACGGCGAGAGTTCGCTCCAGACCCCGGCCGAGAACGACCACGTTTCGGCGTAGAACGAGACGGAGTTCGTGCCGCCGAAGAGGATCACGGAGCCCAGGAGGGGATTGTACGTGATTCCGACGTACTCGGAGGCGGGGGGCGACGGCGAGCTGGTGACATTGGTCCAAGTATCATTGACGTAGGTGAACGTGTTGTCCGTGGCGCACGACGTCGTGGCCACGGTCGTGCATCCACCGAACATGACCATGTATCCATCCGCCGCGTCCCATGTGGCCTCGGCACGGAACGTTCCCGGTGGGTTTCCCGTGACGTTCTTCTGGATGTCGGTCCAGTTGCCATCAGACCAGATCCACGTGGCGGTGTACATCCGCTCGGCGGTCGCCTCGTCGCTGAAATTCGTGCCCCCGTACAGCACCACGTACTGATCGACGGGGTCGTACACCATCACCTGTCGCCAGCGCGCCTGCGGCGCGAGCGTGCTGTTGGCGGTGACGTCGGTCCACTGGCCGTGGAGGAACGTCCACGTGTCGTTCAAGGGTTCCTCGACCGGGGTATCAGCCAATCCTCCAAACAGGAGAATGTACCCGTCGTGGGCATCCCAGGTCATCGACGCTCCGTATCGGGCGGGAGGGGTGAGCGTCGGAGTCAGTTCGGTCCACACGCCGTTGGCGTACGTCCAGGTGTCGCTGTCCCACGTGCCGCCGTACCCTCCGAAGAGGACGACGTACTGGTCGACTGGGTCATAGGCCATCGTCGGGATCCATCGGCTGGTCGGCACGTTGCTCCCGACGATATCGGTGAGGTCGGTCCACGAGCCGGACGAGGCCGAGAGGGGAGGTGCGACCGGGGCGCTGGGAGGTCCGTGACCCAGCTCGATCGAGCTGGACGCCGCGGCCAGTTGCCGGCTCGCCACCGTGAGTTCGGAGGCGTGGAGCCCGGTATTCGAACCGGGGACCGAGTGGCTGGGGGCCGGGAAACTCCAACCATTTCCCGTGAGGACGAAGAGAACCACGACCACCGCCATGCCCGCCCCGAACACCCTCGTTCGTCGCGGACGGCGAGTACGGGGGGCGACCTCGGCCATCTGAACGGGGATGCCGCTCGGTGGTATCAACCTTGTTGTGTGCCAACTCCTCGAAGGATTCGCGGGGGCTCTCCGGGACCGCGAACGGATTCTTCGCTCGAAGCCCGCGGTCCCGCCTATTGGCCCCGGCCGAACGCACGGACCAGTTCCTCGATAGCCCGGCGACACGACGTGACACACCGTCCCGTTCCCGCCCGACCCTTTGGGACAACCGTTTAACTAGCGTCCTCGGGGTCTCTTGGTCGAGGAAGCCCTCCGGAGCGACCTCAGGAAGGAACAATATGGCACGAATGGGGAGGAGCTCGGCGATCTGGACCATACCCGCCGCCTTCGTCGTGGCGTTGCTGCTCGTTCCGGGATTCGTCGGAGCCACCCCCGTGGCCTCGACGACGCCCGCCACGTCCAGCGGGGTCACGCAGTGGGCGTACGGTACCCAAGACAACATGACCTTCAGCCTGGTG
>JAKIVR010000066.1 GCA_022750455.1 Thermoplasmata archaeon | reverse complement strand
GGGGTCCGTGAAGATCTGAAATCCGAAACTGCTGACGACGGCATCGAACGAACGGTCCGGCAGCTTGAGGTCGCCGCAGTCCATGGCCCGGAACTCGATGTTGTTGGCTCCCCGAGCGCGGGCCACGCGTTCGGCGATCGAAACCATGTTCTCCGAGAGGTCAATCCCCGTGACGTGACCGCTGGCCCCCATGAGCCGGGCGATCGTCATTGCCGGCTCTCCGGGTCCTGTCCCCATGTCCAAGATCCGCTCCCCGGGCTGCGGGGCGAGTCGTTCCACCAGATCCGCGCGAAACGGTTCGAGGTTCCTCATCAGCCCGACGTACGCTTCGGCGCTTTCGTTCCACGTTGTCCGCGTGTATTCGCGGTAGTACTCGTCCGTGTACTTCCAAGGCATGGGTGGTACAATCCCGAGGAGGGAGCGCCTATTTCATCGTGTGGGAGTACGACCCCGATCCGACGCGATCTATCGACTGATCCCCGATGCCCGACTTTGAGGTCCAATTTCCAAATCTCCCCTTCATGCATTCGTGGGATTACCCGATGATCTCCGACTCCGAGGCGGTTGTACGGCTCGACAGCTAGCCGGTGTACATGTCGGAATTGATCGAGAGCGAGCCCCCCGACTTTCTCGACGCGCCTCCGCGCGACGCGTCGGTCGAGCTTCGGCAGCGGTCCCGCGGGGGAGCTGCGCTCCTCCCAGAGGCATCAGCCGTGGTGGGTGGTCCAGGAGTAAGAGTTGAGCTCGCCGACTTGAGTACCCGGCGAAAACGCGCGGGTTGGCCAGTCCGATGCAAGACCTCGGTCCTTCCTACCTTGTTCAGTGGCGATGGCTCTGCGAATGGAACTCAGGGGAGGGTTCTTGACAAGGTGGAGCTTGGCGGGGCCATGCCCCTGTACATGGATACTCACCGAAAGGTGAAGGGAGTCACGGCCGCGGCAGTTACAGAAGCCCATGCCAAGGATCTCAAGGTGCAGGGCAAGCACGGTGTGAACTATCGCAACTATTGGGTCGACGAAAAGACCGAGACGATATTCTGCTTGGTCGAGGCCCCTTCCCCGGAGGCCGCGGCTCGAGTTCACAGGGAAGCCCACGGTCTCATCGCCGACGAGATCCACGAAGTCCACCAAGGTTGAGTCCGGATTCCCGTCGGACCCAGGTCCCCCAAAGGAGGATTAGCCACCGAGGCGGTTCCGACCCGCTATGAAGCCGTCCCCTCCGAGGCGGTCGAAGCGCGGACTGGACCTGACAATCGCGAAGAGGTCTCTCCGCGAGCGGTCGGTCATCGGGACCGTCGCCGCGCTGACGGTTCTAGCATGCGCCTCCGGAATGGCAATCGCGGCTCCCATCTCCGAAGCCGGTTCGTCTAGCGTGCCACCCATGACCGCGCCTTGTCAGCTCCTGGTCGGGTACCTTCCCGAACTGGACGGCGGAAATGACAGCCAACTTCTTCCCGGATTCCCGGTTCGTAATAATGTGACCGTGGGAGATATGGGGCCCTTGTGGAATAAAGAGTGCCAGAGCCCGGCATTTCTGGCGGAGTACAAAGGCCTGACGAGATACCAAAACCTGTCGCCATCCGCCTTCGCCTACGGTACGAGTTACGGGCCTGCGGGGGAGGGCATCGGCAACGGCTTCAATTGGCAGGCTGCATGCGGTGGGGGGAACCCCGGACCGAGAAATCAATCCCCGCCTCTCCCCTACAACGGTTCGGGGTGCACGTACTCCGAAATTTGGACCTTTACCCTCCCACTGAACGGGGCATCCGCCGTCAGCGGGCCCGTCCTATCGAACAACGGCCCACCCAACTGTGCGGGGTGCATGGGGGAATCGCCTACCAGCTCCCCCGCACCCCTCCTTCTGATCATTATCAGCTTGGTCGTCGTCGTCGCTACGGTCATCGTGACATTGCGCCGATGGCCTCCTCGGCTGGTAGAGACGAGCCTGCCGGATTCCCTCCGACCGGACGAAGACGGAATCTCAGACGAATCAGAGCGACCGGACGGTCCGTCCTCACCGCCGAACTAGACTATCGAGTGGCCCTCGGACGGTTCAGCTGACGACCAGCAACTCGCTCCCCAGTCTCCGGCGTGCCGAGTGGGGGGAGGGTAGAAAGCCCGTTCGTTCGTTATCGGTTAAGGGAAAATTCTCGCGAAAAGGTAGCCTATGACACGCAATCCATGAGAGTGGACCTTCCCCTCCGTCCCGGGGGTTGGGTCAGCCCGGAACGAGCCGTGCTGCCGTCAGAGGCCAGGGTCGCCCGATCGGCGCCAGAAGGTCGTGTGTCCCCGCGCCCCGGTCGGTCCGGATTACTCCTTAACCGATAACACATGAAAGCCCGTTACAACCAGTTCGGCTCGACTCTCTCTCGGCGACGACGAGAGGCGCAGGTCATCGCACCGAGAGATCGGTCCATCGATCCTTGGAACCCTTGGGAAAAGGTCCGCCATGTCTCATCCCGACCCCAGGCGAAGATTGCATTCAGGAAGAGCACGGAGGTTGAACCACGTGGAACTCTGTCAGGTCGAGGTCTATTCCGCTTCGAGCGCCGCCTCTCGGCGGAGGTACAATCCTGTATCTTCCACCGCGGCCACCGACGGTTCGTACTCGTCCCCCAGCTCCCTTCGGTCGAGCTTCATGATCCGGTCGTTCAGCCACTCCAGCTTGTAGAACAAGAGCGGGTCATGGGAGAGGTCCCGAAGCTGCTGGATCCGGTCCACCGGGGTACGCATGGCGCGGTAGTAGCTGGTAATCCAGCCCCCGAACGCCTCCCAGATCATCTCCTCATCGAGGAGCTTCCGTTTGGTCTGCGCTCCGATCAGTTCGAAGAAGGTGAGGACCTCCAGGCTGGTGATGTCGCCGAGCTGGTTGTTGAGGAGCCGCTCACTGGTATGGCGTCGGGCCCGACGCATCCGCGGGGAGTCGAAGCGTTCCCGAAGCGTGATCACCGCGTTCGCGGAGTTCAATCGAGCGGCCTGGAGGGTCTGCCAATAGAGGATGAGAAGGGTGCCCACCGCGAGCACCCAGGTGGCGACGGCTGCCCACAGCGTGACATCATCGAGATCAAACACGTTCTCGCCTGACCGGTTCGGTCGGAGACGGCACGAGTAGTGCGTAGAAAAGGACGGCATCTTGCCAACCGAAGCCACGTCCCCGACCGACGCGCCTCGCCTCGCTCGGGGGCGCGACCCACTTTCACGTCAGGCTGACACCGCGGCTATATCTGGGGCGTCCACCTTCACGGGCCGTCCCCTCGCGCGAGGGACGGTATCCCCCATGTCGAACTGTCGGACCTCGGCCAAGAGCTCCCCTTCCGCCATTCACTACCTAGGCCTGGTCGCCGTCGCGATCGTTCTCCTGGTCCCCTCGACTTCGGTCCTCACTTCTTCCCCGGGAGCTCCCGGGATCCTGACCACGGCGACCGCCCCGGGCCACGCGGCGACTCCCAATCCCCTGGGCGGCAGCTCGGTCACCGACAGTCAAGACGCTTGGACGAATACCTCGATCCCCCTGCCTCCGCAAAGGAACTGGACCTGCGGGTTCTCCGGCCTCGAGATCTGTTCGCCGCAGCAGCAGAGCCCCTCGCTGCTGAACCTCTCGAACGGGCAGGTCGGACTCGTCTACTCCGAGGTCGTGAACCAGTCCGCCCCGTCGTGCCCCGGGACCGCCTCGTACCTGAACAACTCGACGATGGACGTATTCATCGCCTTCTCGTCCGATGGTGGGATCAAGTTCCACGGGGAGAAGCCGATCGGCGGAAATCCGGATTCCTACTGCCCGTACTTCAACGCGTTCGAACCGACCTTCACCGTCTCGAGCAACGGGACGGTCGAGGGGGCGTTCATCTTGACGACCGCGTCCCTCTCCAACTCGGCCGGGAATGTCTCGGGGTTGGTCGATCCGCCCGGCGGCTCCCAGGGAGTAGCGGACTACTCCTACACAAGCCGCTGGGACACGGCGCTCGCGTTCACGACGTCCTCGACCAATGGGACGACGTTCTCGCCGACCCATCTCCTGGTGACGGGCAACATCTCCCGACCCGCCATCGCGACGTTCGGCCAGAGCGTGTACCTGATCTACCAGAACCTCAGCAACACCTCGGCAGCGGCTCCCGTCACCGTGCCCAACTCGGACGGGAGCGCCCCGATCTCGCTCGATCTCCTCTACTCAGCCAATGGCGGGAGCACGTGGTCGGGCCCGACGATCGTTCCGGGAGGACTCTCGGATGCGGACCCCGCCGAGCAGAACACCACGGGAGCCGGCTCGATTGACGTCAGCGCCACCGGCGAGTTGGCCGTCGCCTACTCCGCAAATCGGACGTGCGTCGCGTACTGCAACACCCAGGCGTCGTACGGGGATGATGTCGTCGTCGCCACCTCGACCTCGAACGGCTCCCAGTGGAACGGCCCTACGATCGTCGCCGAGAATCAAGGAGAGGCCTCCCCCTATTCCGGCGTGGAGGACCAGGCTGGCGGGCTGTTCGCCCTGTCACCGGATACGAGCATCAAGTTCGGGCCGACCCCCGGGAACCTCTACTTGGCTTGGTCGGCATCGTACAACATCTCCATCAACGATTCGTACGACGGAGGATCGTTCATGCTGACGACCGATTGGTCGCGGCCGGACGTCTTCTCGTCGTTCTCCGCGAACAACGGGACCAACTGGTCTGTGCCGGTGATGGTGCCGCCCGCGTTGCGGCCCCAAGACCCGATCCAGAACCTCTTCGGGGAAGGATACTTCAATCCGGCGCTCGGCGTCTCCTCGACCGGAGTCTACCTGACGTACTCCTACACGACCTGGATGAACTACGCGTGCGGCTACCTCGTGGACGTCGGGAACGCGTTCACGACCTCGACAATCCAATACGTGAGCCACAGCCCCGACGGCAAGCATTGGGACCCGGCCGGCATTCTGGACGTCTCGACCTCGAGCGGGATCGACTACTTCATCGACATGGGGTTCACCGCCTCCATCGGATTCACCGCCTCCGCCACTCCGATCATCGCCTATTCCCTGGCGATCCAGTTCTTCGGGTTCATCTTCACACCCACCGGAGGATTCATTCTCTGGAACGGGGCCCAGATCGAGATCGACACACCCTACACGGGTGCGAAGACCACGATCACGCTCGTCGAAAATGGGGTCCCCGCCGGAACGTCATGGGTCGGAGCGGTCCAGGGCATCGGTCTGGACACCAACCAGTCGTCGGTGACGCTGACGGGGATCCCCACCGGCGTACCGGTGTACATCCAATGGCCCGCGGTCTCGCTGCCTTCCGGCCCGCAAGGAACCGAGTTCGCCCCGGTCGTGAGCGATGGCCCCCAGGACACATTCTCGGGACCCGCGACGATCTACTTCAACTTCTCGACGTTCTACCCCGTGACCATCATTCCCGCCGGCAATGGGATCCCCACGAACGGGTTCGACATGAGCGACCCGGGGCCCAACGGCTCATTCACCTACAACCTGTACTGGTACACCTACGGACCTCCCCCGACCACCCAGTTCAACGGATGTCCGGAACCGATGTACTTCCCCTCGGGTTTCCACCTGAGCGTCGGGTCGGATGGCCCAGTGGTCTTCACGAATAGCGGCGAGATCATCGGGGTCGAGTATTGGACCGGTGCGGGAAATGGAAGCTATACCGGGCCCGGACCGATCCTGAACGTCACCGTTGACGGTCCGATCAACGAGACGTTCTGGGACACCGGGGCGGGGGTCTACACGGTCGATTTCCGAGCCCCGGATCTTCCCTCGAACTCGACGTACTCGTTCTCTGTGAATGGTCACCAATACTCGGGCACCGGCGGAGACTCCGTCCCGGTCCCGGAGCTGGGATCCGGTGCCTACCAGGTCACCAACATCACCGCGACCTCGCTGCAGGCCGGATGGGACTACTTCGGGACGGTGGACTCCGGGAATCCCGTGATCATCCCCAGCGATCCCGTCGTCAATCTCAGCTTCACCTACGTGGAAGTGGGAGCCGCGGCCGGGGGAGTTTCGTTCCATGTGAACGGTCTCTCGCCCGGCACGATCTGGCACCTCAGCGTCAACGGTACCGAGTACGCGTCTTCCACGTCGTACATCAACCTCACGCTGAAGCCCTCGACGGTTCCGTATGTGGCCTCGCCCGTCGTCCTGAGCTCCGGTGCGGAGGAGCTCGCCCCGTCGCCCGGTGTCGGCCTCTTGAACGTCACTCCGGGATCGACCTACAACCTCACGTACATCCCCCAGTACCACGTCACCGCTTCCGCCAGCCTGGGTGGAAATGTCAGCGGCGGCGGCTCCTTCTGGCTGAGCCCGGGGAGCTCGAAAGCGTTCGTCGCCTCCGCTCCCCAACCGGGATACGTCTGGGGGGGTTGGACCGGCTCGGGGACTGGATCGTACTCCGGTTTGGACCTCACGGCCCAGATCACCGCAAACGGACCGATCCAGGAGACGGCCAGCTTCGAGCCTCTCAACCCGAACCGGTTCGATCTGCAGGTCAATCAAACGGGGATTCCCGATGGAACGAACTGGACCGTCATCGTCGACGGGAAGGGGTACACCTCGGAGAACAGCTCCCTCGTCATCCCCGGGGTCGACAGTTGCGAGTTCTCGGGCCCGGGGCTGGGGACGTACACGGTCCTCGCCCAGGACGCGTACTCCAATGCGAGCTCCGCGGGAATCCGGTACGTCCCAACGACCCCGACCATCACCGAATGCAGTGAGTTCGGCGTCCATCTCCAGTTTACCCCGGAGTACTACGGCATTCTCCAGGTCGGGGTGGGCGGCTCGGCCTCGGTGACCCTCGGAACGGAACCGACCGTGGCACTGCCGGCGGACCTCTGGATGCCGAACGGCTCGCTCGTTTCCCTGACGGCGACCCCGGACGCCGGGTACGTCTTTGCGGCCTGGGCAGGGACAGGCTCCGGGAGCTATACGGGAGCCCTGGAGACCGCTCAGTTCACGGCCTCCGGCGCGGTGACCGAGACGGCGGAGTTCGCCGTGTTCAGTCCGCCCCTCGCCAAGACCTACTCGATCCAGTTCACTAGCCAGACCCCCTTGGAGGCAAACTCCTCCTGGGCTGTCACGGTGGGACCTACCACCTACAGCTCCACGACATCTACGCTCACAGTGGCGGGCCTCCTGGTCGGGAACTACTCTGTCTCCCTCCATGCGGCGATGGCGCCGGGGGGTGCGACGCAGTACCTTCCGCTGAAGTTCCCATCGACTCTGGACGTCACCGAGAACCTGACGGAGAACGTGACGTTCTCGGTCTCCTATTGGATCTCCCTGTCCGTCGTTGGGCCGGGTTCGATCACCCCTTCGAGCGGTTGGTACGGCGCAGGGGCAATGCTCAGCATTGCCGCGACCGCCGCCTCCGGCGCGTTCTTTGAAAGCTGGCAGGGCGCAGGTACGGGAGGCTACAGTGGCACCAACGCGGTCGCGTCGTTCACGGTCCAAGGACCCGTCACCGAGACCGCCTCGTTCGCTCCTTCGGCCACCTCGATCACGACCCAAACCCCGGTAGGAACCACAACGAGCTTCTGGGACCAACCGATCCTTTGGGTCGGGCTCGCCGTGGTAGGGCTGATCGCCGGGGTCGGACTCGGATACCTGCTCCGTCGAACCCGGACTGCCTCCCCGCCGCCCGCGACCGGGAGCGAGGATTCCGGTCCCGACCCGTCGGGTCCCGGGCCTGAGGAAGGGGAACCATGATCCGAATGACCCCAACCCGCCGGCCCCCCGGACGGTACAGGAACCCTGCGATCACCTCGGCGATCGTGGCCCTGTTCGTTCTCTCGGGATGGGCGACCACACTCTCGAGCAGTGCCGCTCCATCTTCCCACTCTCCACCGGTGAACTCGGCGGTCCAGACCACCGTGGGCTCGAGCCCGGCGTACGAACTCACGTTCAACGAAAGTGGGCTCCCGGCCGGTCTTCCATGGAGCGTGGATCTGCTCGGAAACGTTTCGACGGCCACCTCCCCGAACGTCAACTCGGTCGTGATCCCGGCGGGGACGGAGGTCTCCTTCCAGTTTCCGAACGTGCCCGATGGATGGGGCACCGTGTTCGCGAACGGGACGCCCAGCTCCCCGGGCCCGATCCTCGTCACCCACAACCTCTCCATCGACGTTCCGTTTTCCAAGAAATATCTCGTGACGGTCTCCACCGTCCCCTCGTTCCCCCAGTACCCGTACACGAACTACTGCGACGGTGACTATCCGTTCTCCTGGGACGACGCGGCGTGCCCGGGAACGAACTACGAGATCACCCCGCTCCCCGGTTCGTACCTCGTCAAGGCGGGAGGTTCGTTCGATCTCAACATCTCCCCGGCGGGATTCTACTGCGCCGCCGTATTCGGTTGTTCGGAGACCGAGTACGCCAACTTGTCGTTCATGTCGTGGATCGGCAATGGCTCCGGCAGCGTCAGCCAGACCGCGCCGAATGCGACGCTCAAGGTGAACGGGCCGATCAACGAGACGGCGAGTTTCGAGGACAACGGCTGGTGCCAGTACGAGTATGCCCCGGTCAGTTTGACCTGTTACAGCGACTCCGGGACGATCCTGTTCGAGGAGGTGGGATTGCCCACCGGCACCCAGTGGAATCTCACCGCCTCGGGGGACGGACAGAGCGTCACGACCGGGAACATCACCCCGTGGATCCCGATCTCCCAGCCGTTCACGAGCAACTGGGTCAACTTCACGGCGTGGACCGTGCCGGCCTCGGGAGGGCAGGTTTGGGTCCCGACCGCCGATCCGGTCTCTCCCGTGATCCTCCCCGGCGAGAGTCTCGTCCTCGTCAACTATACGCTGCGGGCCGCGGCGTCGGAGTCGTATGCGACCTCGTTCGAGGAGCTAGGGCTCCCCGCCGGCACCCCGTGGACGGTGTTCGTCGACGGGAACGGATACGGGTCGAACGCGACTGTCCTGGGCCCCATCGCACTGGCGTCATCGAGCCACGTCTTCGGCGGCGGAGCGATCTACCTCGCGAACGGGACTGGCTACGAGCCGACCGGGTTCGCCACCGAGTCGTTGGCGGTCAACGAGAGCGGTTGGATCAACACCACCGGCTCCGAGACCAACGTGACGACGCACGGTCCCGGCCTGGTCGACGTCAACTTCCAACCTTCGTTCGAGGTCACCGCCGAGAGCACGTCCGGCGGTAGCACGTCGTTCGCCTCCGCTTGGGTCGCCGGCGGGACGCGGATCTGGCTCAATGCCACGAACGACTCCGGATTCAGCTTCCTCGGCTGGACCGGGAGCGGGGCCGGCTCCTATACGGGAGCCAATTCGCACGTCCAGATCATTCCCTCCGGACCGGTCTCCGAGATCGGGGTGTTCGGACCTACGGCGCCCGTGACATGGACCGTGACCGTGACCACGGTCGGACTCCCGTCCGGGGCGCCAGCGACCCTCAACCTCGGGGGCCGACAGTATACCGGATCGGGCGTGTTCCAGATCCCGGACATCGCTCCCGGGACGTACAACTGGTCCGCGCCGTACTGGTACCTCAACTCCTCGGAGCTCACCCGGTTCGTAGAGACCGGGATGACCTCGACGTACACCGAGGAGAGTGGCCCCTCGGCCGGCAGCCGTCTCGTGATCGACGGGAATGGCAGCATCACCCTCGACTTTGCGGTCGAATACCTCGTCTCCTCCACGGTCCAAGGCGCCGGTACCGTGACCGTGGCCTCGGCGCCCGCCTCCGCGCTCTCTCCTTCGAGCCTATCGGGATCCGAGTGGGCCGTCAGCGGGTCGACGGTCTGGTTCAATGCGACCCCCAGCCCCGGATTCGCCTTCGGCGGATTCACAGGGAGTGGCGCCGGCGGGCAGTCCGGCGCGGGCCGCGTCCTCTCCGTAACCGCGGGGGCGCCGCTCGGAGAGGTGGCGACGTTCCTGGCCGTCGCGCCGGTCGGACCCCGGACCTTCACCTGGACGATCACGGAGAGTGGCCTTCCCGCCGCCCTCACCTGGAACGCGAGTGTCGGAAGCATCGGCGCCTCGGGCAAGGGAACGAAGTTGGTCATCGGCGAGCTGAACGGGACCTACTCT
>JAKIVR010000065.1 GCA_022750455.1 Thermoplasmata archaeon | reverse complement strand
GCGATCGTCGATGGCGGGTTCAATGTGACGGTGCTCCCCGGCGTGCACAACGTCCACGCTACACTGACCGACTACTCGACGTTCGAACAGAACATCACGACCACGGCGGGCAACGTCTCTGAGGTCACGGTCGATCTGGTGGCCGTTCATACGTCGCCGGGAACGGGCCTCGGACCGACGCCCACGGCGGGAGCTTCGCCCTGGAGCACCCCGGTGATCCTCGCGATCATCGCTGCCGTTGCCATCGCGGTCGTCGTGGTCGCGATTTGGGCCCGGGGGCGCCGCGGCGGCTCCTCCGAGGTATCGGCCCCCGAGGATTGAAACACCAGCCGCCCGTGCCGTCCGGGACCGCTGGTGGCCGACCCCGCTGAGGAGAGAGAGACTCCGACCGTCAGCCAAGCAACTGGCCGATCCAATCACCGACGCTGACCACCTCAGCCTGTCGAGGAAATACCTTCTCCGTGAGCAGACGGTGGACTTCCGGGTCCACGTCAGCGCAGCCATCGGACAGCACGACGATCTCAAAATCAAGATCGGCGGCGGCCCGAAGCGTCGACAGCACGACACCGCTCGTGGCGATCCCTGTCAGGACCAGCTTGGTGAGGCCGCCGGAGCGTAGTACGACATCGAGATCGCTCCCGGAGAACGCGCCCACCCTTCGCTTGGTCACAACCACGTCCCCTGCCTGGGGGGCCACGGCGGGGTGGATCGCGCTGTCCGGGTCTCCCTCCGTGAACGCTCGGGAATCGCGGAGCGAGGAGAAGCTCCGGTTCCTCGGACTGACCTCAGGGTAGCCCGGGCGGAAGAGAACCTGGACGTAGATGATGCGAACGCCCACGGACCGCGCCGCGGCGATGGCGGCGGCGACTCGCTCGAGGATCGGGGCATCCCCCACGCGCTTGACAATCCCGCGCTGCAGGTCCATGACGAGGAGTCCCATACTCCGCGGGTCGTGCTGAGACGCCATTTTCACTCCGTTGGGCAAGACCCAACTTGGTCCGAAGTCGACGCCCGCCAGTTATCTCTTACGGCCGGGGAGGCGGCGCGCGATGTAGCCGGCGGGCGATACCCACCTTGCCCGCACCGGGTCGAGGCTTCCGTGGAGGATGCCCTGGCCGTGGCGAGCGACCGGCCTGTCGACGACAAGAACTCGCACCTGGAGACGGCTCCCCATTCTTTCCTACGATTTTATCCCCTACGGGCCGCCTCGATGCCGTGCGGCAGCAAGCTCGAACGAGAAGTTCCCCCGAGGTACTCGGCCACCGTCCCGCTCGGGATGGCGGTCCTTGCGGTCACGTTCGGCGAACTGATGACCGGAGGGATCCTCGCGACTCCATTCAGCCTCCTCGGCGTCTTCCTTGTCCCTCCGTTCGTAGTCGTGTCCCTGACGTACGGATTCGGCGTGCTCCTCGTTCGGGAGGCGTCCACGAGATGCCGGGGAGGTTGGGCGAGCACCATCCTCTTGGCCGCCACCAACGCGTGGGTCCTCCAGGGAGTCTTCACCAAGGTTCTCTTCGGTCCCGCCGCTTCGCCGGATATCCTCCAATTCGGCAGCTATGGCCACGGGGTTGGTGTCAACTGGGTCCTGGTGGCCGTTGCGCTGTACCTCGATGGGGTCCTGGCCACGATCTTCCCGATCTTCCTCACCAACGAACTGTTCCCCCGGACCCGCGGCCGCCGACTGCTCTCCGACCGGGGGGTGTTGATCGCCTTGGCGGCTTTTGCGCCTCTCCTGGCGTGGGAGGACATCTACATCAACGCCAACAACAACATTGGTCCTTCGGCCGCTCACCCCTTCGTCTCATCCCTCACGCCGCCGGATCTTGCGATCCTGATCTCGGTGGTCGTCGGGCTGTCCCTCTTGGCCTGGAAGCTCCCGAAAGGAATCCTCCGCCCTCGAACCCGGCTCCCGGTGGGCTCAGCCTGGGCGTTCCTCGGCGTCGGGGTGGCGTTCACCCTCAGCGCACCGTTCATCGAAGGGTTCGCCTGGCAGCTCATCCCGTGGCCCGCGGCGCTTCTCGAGGGGTATGCCGTGGAGAGTGCCCTCCTCGTCCTGGTCGTGCTCCGCCGCATCGGGAGTTTCGGGAATCTGCCGCATCGTGTGGCCTTGATCGCGGGTTGCTTGCTCCCGTGGGTCTTCCTCGACGTCATCCTCGAGATCAGCGGTGACCTGTTGGTTCTACCGATCGCGGCCGGGGTCCTCTGCCTCCTCGCGATGCTCTGGCGACGAGGGGCGATCGAGAATCGGACGGTGGTGGAAGGCGCCATGGGCGGGGCGGCGACGGGATGACCGGACCGCGGGCATCAGAGCCTGTATATCCGCCGGACGGGTGACCGCGGCATGTCCAGGCAGTCGTCGGAGGAAAAGCGGCCCGTCCTGCTCGTTGGTGCCACGGGCGATCTTGGAGGTCGGACCCTGCGGGCCCTGCAAGCCCGCGGAAAGCGAGTCCGAGCGCTGGTGCGCCCGGGGAGTGACGTCAGTGGCCTTCCGAAAGAGGATGTGGAGATCGTCCGAGGGGACATGCTCGATCCCCCGTCGTTGAAGCCCGCCATGGAGGGGGTTTCTGCGGTCGTCAGTTCGGCCATCGGCTACTCGAGGCGCCGGGAGACCGACTCCCTCCGGACCGATACCGAGGGAAACCGAAATCTCGTCGACGCGGCGAAAGCTGCCGGAGTCCCCCGGTTCGTGCTGCTCAGTATCCTCGCCTGCGACCAAGCCCCCAACGTCCCACATTTCTGGGCGAAGAAGGTGACCGAAGATCGCCTGCAGGAACAGGGAGTTCCGTTCGTCGCGCTGCGGCCGGGCGCCTTCCTCGGCGGGCCGTGGATGAAGGGATTGTTGGAACAGGGCCAAGTCTTGGCGGCGACCCCCGTGGGCGTGCAGATCACCTACATCGCTCCCGACGAGGTCGCCCGCGACCTGGCCCTCGCGGTGGACGAGCCCCGCGCCCTGGGTCAGCGGATTGACCTCGGAAGCGACCGCGCTCTCTCAGGCCCGGAGCTCATCGACCTGATCGGCGGACTTCTGGGACGCCCAATGAAGCCGGCGACGATGCAAGGGGGAGCCAGCGCCGACATGCTGGCGATGTTCCAATTCTTCCAGACCGGCAAGTACGTGGCCAACACCCGACATCAGGCCGAGCTTTTCGGACCGGTCCCGCAGATTCAGGAGACCGCCCGTCGGATGCTCGCAGATTTCGGGCTTCTGCCCGCGGTCAGCGAACACTAAGACGGGGGGGGACCGCGGCGTGCGGCCGAGTCGAGAGTGCGGGGGCCGGCGCCACCGCCGACCCGCGTTCCGACGGGTTACCCCCTCAACCAGACGACTCGTCGAACCTGAGTACGGCGCGGAAAGTACCATCACGAGCGCCAAGCCGTCGTGCCCTTTGGTCCCGACCGTCTGCAGCACCGTGGCACTCAGCCGAGGGTCCTGGGCGATCAGGTCGGACATCCGCCGAACTCCCTGCACGTTTGGATCGGGGCTTCTGTCGTCGACGATGTCGCCACGGCGGACCACATTATCGGCGACAATCAGACTCCCTTTTCGGGAGAGTCGGAGTGCCCACTCCAGATACTCGGGGTAACGCTCTTTGTCCGCGTCGATGAAGGTGAGGTCGAACGGAGTTCGCCGCTCCGTCACGAGCTGGGCGAGGACCTCCAGCCCCGATCCGACTCGAACTTCCACCTGCGTGGAGAGCCCGGCTCGGGCGAGGTTCGTTCGGGCGACCTCCGCGTGCTTCGGATTCAATTCGATGGAGAGCAGTCGACCCTCCGGCGGAAGTGCCCGTCCGAGCCAGATGGCGCTGTATCCTCCGAGCGTCCCGATTTCGAGGATTTGGCGGGCTCCTTGGAGTTTGGCTAGCAGTTGCAACAGCTTACCCTGAAGCGCGGAGACCTGGATATCGGGGAGACCGGCCTCTCGACTCGTCGAGAGCGCCGCGTCCAGTGCGGGATCCGGTGGGTTCAGAAGCCCGTCGAAGTATCGATCCACACTCGACCACAACCTCAGATCCTCTTCGGCCGAAGGTCGCTGCGTCATGATGGGAGCAAATTCGTTCGCATTATAGGACTGACGACGCGGTTCCCGGTGGTCTCCGGCTCCTGCGCACGCCGCGGCTGGAATCGAGCGGCCGCCGGAGGACTAGGGCCCCTGGCACCCACGCCACGGACTGACGTCCGACAGAATCACCGGCCTGTGGGGAGCTGGGCCGGTCGGGATCCGATTTCCTCAGGAAAATCTGTCACCCGACCTAGCCGCGAGTCCCACCAAGCGAAGGTGGGGAGAACCTGGACGGGCAACTACCGCGATTGCTTCGGCGCCGGTCCACCGTGAGTCGCGGTAGGGGCCAGCCGGATCACGCGAATGTTGACGTCCCCTTTGTAATTCCGAACTTCCAACTTAGATCCCTGAGCCTTCAGCGCGGCCAAGAACTTGGTCGGTTCGACTCCGGGCCCTTGACTCCACTTGGCCACATACAGGGAATTCCCTTGCTGGCCGGGGATCGCCACCCCCGCCTTTACGAACTGTCGAAATTCGTCATCGGTGAGGGGCTGGAATGGCATGGCTAGCATCGCACTTCGCCGGGGATAACTCTGCTTGATCTGTTTCATGTTCTCACACCGTGACGAAAATCGTGAACCTGCTCATGATGATCGACAGCGCCGCCAGACGTGGTGCGTAGATAAGGCACGGGAACGACTCGGAGGGGCCCTGCGCGGACCGGCGGGGGCACCTATTCTCGGACCCCCCAGAGATCCCGAATCGGAGAGGCGCCGTGAGGAGGGAGCTGATCCCCCGGAGTATTCGAGTGGATCTTGGTCCAGAAGTTGGAGACTCCCGCGCCCGGACTAGGCGGCCATCTGCGCCTTGGGGGCCCACGGTTCGGACATCCGGGAACCGGGGGCCGACGAGGCCCTGGGAACCGGTGTGAACCCCCGGGACTTCGGGGCCGAAGGGGTGGGGGAGCTCTTGGGCGGATTTCGCTCGCCGCGCAGCAGGTCCGCATCCTGGAGCTCCTCGGTGATCTTCCGGACGGCGAGCTGGATATCGGACGGGCGGCGAGCTCCCGTGCAGACGAGCTTGCCGCTGCCGAACAGCAGAACGACGACCCGGGGCTCGTCAATGCGGCACACGAGACCGGGGAACTGCTCCGGCTCGTACTCCACCCGGTCGAGCCCCAACGTGACCGCGACCGAGTTCAGGTTGATCTCGCTCTCCAGGTCGGACGTGGCCACGATGTTTTGCACTTGGATCTGCGGGTGGCCCTGGATCCGCTGACCGCCCTTACGGATCAGCTGCGAGACCGTCCGGACCGACTCGTCGACCTGCCTCCAACTCTTGCCACCGGTGCAGACGACCTTGCCGGAGTGGAACAGCAGGATCGCCGTTTTCGGCTGCTTCAGCCGGTAGATGAGCCCCGGAAACTCATCCGGAGCATACTCGGCGCCCACCAAGGTACGGGCGATCGCGTGCAGGTCGAGTTCGACGCCGAAGGAGGCAGAGGCGACCACATTTTCGATTCGTACTCGCGTCACAGTTAATCCTATAAATAGTATTTAAGATAGTATTTAAAGACATGGGCGCCGATAGCGTGAGGCCGTTCGGTCCATCCACTCTGCCCAGACCGTGGAAGGGGCCGTAGAACCAGTCCTCCGCTCCCTCGGCAACCCCTCAGGCGTATTGATGTTTCGTCTGCGTGGTCTCCCGCACGGGCAGTCGCTCCGAGAGAGCTCCCTTGAGGTCGCCCACGGTGGCTTTCGTCCAGAGTCCCCACAGGTCGAGCGACAGGGCATGCCGCCGCTCCCGGTGGATGTGCCGGATGATGACATCCACGTGGTTCCCCCCTCGATCGGACAGACGGACCGAGAAGGACCGGGCGCGCGAGACGGATGAACCGCTCTCGGTCTGAAGGGCGGCGAGAAGGAGTCCGACCGGTTCGCCGACGCCTCGACCTGGCTCGTGCGTGGTGGGAGGTGGGAGCCATCCTCCGGGCACGATCTCCCAGTGGTCGACGCGGCGGAACCGGCAGGCGGAGAGAGCGTGCAACGTCCCCACGGTGAGCAAGACGAGGTCCGAGCTTTCGACCACATCCTTCTGGGATAGCAGCTGCCGCCACCGCTCCAACCTCGACGGTTCGGCGTCACTCTCGCCGCCCGAGAGCAGATCGACCTCGAGATGGACGTGGCTGAACGGCCGACTCCGGGCCCGCCGGTTCGAGCGCGGACCATCCGTCGGTTGTTTGATGATGGAGACCGGGCCGATCAGACCCGGCGCAGCGAGGGCTTCGGGACGCGCGTGAGTAGGTGCCACGAAGGCCCACGGTTCCGGGTTCTCAAGAGCATTGGCCTCCGTGGCCCACCCGCGGAAGTTCCCGGATTGGAGACCGAGTTGGATCCCCGCAAAGGCGGTCTGCAACGCACCGTCGCTCGTCCGAGAAGGACCGACGACGCACAGAGCGGGTCAAGGCCCGCCCCAGCTGCAGGGTCGAGACGGCGTAGCCAGGGGTTCCCGAGCTCAGACGCGCTGAGCTCGTCCGCGGCTGAGGGGGGACATCTTCGGCGCCGAGCCACCGACTCCGTACAGGAACAGGAACACCGTGGAGGTGCCCGTGACCCCGGTCGGGAACGTCCAGCCCCAGTGGAGCCAGAAGACTCCAAGGAGCGTCACCACGAACATTACGATCGATAGCCAGAATGCGGCGATGCTGTAGTCGGTCATACTCGACACTCGGGCCGGTCCGGTATATGAAAGGCACTTTCGACTTGAAGAGGGATTTCGCGGGGTCGAGCGATGGGGGAGTGGACGGCGAAATCACCCCGCCGAGATCGTAGGCGCAAGCCCCGGAGAGGTAGACCGAGGGGAGTACGCCCGTCGGAGCTGGAGGCAGAAATAGATCGTGATGAGGATCAGTGGAATCGTGTACGGGAGGAGGATCGTCAAAAGCAACCCGAACGCCGCCTGCCAGATCAGGAAACCGAACGCGAGGTTGACGAGCAAGTACTCATTCTCCCGTCGACCGATTCCCCGGCGGAGGATCTCCAGGAAGATCCCGGTAAGTGCCAGGCAGGCGAGAATGATCGCCCCCGCGGGGACGGCCGTCGCAGTGAACCCGTATTCGAGAATGAATGTCGACGGAAAGAGGAGGAGCCCGAGCCCGAGGCACTGACGCGAGCTGAGGGTGGATCGCTCGTCGCGAGGTCGCCACCAGTCGGCGGGGACCCGATAGGCGAGGAGTACCAAGACGGCGATTGCGGCAAAGCTTCCGAGGAGTAGAGCGGTTCCCATCCAGAAGTGGTCCGTACTCCAGACCAGCAGCGTCTCGACGAGCGTAGCCAGGGTGAGGGAGCCTAGGCAGGCGAGGATGCCCCGAGAGCCGAGGAGGGAACGTCCCCGGGTCTCCGGCAAGGCGAGTCCGAGGAGGAGGATCGGGAGACCGATCGAATAGATCACGTGGAACAGCACGACCCCATTGGCCCAGACCCAGCTGACACCGACGAAGTGGCCGTAGATGCCGAGCGCCCCATCCGTGTTGTGGGTCGTATTGAACAGCGTATTGTCCCCGAGACCCTCTTCGGTGATCGCGTACGCCGCACCGAGGAGGAAGACGCTCCCCCACCCCTTTCCCCACCGGAGCATCGCCTCCCGAATCAGAAGGGCGCCGGCGGTGTATTGACCCACGTTGATCGCGAGACTCAGGAAGAAGCCGATCGGATTGGCGAAGAGCGCAATCCAAGGACTCGAAGTGGAGAGGTACTCGGGGATCCCGGGAGTCAGGATCGCGAGGCAGAGAATCGGATGGGCTTTGAGAAATTGGACGAATGCGCCCGACCAGGAGTGACGGCGGGGTGACACCCGGGCCATTTCGGTTCTGGAAACGGGCACCGGAGATATCTTCTCCACTATCCAGATGTCACGGCAAGTCGAGTTACTTCAATCTGAGGGCGGAGGGGCCGGCCGCGGTTAAGGAGCTGTGGCCGGGGCGATCGGTGGCCCTTGGACCCGCGCGGAGACGACCCCCGTTCCGTAGATGCTCGCCAGGACCAGGGCCACGCCCACCAGTTGGACCGCGTTCAGCGTCTCCCCGAGGAGGAGGACGGACGCGACGAGGGCCACCAGCGGGACCAGGAAGACGTAGACGCTGAGCGTGGTGGCGCGATATCGATCCAGGAGTTCGTACCAGATCCCGTACGCCAGTCCGGTCCCGAGCACTCCCAACCACAGAGACGACCCGACCAACGTCTCCGACGCCGTCGTGGGGGCCGCCTCGAGGGCGATCGCGGCCACCGCGAGAGCGGCGCTCCCCCCGACGAGCTGGAAGAAGTTCGCCTCGTGCACCGACGGCCCGTGGAAACGCAGCTTGAACAGGACGGTTCCGATCGCCCAGAAGATCGCGCCCGCGAGCAGCATCCCGATGGCCCACGGTGCGATCACACCCCCGGCCGTGCCCCACGGCTGCGCGACCAGCGCCACCCCGGCGAATCCGGTGAGCAGGCATAGGATCTCGATCCCCCGCAACCGGTAGTGAAGGCCGAGCGCCGAGACCAGGACCACCCACAGGGGGAAGGTGTAGACCAAGACGGCCACCTGACCCGGAGGGACGGCGACGGCCCCGGCAAACCACAACCCAAAGAACAGGGCGGTGTTCGGAATTCCGACGAGCAACGCATCCCGAATCCCCCGTCGGTCCAATTGGCCGAAACGTCCCGTCGTCGCCAGCCAGGCCCCAACCGTGGCGGCTCCGAGAGCGGCGCGGATCAGGGCCAGCCACAGCGGGGGAGCGACCGAGAGACCCCAACGAACTGCGAGATAGTTAAGCCCCCAGATCACCACGAGCGTCGCGAACAGCCCAGCCACGACGAGCCGACTTCGGTCGGAGGCCACAGCGAGCGCCGGTCGGAACGGAGCGATAGCCGTTGCGCTCTCCCGAGAGACGCGAATCGGCCTCGGCCCGCCCCGGAAGAATTAAACCCCCCGGCCTTGTCGTGCGCCAGATGAGTCTTCTCGGCCGCGACGTCATCGCTGTGCGCGACCTCTCCCGCGATGACATCGAGGAGGTGCTCGCCGCCTCGAAGCGGATGATCCCCTACGCGGAGGGCCGCAAGAGCTCCACGCTGCTCGAAGGCAAGATCCTGGTCCTCGCGTTCTTCGAACCGTCCACCCGGACCCGGCTCTCGTTCGACTCGGCGATGCAACGGCTCGGCGGCCGAACGATCACCATCGCGGACCCGGCGTCGACCTCCGTGCGCAAAGGCGAGACCCTGCACGACACCATCCGAATGATCTCGCAGTACGGCGATGCGGTCGTCCTCCGGCACCCGAACGAAGGCGCCGCCCGGCTCGCCGCGAAGGTCTCCGAGCGGCCCGTCGTGAACGCCGGGGACGGGGCGGGCCAGCACCCGACCCAGACCCTCTTGGACCTCGCCACGATCCTCGAAGCGTGCGGGACGCTCAGCGGGCTGAAGGTGGTCCTTCTGGGCGACTTGCGGCACGGTCGCACCGTGCACTCCTTGGCGTACGCTCTCGCCTTGTTCGGCAGCCAGATCGTGCTCGTCTCCCCCCCGACGCTTCGCCTGCCCGAGGAGGTACGGACGCAGCTCGACGAGTTGGGCGCCAAGGTCGTGGACGAAATGCCGCTCCCCCAGGCGGTCCGGGACGCGGACGTGTTGTACGTCACCCGCATCCAACGGGAGCGATTTGGGGACGATGCGGAGTACGCGAAGGTCGTCGGGTCGTACCGGGTGGACTTGGCCCTCTTGGCCAAGGCCAAGCCCCGTCTCATCGTGATGCATCCGCTCCCTCGGACGGTCGAGATCGCTCCCGAGGTCGATGCCACGCCGCACGCCGCGTACTTCCGGCAGGCGTTCCAGGCGGTCCCGGTGCGGATGGCCCTGCTCGCTCTGTTGCTGAAAGGGAGCGCCAAATGACGCCCCCGGCCGCGACCCGCGAGGTCAAGATCTCGCCGATCCGGAACGGAACGGTCATCGACCACGTCGGCAACGGGGTCTCCTTGGACGTGCTGAAGATCCTTGGGATCGACGAGATCGACAAGGACTCGACCATCTCGGTGGCTCTCCATGTCCGGAGCCAGAAGATGGGCTGGAAGGACATCGTCAAGGTCGAGAACATGGAACTCTCCCCCCGGAAAGTGAACGCGATCGCCCTAATCGCGCCGACCGCCACCATCTC
>JAKIVR010000064.1 GCA_022750455.1 Thermoplasmata archaeon | reverse complement strand
GCCGAGGGCGACGTACACACCAGTGAGATCCATCGTCTAACTCTCCTTAACTTGCGGCGTTTTCCTCGGCGACGAGAGCCACCCGGAGGCTCACACCCGATCCGCCCAGAACCTTCACGGTGGCACCCGCCGGGATGGGCGCGTCCGACCGGGCGGACCAGATCTCCGACCCGACGCGAACCTTGCCTCTGAGGCTGGTCGCATCGACGGAGGCGATGACCAATCCTTGCTTCCCGGCCAACGACTGGGGCATCGTCGTCATCGGGAGGTGGACCTTTCCCCAGCGCTTGTACAGTGGGATGGTCGCGGCCGTGGCGATGACGGCTACCAATGCGATGACGAGAGGCCCATACGGTGTCGTGGTGAGGAAGTCGGGCAAGGCGATGTAGAGGAGGCCCCCGGCGAGGAGGATGGATCCCGGGATGAGAAGGAACGCCCCCGGGTGGACGACTTCGAACGCCATGATGACGCCGCCGGCCATCGCGATGATCGCCCCGACCGCAAACGTGGAATCCGTCACAGACACCTGGTCGACCCCGTACTCGCGGAGGGGTTGATAAGCCATACCGCCCGGGGCGGCGTTCGCCCCGACGAGCGGGGCGACCCCGCCCGCACCGATTTAACTGATGGTCGGAATGGGGGGGCATGTCCTCCGCCTCCGGCTCGTACAGTAGCCGACCGCTGGGCGTGGCGATCATCGCGGTGCTGATCGGGCTGTTCGGCCTGGTCGAACTGATCGTGGGCGTGTTCCTTCTCATCATCGGGGCGGGATTCGCCTTGGTGGGAGCGAGCACCGACTTCGGGGTGCTCTATTTCCACTCGATCTTGATCTCCGGGCTCGTCCTCTTCCTCCTCGGGATCGTCCTCTTGGTGATCGCCCGCTCGCTCTGGGAGCTCGAGATGTGGGCCCTGGCGCTCGCCTTGATCGTGTTGATCGTCCTATTGGTCCTGAACCTCGCGTCGGGAACGTACCTCTCGCTCCACACCGTCGTGGAGGCGATTCTGATCGTCTATCTCGTGGCCGTCAGCCGTCACTTCCGATAGGGTCGATCGCCTCCCCTCTCGGAGGGAAGGGATATTTGCCACCGCCCGCCTTCATTCCTCGCCATGCCTCTCCGAGGGGCACTCGTAACCGGGGTCCTGCTGCTGATTCTAGTCCTGCTGCTCCCGTCCTCCCTGGGAGCCGCCCGGGGAGCTTCCGCCGCCTCGGGCGCCCCGCACGCAGGGATCCTGACCCCCCGGGGGTCGCCTCCGGCCCGATTTGGCCCGAACTCTCGCGTCTTCGTCTCGCCGCCGGGTCGGGCGCCTCCCACCCCCCCGGTCCCGGGCAATACCGTCGATGAACCGGCCCCCACGGGCATCTCCGATATCGGGATGACCGGTACGGGCACCTCGACCCCGTACACGACGTCCGATTTCATTGGGATCGCGGACATCTCCCAACTGTCCACGTACGACACGACGTTGGCCGACTACGGCTTCCCCGACACGGCCCTCTCCCTCCAGCTCAACGTGATCGTCACCTTCACGGTCGCCGGCACGCCGTACCAGTTCTGGATCCAGAACGTGGTCTCCCTCGACTCCTCGGACAACAACTTCCAGATGATCAACAACATCTGGAACTTCTCGTCCGGGAGCGGCGCGATGGACAGCTCCTCCGTCCAAGGCAACGGGACCGTCTACGACGGCGGCGGCTACAACTTCTATGAGGACAATGCGCCGCTCGGGCAGGCCGGGAACAACGTGGACCTGACGTATCCTTCGATCATCCAGGTCCGAGTCCACGCCTCCGTCGTCGCCGGGACTCCGTACGTCGCGTTCGGGTACGAGGACGGATACGGCTGGCAGTGGTACGACAACGCCTCCTTCCCATTCGCGAAGGGCGTCTCCTCGGCGCTGTTCCGCGTGGATGGCACCCAGACCACGGGGCTCGGCCTTCCGTACGATGCGGAATGGGTGTTGGGCGGCCCGGGCAGCGGAAGCCAGACGATCGCGACCCAGATGAATGCGAAATTCAGCCTTGAGTACTGGGACGGGGTCAACTACGAGAGCATTCCCAACGCCTACGCCTACGGCGAGGATACTGCGGAGGGGATCTCGCAGATCAACGTCGCGAACTCCGTCAACGACCTCAACGGATCGCTCGGAGCTCATCTCACACTGCACGACACCTTCGGCGCCGGGTCGTTGGGTCTCGTCTACGACCGAAGCTTCAGCTCGTTCGTGAATCTGAGCACGTCGCTCTCCTCCGGGAATCTCTCGATCAACGGGACCACCTCGATGGCGTTCCACGGGGGTCCGATCAACCTGACCCTCGCTCCTGGGACGTACCGTTTTGACGTGGAGGTCGGAGGACTGGTCTACGCCACCGGCACGGGAACGCTGCTCGCCGGGGGATACCTGGCGATCGACCTCACAGCCGCCGAGACGTTCCTGACCACGATCTCGTCCGAAGGGCTCACGGGGGTCGACGCCTGGTCGATCACGGTTGCGGGGACGCTGCTCACGACGACCCCCTCCGGCGCCATCTCGCTCGTGGAAGCGAACGGGACGTACCCGTTCACGGTCGGAGGGGTCTCGGGCTGGCGCTCCTCTCCGGCGTCCGGTACGATCGAGGTGGCGCAAGCCGACCAGGAGCTCGTCATCCACTGGCAACACGGGGTGTTCGTGGTGACGTTCACGGAGGACGGCCTCCCGGCCGGAACCGGCTGGAACATCACCGTCAATGGGACCCGGCTCTCGAGCTCGACGACGAACGTCTCGAGCTTCTCCGAGAACGGGGAAATCCAGTTCCACGTGGAATCGGTCCCGGGCTGGCAACCGAATCCCCCCTCCGGCACCATCGACGTCGACGGGGCGAACGTGAACCTCACGATCAACTGGACCCAGGTCACGTACACCGCCTCCATCGTCGAGACCGGCCTCCCCGCCGGGACGGTGTGGACGTTGGAGTTCGACGGGACGGCGATCCCCTCCGGCAGCCCCTTGATCCACTTGGTACTGCCGAACGGCTCGTACCAGTACTCGGTCCTCGGGATCGCCGGTTTCTCCGCGCTGCCCCGATCGTCCCTCCTGACGGTCGATGGCTCCAACCTCACCCAGCTCGTGTCGTGGAGCGTCGTGCAGTACACCGTCACCTTCCGGGCGGTCGGACTTCCCCCCGACGTATACTGGCAGGTCACTGTACGGGGCCAGAACCTCAGCTCGACGGACCCTTCGCAGACGCTGGTGGTGCCCAACGGGTCGTACCCGTATTCGATCGCCGCCGGCGATGAGTACGCACCCTCACTCGCCTCCGGGGCCGCGATCGTCGACGGAAAGAGCGTCTCGGTCAACTCGACGTTCGGTCTCCTCCCCGGGATCCTGTCGGGCGTCGTCGCGCCCGGGACCGCCCAGCTGGTGCTCGGCGCGAACCAGAGCGTCCCGATCGTGAACGGAAACTACTCGCTCCGGCTCGCCCCCGGAACGTACCTGCTGACAGCGACGGACCCGGGGTACGCCCCGTTCGCCGAGAACGTGACGGTGCCGGCCGGGCAGTCGCTGACGGTGAACGTCGTCCTCCAAGCTCTCCCGGTTCCGGCGCATATCGGGGTCGCACCCTCCAGTGGCCTCTCGGCCTCCGAGCTGACGCTCGGCCTCCTCGTCGGCGTCGCCGCCGTCGGGATCGCGCTGGTGCTGGCGGCGAGACGCCGCCGAACCGCCGCCCGCTAGGCGTCGAGAGCCGCGGTCACCTGGGTCGCGACGTTCCCCTTCAAGGCCCCCGAGATCGGGCAGCCTTCGCCGGCCTTCTTCGCCGCCTCGGCGAACTCGGCGGACGTGATCCCCGGGACCTTCCCGGTCACGTGGATCTCCATGGTGGTGACCTTCCAGCCGTCGCCGACCTTGTCGATCGTGCACGACGCGGCGACGGTCAACCGCTCGGGGGGCTTGCCCGCCCGCCCGAGACCGGCGGCGAGCGCCATCGACAGGCAGGAGGCCTGGGCGGCCGCGAGGAGCTCCTCGGGGCTCGTCTTGCCGCCAGACGCTTCCGTCCGCGCGGCCCACGAGACCGGTTGGGACGGGAACGCCCCGCTGTCGACAGTGAAGTGTCCATTTCCTTTCGCGAGATCGTGCTCCCAGACGGCCACGGACCGACGAGTTGCTGCCATGGGTCAGTTACCCGGTGGGTCCATTTAACGCCGCGGTGACTTCCCCGCTCACTGTTAAGACCCGAACGGAATCTTGGAGGCCCCGACGATGCTCGACGACGAAGAGGTGGTGGAGAGGTACGTCCCGCCGTGGGAGAACCGCGGGACCGATCTCAGCCGGATCCTCGCCCTGAGCGATGGCGTCTTCGCCTTCGCCATGACGCTCCTCGTACTGACGATCGCCCTGCCGGCATTGGGCACGCCTCCGTCCACCTCTTTCTGGATGGTGCTCAGCACCGACGAGACCTCCATCATCTCGTTCATCCTCGCCTTCATTATCATCGGGTCGTTCTGGAACTCGCACCATCTCGTCTTCTCGTACCTCCGCCGCTGGGACCGGACGCTGGTCCAGCTCAACATCTTCCTCCTGATGCTCGTCGCGCTCCAGCCCCTCGCCCTGACGTTCCTGATCGCGTTCCTCTCCAGCACGCCGACCTCGGCGGTGCAGGCGGTGGCGTTCTTTGCCGCGATCGGAGCCTGCGCCGGACTTCTCCTCGCGGGGATCTGGTGGTACGCCTCCTCCGAGCGACGGCTCGTCAATCCGCACATGGATGCCACCGAGATCCGGTACCTGCAGTACCAGCTGATGGCGAGCCCGACGATCTTCGCCATCTCGATCGCGGTGGCGTTCGTCAACCCTCACTACGGCGAGTACGTCTGGATCGCGTTCGTGCCGGCGACGTTCCTCTTCCGGCATGTGCTGCGCCGCGCCGCGCCCGCCGGTCCGGACACCGTCACCGAAGGAGGACTGGGGCGACCGCTGCGTCCGGGGGATCGCGCCCCCTCGTTCGACACGATCGCCGCCGATGGATCGCGGTTGGCGCTGAGCCAGTTCGAGGGCCGATCCCTGGCCCTGTACTTCTTCCCGGAGTGTGGTACGCTCGGCTGCACGCGGGAGTCGCGGTCGTTCCGCGACGCCATGACCGAGCTCCAGAACCGGGGGATCTCCATCGTCGGGGCCAGCACGGACCCCCGCGGGGTGCAAGTGGAGTTCGCCCGTGTGGAGGGGCTTCCGTTCCCGTTGATCCCGGACCCGGACGCCAGTCTCGCCCGCCGCTACGGGGTCCTCGCCAAGGGCCAGCACCGCGCGCGCCGGGTGACGTTCTTGATCGGACCGGACGGGCGGATCGTACGGATCGTCTCGAGCCTCGTACCGGACAACCACGTCCGCGCGACGATGGAGCCGTGGGCCCCGAAGTCGGGGACCCCCCTGAACGCGGCGACATGACCGCGGCGAGATCGTCCGGGGATCCCGTCGTTATCCTCGGGGCCGGGTACGCCGGCATCGCGGTGTGGCACGAGGTGCACCGTCGGGGACGCGGGCGGATCCCCTGCGTACTGGTCGATCGCCACCCGACCCACTTCTTCCAGACGGAACTGTACAAGCTCGACCAGATCGCCGGGTCCGACGCTCCCGCCCGGTGGGGCGCCCCGCTCCGAGAGTTCCTGGAGGGGCACGAGCAAGTACTTCGTACCGGGACCGTCGAGAAGATCGACCTGGAATCCCGGATCGTCTCGCTCGATTCGGGACCGCTGCCGTACAGCCAGCTGATGATCTGCCTCGGGAGCGTGCCGGCGTACTACGGGGTCCCGGGTGCCGAGGCGAACTGTCGGCTCGTTTACGGATGGGAGGCGGCTCGACTGTTGGCCCTCGACCTCCGGTCGGCGTTCGAACTCGCCGCCCGATCGAGTGGGTCGCCCCTGAAGATCGTCGTGATCGGGGGAGGCTCGACCGGGACGGAGGTCGCCGCCGAGATCGCGAGCGCGGACTGGAGCGCCGCCTTGGGCCTTCGGGTCCCGGACCCCGATGTCACTCTGGTCGTCGGAGCGCTTCCGCTGTTGGCGGGATTGCCCGAGGGGCTCGTGACGCACGCCCGCCGCCTCCTGCGGAGGGCGCGCGTTCGGTTGAACGAGGGAAACAACGTGCAGCGGGTGGACCCTCGCCAGCTGACGCTCCAGGACGGAACGTCGCTCTCGTTCGACGTGGCGGTGTGGGCCGCCGGGGTGAGGGCGCCCGAGGTCGTTCGGACGGTCGCGGCGGAGCACGGCTCGGCCGGCCGGTTGAAGGTCACGGAGAACTTGGAAGTCGTCGACCGGCCGGGAGTGTTCGCCATCGGGGACGTGGCGGAGTTTCGCGACCGGTCGACCGGATTGGTCGTCCCGGCCACGGCGCAGGCCGCGATGGCGGAGGCCCCAGTGGCCACCCGGAACCTGTTGGCACGACGGCGGGGAACTCCGCTGCGATCCTTCGTCTATCGGGAACGTGGATCGATCGTCGAGATCGGGCCCGGGGCGGCCGCCGGCGCCATCCGCCACGTCACGATCTGGGGTCGTCCGGCCGCTCTACTGAAGAGCCTGGTCGAAGAGGGTCACCGGCGCTCCACGGGACACGGCGGGCGGCCGCCGGGTCTCTGAGTTCGAACGGGCGTCCGAACGATCACAGGACGCGACCCATCGTGGGCCGGTCCAGGAGGTCGCCATCCATCGCCCGGATCCCCCGGTCCAGGTCCTCCACCGTGAGCCGGATCCCGTCGCCGCCCCGCAGACGAGCGCGGACCGACGCCCGGACCACGACCTCGTTCGCGGTGGCGTCCCGCAACGAGGCGAGCCCCGCCGCGAGCGGCTCCGGGGCGCCGGTGCGAAGCTCCTGGTAGGTGCTCCAGAGGAACGCATCCCGGTCCAGCAGGTACGCGAGGTATCCGGTGAGCCGTCGGAGGGCCGCCGGGTCGAGCGACGGAACCGGTTCGATCGCAGGGAACTGGCCGAGGCTCTCCGGGGCTCCGCCGGTCTCTCGGACCTTCAGGAGCTCGTACTCGTCCTCCTCGTTGCCCCGCAGAACGACGATCCCGAGCCGCTCGTCCTCGAACAACGGCAGCTCGGAGATCGGCGTCTCAGGTCCGGGTGGGGGCAGGCGGACTCCGCCCTCCAGATCGATCGCGAGAGGGGAGTTTCGGAGAGAATCGCGGACCAACTCCGGCTCGATCGCCCCGCCGCGCCGCGCCAGCCGCTTCAGCAGCATCCGTTCGGACCGTCGACCTTCATCGATCCACGAGTTGACCGGGACCGACAGGTACTCCGTGCGAGCCGCCGCCAGCTCCACCTCCAGCCCGCGCGGGGGGCCGGCCGCCGGTCGAGCCGACCACGCATCCAACGGGGCCAGCGACAGCCCCGGGCAGGCGAGCACCAGCGTCGCCTGGGGTCGAGTCCCGACGTGAACGTGGATCGGGTACGTTCGGCACGGGAACGGACGGAGACCGTACGCGCGGCATTTGGCGTCGGTCAGGAAATGGCAGGCCCCGCCGTCCGGACGGGCCCCGATCTGGTCCCACGCTCCGTCCTCGGTCTCGAACGGGGTCGCCGCATCGAGCGTGAGCAGTCGACGTCGTTCGTCCACGTCGACCGCGGGGGTGGCGTAGCAGCAGAGCCCACACTCCGGGCGGCACGTGAAGGCGAAGCCTCGCAAGAGACTCTCATCGATCGGTGGTACGGGGGTGCCCACGCTCCGCCTCCGCCGAGGCGTTCCCCCGCTAGCGGATGTACGTTGCCGTCGCGTCCCGGTCGAACGAGGGGACGATCGTCAGCCCGTCCCGGCGCTCCGAGACGGCCTGCCGCAGGAACGGGAACCGCTGCCACAGGTCCGTGCTCGCGACCTCGGTCACGAGGTGATGCGGGCCGAAGGTCGCGAGGGCGACCTCCGCGGTCACGTCCCGGACCTCCCGCTCGTCGAGGTATCCGAGGGCGTGGAGGTACTCGTGGGCGAGCACGACGAACACGAACGCGTTGAACTCCTGCGGGGACGCGCTCTCCCGCATCGCCCGGACGTGCGCCTCGTTCAGGACGATCATGTTGCCCGTGAGCGGCCAGTACGCGCCGATCTCGGGAGGCAGGGGGGCCAGACCAAGTCCGAGTCCCCATCGGGCCCGGTGCAGGTGATGGCGTACCGCCGTACGAACGCCTTGGAACAGTTGGTCGAACCCGAGCGGGTGATCGAACGAACTCCCGAACAACGGCGTCGGGAGGACCGCGGGCGCGACGGGAGCCGGCGTCGAGGCCGGGGGTACGGGAATTCGCGACATCCAGAGAAAACAGCCCCGCGCTCGATAAAAGGGGGTCCTTTCGCCGGCACCACTTCTCCGCCGCCTCCCGCGGCGCCGACCTCCCTTAAATCGGGCCCCACGGTCCACCCCTCGATGCCCCGCCCCGCAGACGTCGTCTTCCCTCCCGGCAAGGAGCGCTACGAGGAGCGCCGCCGGGAACGACAGAACTCGAAGCTCCAGGACGAGTTCTTCGACCACGCCACGCTGCTCGCGGTCGGACGTCTCGTCACGCGCGGGCTCTTTGACACGCTCGACTATCCCGTCGCCACCGGGAAGGAAGGCGGGGTGTTCCGCGCCAGCGGCGCCGGCGGGTACCGGGCGGTGAAGGTGTACCGGATCGGCAATTCGATCTTCCGCTCCCTCCCCGCGCACGTCATGGAGAGCTTCCGACAGGAGGCGAGCGCGCGTAACTTCGGTCAGCTCGTGACCGCCTGGACCCGTCGGGAGCACACGATCCTCGGACGGTTCCACGACGCCGGGGTCCAGGTCCCCGTCCCGTACGGATATGACCGGAACGTCCTCGCGATGGACTACGTCGGCGATGGCGAGGGGCGCCCGGCCCCGAAGATGCACGACGCGGTGATGGCGGACCCGACCGGCGCCTGGGCGGCGATCCTCGAGCAGATCCGGCTCATGCTCACCGAGGCGAAGTACGTGCACGGGGATCTCTCCCCGTACAACGTGCTCTGGTTGGATGAGGCACCCATCATCATCGACGTCGCCCAAGCCGTGCCCCGCGACCATCCCCAGGCGCTCGAGCTCCTCGACCGGGACGTTCGAAACTTCGCCAAGTACTTCGAGCGCCTCGGGGTCGAGGCTCCATTTCTCCCGGCGTGGGACGCTATTGGGGGGGCACGACTCGCCCCCCGGAGGTCCTGACCCCCATGCCCGTACTGTACGCGCGAATTCCCGAGGATCGTTTGGCCGTGCTGATCGGATCCGGCGGGACGACCATGCGGGAGATCGAGCAGCGCGTCGGCGTCAGCCTCCACATCGACGAGGACGAGGGCGCCGTCCGGATCGCCTCGCCGGAGACCGGAGACCCCGGGGCGGTGCTGACCGGACGCGACATCGTGCAGGCGATCGGGCGTGGCTTCTCTCCCCGACGGGCCTTCCGACTCCTCAAGCCGGGGACGTACCTGTCGGTCATCGACATGAAAGCGGTCACCCGGCACCGCAGCAACGATGCCATGCGACGTCTCCGCTCCCGGATCATTGGGGTCAAGGGCCGGGCCCGGGAACGGATCGAGGAGCTGTCGGGATGCTCCTTGAGCGTGTACGGCACGACCGTCGCCATCATCGGCGATGAACGGCAGATGGACCGCGCCTCGCGCGCGGTCATCCTCCTCCTCCAGGGGAGCGAGCACTCGACGATCTTCCGCCAGCTCATCCATGGCCGGCGCGAGGACACGTACGAGGAGCTGACCGGCCCCGTTCGTCTCCCCGAAGAAGAACCATGAGCAAGGACGTTCCGCTCTCCCCGGCGGATTCGGCGTTCGTCCGGGGCGAGTTCCAGCGGTACTACCGGGCGATCCCCCCCGAACCGCCGCTTCAATTCGCGCGCCGGGAGTTCGCCGCCTTCTCCTTCGGCTCCGTGCTGGGGATGCGCCGGCACATGGCGTTCGACCAAGCCGCCGGATTCCGCTCGTTCGTCGAACGGGAGGTTCCGCGACATCTGTACTATTCGACGGCGTACTACGAGCGGCCCGACCACGCCCAGATGGCCCGGAAAGGATGGCTCGGGGCCGACGTGATCTTCGACCTCGACGCCGACCATCTGCGGGGGGCCGAAGCGCTCGGATACCCGGAGCAGCTCGCCCTCGTGAAGGAGAAGTTCGTCATGCTGCTCGACGAGTTCCTCGTCCGCGACTTCGGGATCAACCCGGCCGAGATGCTCCTGGCGTTCTCCGGAGGGCGCGGGTACCACGCCCACCTCCGATCCGCCGCCCTGCTCCCCCTCACCAGCGCGGAGCGTCGGGAGCTCGTCGAATATGTGATGGGGGTCGGGGTCAACCCGCGGTGCGGATTGCGGGAAGGACGGGAACGCAGCGCCGATCCCGGTTGGGCCCCCGACCCGAACGCCGGCAGCGCCGCCGGGCCACGAGCCGGATCGGGCGCCGGGCGGCTCTACACCCGACTGCAGCCTCCGGATTCCCCCGGATGGCCCGGTCACGTGAGCCGCTCGGTGATCCGCCTCTTCCAACGCTGGATGAAGGAGGGCCCGGCGGTCGCCGCCTCCGAACTGATCGCGGCCGGCCTGAAGCCGGCCGAGGCCCGGCGGCTCGCGAAGTTGCTGGTCGTCGACGGCCGCGCCGCCTGG
>JAKIVR010000063.1 GCA_022750455.1 Thermoplasmata archaeon | reverse complement strand
GTGGCGTATCCGGCGAGAGCTCCGGCCAGTCGGAACCACGCGAGGGGCCTCCGCTGACCCTCCACCAGCCGTCGTACGCGGTAGTTGCCCCAGAGCGCCCCGTGCTTCTCGGTGAGCTGCTTGCGGCCGTAGCCGTTCCAGAACGCCTGGATCAAGAACCGGACCATCGTCGGTCGGACATGGTGCCGGACCATCGCCTCGGGCAGGTACCTCAGCCGAGCCCCCGCCCGGACCGCCCGTAGGTTCAGATCGATGTCCTCGGCGGTGATGAAGCGGGGATCGAACCCGCCGAGACGCCGGAACAGCTCGCGGGGATAGGCGAGGTTGCACGACGGGTAGGTGACATCGTTCCCCAACTGATACAGCTCGACGCGCTCCAGAGCTTGGTACCGGGGAGGTCCCACGGTCACGGTGCGTCCCGCGACGACGTCGGAAGTCGTCAGACCGTGCCGGACGACCCCGAGCCAGTTCGGGTCGGCCTCGCAATCGCCGTCGATGAACACGACGGCCTCGCCCCGGGCCGCGTCGACGCCGACGTTCCGGCCGATCCCCCGGGAACCGGGTCGTTCGATCAGCTGCAGGAGGCCGGGAGAGTTCGTCTGGAACGCTCGCACGAGCTCGACCGTGCGGTCCTGAGAGTTCGCGTCGACGAGAAGGATCTCGAACGGTGGCTCCTGGACCCGGAGGCTTTCGAGCAGGGCGGCGATGTGCCGCTCTTCGTTCCGGACGGTGATGACGATCGAAAGGAGCGGCCGAGGGACCGCGTTACTTGCCAAGCTCCATCACGACGACGTCCTTGACCGCGCGCATGCTCTTGAAGGGGAGCACGAGCCGGCCGGACGCATCGGTCTGGAACAGGCGAGGCTCGACGTCCTCGTTCGGGGTGACGAGCACATGGGCGATGCCGCCCGTGGTCGTATCGACGACGAAGTTCTCGATGGAACCGATGATCTGCCCATCGTTCGTCATCACAGTCTTTCCACGGAGCTCCGTCAGGAACTTGCGCATGCCCAATCCTCGAGGGCGGATGGCGACGTGCGCTATTTAACCGTTCTCGCCGTGAGGAAACGGTCCCGGTTCGTCGGGGACCGCCTCGGCTCGACGAGGGAACGACGGGTCGTACGCCTCTCCATCCCAACCTCCCGTAAGGGCTTACATACCGGCAGCCGCCTCAAACCACGAAGGGATCGCTCGATGGCTCGCCCTGGGATACCGTTCGGATCGTGGGGCGCGGTCGTACTGATCGCGCTCTTGCTCCTCCCCGCGCTTCCGAACCCCGCGGCCCCCGCCGCCCCCTCCCTCTCCTCCGGGAGCTCCGTCGCCGGTGCCCGGATCGCCGGATCGACCGCGCCCACGGTGACCGTGAATCTCACCGTGACCGGGAACACTCCGATCCACCTCTCGAACCAGTTCTGGGGGACGACGGTGAGCCCGCGCGCCCACCTCCTCCCCTTAGAAGGCGAGCTGGTGAACGCGACCCCGACCCAGATCATCGTCTGGCCAGGGGGGAATGGGGGGGACGAGTACGACCCCTTGACCAACACCCTCTACAACGTGTCGGGGAACTCCACGCCGACGGTAGCCGTCACGACCGAGCAGGAGTTCGTCCAGTGGTGCGAATCGATCCACTGCTCGGCGATCATGCAGGTCCCGGCCGAGATCGACAATGCGACGATCGCCGCCCAGATCGTCAACTACACCGAGAATGGGCTCGGCTTCCATCCGAACTATTGGGAGATCGGGAACGAGCCGGAGCTGTGGGAGCACTGGGACGTCCCCTGGACGCGGTGGAACGATAGCGTGGGGCAACGGAACATCACCCCGACCCAGTACGCGTGGGAGGTCGACAACTACACCACGGCGATGCGCCTCGTGGACCCGGCGGTCCAGGTGATCGGGATCGCCGCCACGGGCCGATCGGACGGGAGCCTGTGGAACGCTAGCGGCTGGATCGATCCCACCATCGCCGTGGACGGACCGAACCTGAGCGCCGTGGCGTTCCACGCGTACCCCGCGGGTACGGTGAACCACTCGGCCGTGAGCGTGGCGCAGTTCTACGGCACGATCGCCGGCTCGGCCGGGCTACCGGCCCAGATCACTCTCCTCCGAAACACGATCGCCACCACGACGCACGCCGCCTGCCCCTCCTGCCGTCCGGTCCCTCTCTTCGTGACGGAGCTGGGGGCCGCGCTGTACCACTACCAAGACAGCGCGTTCAGTGTCGGCTTCCCCGGGGCCCTCGATTTCGCCGCCCAGATCACGCAGGCGATCACGCTGAATGAGGCGAACGTGGACCTGTACGGGGCGGTCTCGGGAACGTCCAACTCGTGGTTCAACCTCACGGGGAGCCAGCGGTCCGATTACACGCTCTATTCCCAGATCTTCACCCATTTGGGATCGGTCGCCTACCCGAGCCAGTTCCAGGTCCCGACCGACCTGCAGAAGCCTCCGTCCGACAACACCAGCCTCGGCTACAATCTCTATGCGGTCGCGACGGCGGACGCCCTCGACGACTCGCGAAGCGACCTGATGATGGTGAACCTGAACCTGTCGACCGCGGTCACCGTCAATCCTCGCTCCAACGGCCTCACGCCGTACTATCTCGCCCCGACGGAGGTGTGGGAGTGGAGCGGCCACACGGTCCCGGGCGTCGACGGGATCCCGACGGTCGCGGCGATCACCTCGGCCCCGACCACCGAGTACTTCCGCGGCGGGGTCCCGGGGAACTGGAGCCTGCCCCCCCAGACGGTCGCCCTGCTGGAGCGGTTCGCTGCGCCCGGCGTTCCCCTCCAGTTCACCGAGTCGGGGCTGCCGCTCAACTACTCCAAGGGGACCACCGGGACCGCGCCCACTCGATGGTTCCTCAATGTGAGTGGGGCGACGCACGTCGCGAACGGCACCGCGACGATCCTCGACTTCGTTCCCGCCGGGTCGTACGACCTCTCCGTCACCACGCTCCCGTTCCCGTTCAACCACACCGTCAGCAATCCAGGCACGCGCTACGAACCGCTCCCCCCCTCCGTCGTGCACGTCGGGGCCGACCCGGTGAACGTGACGTTCCCATTCGCGGAGCAATACGTCTTGAACGTCACGAACGCGAATCCGGCCGAAGGGTCGATCCGTTCGTTCCCGTCGTGGACGAACGCGAGCGAGCCGGTCCCGCTGAGCGCCACGCCGCATCCGGGGTACGTGTTCATCCACTGGTTCGGCAACGGCATAGGCCACTACAACGGGACGACCGCGAACGTCACGGTCACCCCGGAGGGACGTCTCCGCGAGACCGCCCATTTCGCGCTCGGCTACTCCGTCACCTTCCGGGAATCCGGGCTGCCCGTCGGGACCCCGTGGGAGATCACTATCCCGATCCAGAATCTCACCCTCACCTCCGACAACTCGACCAACTCGGTGCTCGAACGGAGCCTCGTGATCTACGCCTACCTGGTGGGGGGGGTGCTGGGATACCGCACCCTTCCCACGAACTCCTCGTTCGACGTGGAGGGCGCCCCGATCACGATCCCGATCTCGTTCATCCGCCTCACGCCACCCGCCCCGACGTTCCCGGTCACCTTCGCCGAGGCGGGACTGCCCCTCGGATCGGTGTGGTCGATCACCGTCCGGAACGTCACCGTCCTTTCGACGGCGGCAACTCTTCTCGTGCCCGCGTCCAACGGGAGCTACGGGTACCAGACCGCGACGATCCCAGGGTACCGCGCCCACCCCCTCGGCGACGGCTTCTCGGTCGACGGGGGCCCGCTCACCGTCATCGTGCAGTTCGCGCCGGTGCTGTACCAGATCGTCTGGATCGAGACCGGCCTCGGCTCGAACCTCAGCTGGTCCGTTCGATTGGACGGCGTGGCCGATCCCGCCCGGGGATCGTGGACGACGGCGATGGTCCCGAACGGTACGGAGGCGTTCGTCATCCCCGACACGGCGGACTACATCCCGGTCCCAGGATCCGGGACGGTCCACGTCGAGGGCGCGAACGTGACGGTACGGTTCCAGTTCCTCGAAGCGAAGTTCCTCGTGACGTTCTCGACGATCGGACCCGTGCCGACCTCCCTCTGGCGGGTCCGGCTCTCCGACACGACCGTCAACTCCTCGACGGCGTCGCTCCGGTTCGATGAGCCGAACGGCACGTACACCTTCGACGTCACCGCGCCGGCCGGCACCTTCCCCACCCCCTCGCACGGGAACGTGACCGTCGACGCCGTCCCGATGGTCGTTCCCATCTCGCTTCAGTCGAACGGCCCCGGGCCGATTCCGCCCGTCTGGAGCTTGGTGCGACCCGCGCTCGTCGACGCCGTCTTCATGGTCGCGGCGGCGTGGGTCACGTTCGCGCTGGTCCGACGGATGCGTCGGAGCACCTAAGGCTCCCCATCTCTCACCACCGTCCGGTCGGCGGGGGAGGGAACGTCTTGGAAGGTTCGGGAGGGATCGCCGTCGTCGCCTCCCTCACTCAGTTCCTCCACCAGCTCAACGTCCCCCTCGGCGGGATCCCGGTCGGCATCGGCGTGGGGCTCCTCCTCTACTTCGTGATCCATACCCTCGGACGCCGTCCGGCGAACCCGCCTTCCGGGTTGTTCCGAATGACCCTCGAGGACGCCGCCCCGGGAGACCCCGCGACCGAGAAGCCGACCGAGCCGTCCGCCGCCCCGCTCGTCCACCTCTATTCGGCGGACGGGGTTCGGGTGGCCCGACTGCGAGGGGCCGGGGGGCACCCGTCCGTGGCGCTCCCGCGGGCCCGGGAGTTCGTCGCGATCCTCGTTGGCACGTTCACGCTGATGGCGCTGGGGCTGCTCATCTTCTATCGGCCGTTGTTCGGGGCGTACGACCATCTGGTGGGGCTCGTCGGATCGGCGCTCTACTGGCCTCTCCCCTGGCCGGGGGTCTACGCGGTGAGCGTGCAGACGCTCGTCGTGCCGGATTACATCTTTCCGATGTACCTCTCGGGGATGATCGCCTTCGTCGTGGCGAGTGGCCTGGTGGAGAACCGCCAGGGATTCGCCCCATGCCGTCGGTGGTTCGCCCTCGGGGTGATCCTGATGTACCTGGGGGTCGAGCTGCTCCTCGACGCCCTGTTCTTCACGGTCCCCGGTAGCGCCCTACGGGATCTCGCTCTCCTCGTCCGGGCGTTGACCGGCGGTCTGTTCCTGGCGCTCCTGATGTTCTGCGCCTTCTACCTGCCCCAGCCGCAATCGGTGGAGGCCCGGTTCCCCCGGGACCGGGCGGCGGTGGGCACATTCGTCCTCCTTGGAATGGCCGCGGTCGCGCTCTCGGCGGTCGCCATCCTCCTGGCGCTCGATCTCCTCCGGATCGCGGGAGTCCTGTTCGCGTTCACCTTGCTCCTGCTGCTTCCGGTGGTCGCCCTCCCGACATTCTGCGCGCTGGCCCGTCCGCTGTACTTCCGGAGGCTGCGCTCCCGGCCCCGGCCTTCGGTGACGGAGTACCACCCGTCGGTGTCGATCCTCATCCCCGCGTTCAACGAGGAGGAGCTGATCGCCGAGGTGATCCAGGCCGCCGACCGCGCGGCGGCCCGCTATCCGGGCCCGGTGGAGATCATCGTGGGGAACGATGGGTCGAGGGACCGGACCCTCGAGCTGGCCCGGGGCGCCGTCGCCCAGCTCCGCCACTGTCGGGGGACGGTCGTCGATATGCCCCACGGGGGCAAGTCGAACGCCCTCAACGGCGCCCTCGCGATCGCGACCGGGGAGATCGTCCTGCGGTGCGACGGGGACACTATCATCTCCGAGACCCCCGGCTTCGCCGCCATGATCCCCCACTTTGCCGATCCGAAGGTAGGGGGCGTTCAGGGCGGGATCCATCCAAGGCGCCGGACCGGATGGACCTGGAAGCTCCGGGCCCTCGAGATCGCCTGGATGCACTACATGCTGCGCCCCGCCCAGATGGGGACCCGCTCCGCGGAGGTCATCGACGGGCTCTTCTCGGCGTTCCGGCGCCAGGACCTGATCGACATCGGGGGGTACGTGCCGTGGAACGGGGAGGACACCGAGGTCGCCATCCACCTCCAGAGGCTCGGATTCGAGATCCGGATCGAGTTCGGGGCGCTCGCCTATGAGGACGTCCCGGCCACGTACGACGACCTGAGGCGCCAGCGCGTCCGGTGGGCCCGCGGCATCTGGATGGCGAACGGCCAACACTACGAGTCGTTGTTCGGAGCCACCCCCGAGTTCGCCGGCCTTGGGGTCCTGTTCTGGTTCCTGTTGGTCATCCGGTCGGGGGTGCGCAGCCTCGCGTACATCTTCCTCGCCGCCCTGATCCTCGTCCTGGGGGTGCCCGCGCTCGAGTACGCGGCCGTGCTCCTCGCGATCGCCCTGGTCATCCGGGCCGTCCCCCTCGGCTACTTCTTGGTGAAGATGGGTCGCCCCGACGTCCTTCCGTGGATTCTCTTTTTCCCGTTCGGGAATATCCTGAAGCAGACGTTCCGTTTCGAGGCGTTCGGCACCCTGGGCCCGAACGCGGCCCACGAGTACGTCTAGGCTCCGAACCCTCCTTCCCCCGGCTCCACGGAGACGGGCGGGCCTCCA
Organism: Thermoplasmata archaeon; assembly: GCA_022750455.1. Lineage (GTDB taxonomy): Archaea > Thermoplasmatota > Thermoplasmata > Lutacidiplasmatales > UBA184 > JAKIVR01. The sequence goes on along the minus strand of JAKIVR010000063.1, from coordinate 4,109 downwards.
CGGTACCTCCGCGCTCGTCGGTCGGGAAGTCGCCGTTCGGTAACGCTTATATCGAGAGCCCGGGTCGCTCGACGCTCCCGCGTATGGATCGCACGATGGTCAAAGGCGATCCGGAACTAGTCCGGACGCTGATAGAACTGCGCAAGGCCGCTCGCCGGCACGAGGCCCCGATCTGGGCCGCGGTGGCCGAGAGGCTCGCGCGAGCTCGGCACTCCGTCCCCCCGGTCAACGTCGGTGACCTGGAGCGACTCGCCTCGGCGAAGGAGACCATCATCGTCCCGGGGAAGCTTCTCTCCCATGGGGAGCTCTCCAAGCCCCTCACGATCGCCGCGTACCGCTGGTCGGGGACCGCCGCCGCCAAGGTGGCGAAGGCCGGCGGGCGAACGATCACCATCCACGAGCTCCTCCACAACCAGCCCGACGGGGCGGGGGTCCGCATCATTGTCTGACGCTCCCGGCTCCCCTGTCAAGGCCCCTGCCAAGGTGGTCGAGAAGCTATCGGGCAAGGCGGCCGCCGAGGCCCCGCCTCCCTTGCTCGTCGACGCCACGGGCCTCGTCCTCGGCCGGGCCGCGAGCGAGATCGCCCAGAAGCTCCTCCGGGGCGAGAACGTCGTGGTCGTCAACGCGGAACGGAGCGTCGTCACGGGCTCTCGGCAATCGGTGATCGCCGAATACACCGCCCGCCGCGCTCGGGGCTCCAAGCGTACGGGACCTCACTATCCTCGATATCCGGACCGGATCTTCCGCCGGGCCGTCCGCGGCATGGTCCCCCACCTCAAAACCCGCGGCAAGGAGGCGCTCGACCGCCTCGAAGTCTACATCGGCGTCCCCCCTGAGTTCACGGGCCACGCGACCGTCTCCTTGGAGCGCGCACGCCCCCATCCGGCCCTGCTTCAGCCGATGTCGCTCGCGGAGATTTGCAAGCTTCTGGGGGCCAAGCTGTGAAGACCCCCGCCCTGATCCAATCCAGCGGCAAGCGCAAAGCCGCCGTAGCCCGCTGCACGATCCGCAAGGGCTCCGGCCGGGTCTGGGTGAACCGCCTGCCTCTCGAGATCCATGAGCCGCCACTGGCCCGACACAAGATCCGCGAACCCCTGTTGATGATCCCCCCCGAGAAGGCCAAAACGCTCGACATCGAGATCCAGATCGAAGGGGGCGGCGTCATGGGACAGGCCTCGGCGGCCCGCACCGCGGTCGCCCGGGGACTCGTGCTCTGGCTCAAGGACGCGAAGCTCGCCGATTCGTTCAAGCATTACGATCGAAGCCTGCTGGTGAACGACCCGCGCCGGAAGCTCCCCAAGCGACCGGGCGGCCGCGGCGCCCGCAAGCGGCGACAGAAGTCGTACCGGTGAGGCGGAGGAGGACGATCCCATGACGATGATGATCCCGGTCCGCTGCTTCACCTGCGGGGCGGTCATCGGCCAGCACTGGGATGAGTTCCGGGAGCGCACCACACGCGGGGAGCCGATCGGGGAGGTCCTGACGGGCCTCGGGCTCTCCCGCTACTGCTGCCGCCGGATGATGCTCTCCCACGTCGACCTCTTGGACGAGGTCGGTCCCTACGGGTAGAGCCGCCCTCCGGCCTCCTTATCGGGGCGAAGCCTTCGGCGGGTTCGTAGATCTTCGGGGAGAACTAGAGGGCGGCCGGGTTGCCCCGGCCCCCCTGTGGAAGAGGTTTCGAACGGTCTATTCGTCGTCGTCCGACTTCTTGTCGTCCTTCTTGGAGGAGCCCTTGTCCTGGCTCGAGCTCGACTTCGACTTGCCGAACGGCATTCCGCCGCCCTTGCCCCGCCGCAGAACCAGCACGACCACGACGATGAGCACGATGGCGATCGCGATGATCGCCGCATCGATCTCATACTGGACGATCGGGTTCGGGTTCAACGTCACCAGTAGGCTCGCGACGTTCGGTCCGTAGTTCCCCGCGAACTCGTTCGTCGCCGTCGCGTTCACGTACAGGCTGTACGATCCCGTGCGGCCCGGCGAGAAGGTGATCTCGGCCCGGAGCGTCGTGTTGTAGGCGAGCGTCGGGACGGAGCCGACGTCCGCCGCCGTGGAGTTGACGACCCCGCTCGTGTACCCGAAGAACTTGACCGCGCTCGCGGGTTGCAGGTAGATCGGGCTGCCCGTCCCATCCGGCTGGAGGAAGTAGAACGCCACGCTGACGTCGTTCGCCGTGGAGTTCTTCCCGACGGTGTTCGTCACGTTCGCCCAGATGGTGTAGGTGCTCCCGCCGGCCATGGTGGTCGGGGCGGTCAGGTTCGTGACCGACAGCACCGGCCGGGTCGACGTGTTTACCGTGACCGTCAGCTGGGCGGTCTGGTAGGCCGTGTTGCCCGCGCGGTCGGTAATGGTGAGGTTCACCGTGTACGGGTCCACTTGGGGCGACAGGTAGTCGGTCCACTTTCCGGGGTTCTTGTACGTCGGCGCCGTGGCCGACTGGTTCCGGTCGAGGTTCACCGAGCTGTTCCCCGAGTCGGTGATGTGCCAGTAGAACGTCACGACGGAGCCGTTCTGCGGGTCATACGAGTACTGGGAGAGGAACGCCACGTACGAGGTGTGGTTCGCGGCCTCCACGACCCCCGAGCTCGTGATGTTGTCGCCGTTCGCGCTCTGCAGCGTGACCACGGAGACCGGCTTCTGCGTGTCCCGGACGAGGATCGGCAGCGTCGCCGTCGTCTTGTGGCCCTGGCCGTCCCAGAGGACGAGCGTCAGGTTGTACTGCCACCCGTTCAAGGGTACGGCGGTGCCCGCGACGATCCCGTTCGCCAGGTAGTGCCCGGCGCCGGAGAAGATGTACGTGACGTTCGAGTTCACGTTCACGCCCGCGCTCGCGGTGAAGTTCCAGGTCTTGTTGTACTCATACAGGCTCAGGGTCCACGCGGCGTCCGACAGCACGCCGGTCGACGTCGCGCCCGAGTAGAGGGGCGCCGAGCTGTTCGTGACGTTGAACTGCAGCGTCGTCGACCAGTTCACCAGGAGGTACGGTGCGTCGTTGACGGTCTTCTTCTCGGCCGCGCTCGCATTGCTGGTGATCGAGGCGCGGGGATCCTCCGACCCGACCCAGACCGTGAAGTTCGCCTGGCTCTTGGAGCCTCCCGACGAGGTCACCCAGACGGATCCCGCGAACGCACCGGTCGAGGTGAACGTGTGGTATCCGATCGACTGGCTAATGTTCTGATAGCTGCCGTCCCCGAAGTCCCAGTTGTAGGCGGTCCCGTTCGTCCCATCCGGGAACGTCGAGTTCTCCGCCGAGAAGGTGACGTTCTGTCCCTGCCCGACGACGACCGTGTAGTTGTTCCGAGTGGAGTTCACCACGTTCAGTTGCGAGAAGGCGAAGTTGGCCACCGAGGCGTTGACGATCGCGGTGATCCCGGAGTACTTCACGACCGTGAGGTTCGCGTTCCCCCAGACCGGCTGGCCCGGGGCGACGGCCTTCGACACCATCGTGAACTTGGTCCACGTGCCACCGGGTCCCTGCGGGACGAAGTCGGTGGACGTCGGCTTCTGGGTGTCCGCCGCCAAGGCGTAGCCCGCCGGGAGGTCGACCGTGTAGTTGACCGACTCGGCGCCGACCGGGTGTTTGAAGTTGAACGAGATCGTGTAGGTGTGGCCGGCGCCGCCGTTCGGGAGCGCGGACGTCGAGTTGAACTTCTGCGACCAGCCGAGGGTGAGGCCGCTCGAGCTCGTCAGGCCGAGGACGGACGACGGGATCGTCACGGGGCTCATGACCGCGTTCGTGGCCGGGCCGAACGTCGTGCCGTTCAGTTCAAAGCCGGCCTGGGCGGCCGGGAAGAACGGACCGGAGCTGTTCAACCAGCTCGTCAAGGCGCCGGTCAGGGCGCTGTTCGTGCCGTCGAAGGTGATCGTGTGCGCGAGGTCGAGTCCGAGCTGCGCCCACAACTGGCCCACACTGGCATTCGGCAGCTCCGGGAACGTCGAATCGTTCGCCAGCGTCCCGGTGCTGGTGACCGAGATCTGGTTGAACGCCGCGCTGAAGTTGATGACCGTCGAGTAGTTCGCAGGGGGCACCTGGGCGTTCACCACGACGTTCTGGATGACGGTCGGCGATCCCGTCGACACGCTGATCCCGTACGTCACGGTGGAGT
>JAKIVR010000062.1 GCA_022750455.1 Thermoplasmata archaeon | reverse complement strand
GCGCGAGCGCCGCGAGCACGTCCCCGCGGGTCACGATCCCTACCAACCGACCCCGCTCGACCACGGGAAGGCGATTGATGCCGAACTGTCGCATGAGCCGCAAGCTCTCCTGCAATGTGGAGTCGGGCTCGACTTGGACGACCTTGGTGGACATCACGTCCCGAACGTGGGCCGAATGCAGCCGCTGGACCGAGGTTTGGATCCGGTCGGCCCCCTCGCTCCCGTCGAACGCCAAGAGGAGGTCCAAGATCCCGCGGTAGGTCATGAGCCCGGCCGCGCGGTGCAACTCCTTGATCACATCCCGCTCGCTGATGACGCCGACCACTTTCGATGTGGCGTCGACCACGGGGAGACCGGAGACGCGGTGGTCCCGCATCACCTTGGTCGCCTTGATCAAGGAATCGTCGGGCGAAACGACCACCACCGTCGTGGCCATGATCTCCCGAACGGGGGTGACTCGCCTCTCATCGTAGTTGAACGTCACGCCTTCCATCTCGAGCGATCCTTCGATGGGTCGGGAACGGCTCTCGGAATATGAGCTCAGGGGAAGCCCGGGACTGCTTACGGCCGCGTTCCGAGCGGCCGTCCCCCATTTGGAGACGAATCTCTGAAGAAACGCCGGCACACCCGCGATCGTCCCTTCGTCGAAGCGCTCCTCGGTGAGAATCGAGGCCCGGAGGCCGGGGGGAGATTCAAGTAGGGCGGTTCGATTGGGGGGAATGGAAGCCCTCGTACCTATGGTTCACCTGGCCGACGCGGTGATTCTCCGGTTCCGTCAGCTCGAACCCCGAACCTGCGGGAGCGGCTGAGTTGGGCGCCCTGGACGGACTCCTCGCGGCGGCCCCGTTCCTCGCGGTCGTGGTCCTGATCGTTCTCGTCCTCATCTTCCTGATCGGGGTCTTCCTGATCGAACAGGACCAGGTCGGGATCCTGACCCGGCGCATGCTGGGTCGACCGATGCCGCAGGGCCAGGTCGTCGCTCGCAAGGGGGAGGTCGGGGTCCAAGCGGACACCCTGGTCCCTGGATTGTACTGGCGGATGCCATTCGTCTGGAAGGTGGCGAAGTCGCCGATCGTCACAATCCCCGACGACAAGGTCGGCACGGTGGAGGCGATCGATAGAAAGCCACTCCCCAAGGGCCGAGTGGTCGGCGACGAGATCGAGTGCAACCAGTTCCAGGACGCCAACGCTTTCCTGATGGGAAATGGGCACAAGGGTCCGCAGTCGGCGATCCTCCGCCCCGGACAATACCGGATCAACACCCGGGCGTTCGTGGTGAACGTGGTGGATGCGACGTACATCGGAGACAGCGAGATCGGTGTCGTCAGCGCGCAGGACGGGGTCCCTCTGCCTTCCAGCCTGCAGATCGCCCCACCCTCCGCGGGCGCCCACAGCTATTTCCAAAATGGACAGGCGTTCCTCGACGGCAAAGGATACCGCGGGCCGCAGCTGGAGACGCTCCAGCCGGGTCTGTACTACGTGAATCCCCTCCTCTTCGAAGTCCGGAGCTTCAAGACGATCGACGTGCCCCCGGGGACCGTCGCGGTCCTCCGTTCGAACGTGGGGGAGGAGCTCGTCCGACCCCGGGACCGACCGACCCCGGTCGGCACCTCCGAGAGGGCGATCGATTCGGCACCGATCCATGACGCGAGCGAGACCCTCCTGCCCCTCACGGACGACAAGGGCACCCGCGGGATTTTCCGAAATCCGCTCGCGCCGGGCCGGTACAATCTGAACCCGGTCGCCTACACCGCCTATATCGTCCCGACGAACGCGGTCATGATCGACTGGGCCGACTCCACGGTGCCCAACGCCGGGGACTTCAAGTTCGGCGCATTGGGAGTGACGTCGAAGGACGGCTTCCCGATCGCGGTCGAGGTACGCCTCGTCGCCCGGATCGACGCCGCGAACGCGGCGTTCATCATCGCCCGATTCGGTTCGATCCAGAGCCTGATCCAGCAGATCATCCATCCGGTGATCGACGCCGAGTTCCGCAACAACGCCGGCAACAAGAAGGCCCTCGAGTTCGTCCAGAGCCGGTCGGACCTGCAGGCCGAGGCGCTCTCGAAGGCGAAGGAGTCGTTCAAGCGGTACAACGTGGAGGCCCAGAACTTGCTGATCTCGCAGATCCGGATGCCTCCGGAACTGATGGCGACCCAGACCCAGAAGGAGATCGCGATGCAGCAACAAGCCCAGTACGTCCAGCAGGCGGCGGCCGAGCAGCAGCGGATCGCCGTGCAGGAGATGACCGCCCGGGCCGCGTTGCAGTCCCAGGTCGTCACCGCCGAACTGGAGGTCGTGATCAACGAGAACCAGGCGAAGGCCGCCGTGAAGCAGGCGGAGGGAATTCGGGATTCCACCAAGATCAAGGCCGAGGGAGAGAAGGAAGCGCTGCTCCGCGTGGGCGAGGGTCAGGGCGGCGCCGCCGCCTCGGTGGGCAGCGGCCAGGCCACCGCTGTGAAGTCGGTGGGTCTCGCCCAAGCCGAAGCGTACCGGGCGCAGACCGAGGTGATCGGGGCGGAGCGGGTCGCCCTCGTGCGCGTGGTCGAGGCGATCCGGGACGGGCACATCCAGATCACCCCCGAGACTCAGATCACCCTGGGAGGGCCGGAAGGGGGATCGGCGGGAAGCCTATTGACGGCCTACTTTGCGAAGCTCTTGGCGGATCAGAGCCCCTCCAGTTCGTCCCGGCGAGCCGCCGCTTCGTCGGATCCGAAGAAGGGCGAGTAAGAGATTCGGTCGACGCGTGGCCGCCGTCCTAGGAAGGCATCCGAGAACGACTCAGATCGGTCGCGAACGGGGGCTGGGAGAGCCGAGGGAGGGAATCGAACCCCCAAGAAACAGCTCTGCAGGCTGTCGCATTAACCATTCTGCCACCTCGGCGCAGCCCCGGGGAAGCGGGTCCCGATTAAAGGTCTGGGGACTCCTCGGCGAGCGCGTATTCCGGAACCGTTAAGGGTCGCATCCCGGTGGGCGCGACGATGGCGAGTTCTCAGCCGCTCCCGGACGGCACGCCCTCCAGCTTCCCTCCGCCGGGGGGTTCCACCGGCGGGGGCGGCCCGGGACGATTCGGGGGTGGCCGATGGCAGAACGTCCCGCCGGAAGCCCGGGCCGCCCTCCATCGCGCCCGGTTGGTGCGCTGGACCGGAGTGATCCTATGCATCCTCGGCCTGGTCCTACTGTTCGGTTGGTTGTTCTACCGGCTCTCCTCGGGCTCCGGCGCGTACGGTCCCGGTGGCGCCTACTATCTCCCGATCGGCCTGACCGCCCTCGGGCTGATCATCGTCGGGTGGGTGCTCCGCCTGACGGGCCGGCTCATGGCACGCCAGGAGCGACAACGGCTTCGAGCGACGGGCGCTGGGGGCGGTGGAGAGTGGGCCGGCGGCGGCGGCTGGGGCAGCGGCCGCGGCGGGGGAGGCCGAGGCATGGGTGGCCCCGGGATGCGTACCTGCAGCCACTGCGGGCAGCGGGTCGGTCCACGCGCGGCGTTCTGCCCCTCGTGTGGACAACGAATGGACCCGCCGAGCTTCCAGATCCCTCCGCCGAATCCCCCGAGCTAGCGCGGGGCCGGACCAACCCGAACGACTAGTGGCGCCGGGGCCCGACGTCCGGATTGCCGACCGCGGCCGTGCACTCCGCGCACAACAGTCCTTGGTGGCCCGGCAGAAGTCCCTTGCCGCACAAGGGGCACGTCGCCCGCGCCTCGGCCGCGTTCAGAAGTTCTAAGACGCTCGTCCGGAGTCCCGGATTCGAGGACGGGGGCAACGGATCCTCGAGGTCCCACGAGCTCTCCCCGATCGAGAGGAACGCTTCGGTCCTCGGACGGAACGTCGCGGTCCGGTGATCGTAGGCGACCAACCCCCGCTGCACGAGCGAGTCGAGCACCGGCGCACCCGTTTCGCCGCCCCCGCGGAACAGCGGAGCGATGTCGAGGGCGGTGAGCCCGTTCGACTCGGCGATCACTTCGAGGCAACGGCTCGAAGGATAGGAGAGGTCCCCTCGGGCGACGACGGTGTCGACCCCGTGGGAGAACCGGGCACTTCGTCCGACCCGGCGGTCCGGGGGCAACCGCCCGGCGCGAAGGTCGAGCTGGAGGGCGCTGTCGAGCAGGTCGATCTCGTACCGGACCCTCTCCGTGGGAAGGTACGCCTCGATCGCGATCGCGAACGGGACGACCCCCGTCGTGCGTACGAACGTGCGGAACGCCGGGAGCGGACGGAGTCCGGCGGCCGCGCTCCGGCCGTCGGGGGAGAGGTTGCCGAGACGCGCCAAGCGCTCGGAAGGGGCGGAGTACTCTCGGAGGAGGATGCGCGCGATCCCGTGCAACGTGGTCCCGTCGAACTGCTGGAGCTCGACCGATCCGTCCTCGGAGAGTTCGAGGGCGCGGATCGGGTGCAGAAAGTCCCACGCCGGTCCGGGCGGCGGCGGGTCGATGAGCTCGAGACGGACGACGCCCCACGCCTTCTCCGGATGGGCCAAGGCGTGGAGGAGGCTCGGCTCCGTCCGTCCGTCCACGGTCACGTTCAGGCGGCTCACCCGGGCGCGGCGACGGGAGGTGTACTCTTCCAACGAACGCTGTAGCATCGACGCCGTACGCGAATCCGCCGGATCCGCGGAATGCGCGATCTGTTGGATCAGTTCAACCGGGGTGGACATTGGAGACGCTCCGGGCGTCGAGGAGACGACGGTAAGCGGAGACATAACGGCGCGCCGTCGCGGCGACCGTCCGCTCCTCCAAGACCCACGCCCGTCCCGCGCCGGCGAGGGCCCGGCGGTCCGTGGCGTCGCGCAGGATCTCTTCGAGCACGCCCGCGAGGGGCCCCGGCCGGGGGTCGACGATGCGGCCGGTGAGGTGGTCCTTGACGAGCGCGGCCGGGCCGCCCACGGACGTGGAGACGACCGCCGCCCCGGAGGCCATCGCTTCCAACAGGCCGAGGGAGGAGGTGTCGGAGACGGAGGGGAGGGTGAAGACGTCGGTCTGGGAGAGGAGCGCCGGCTTCTCCTCTTCCGCGACCGGACCGACATAGCGAACCCGCTCTCGCAGTCGCGGCGAGGCGCGGATCCGCTCCTGGATCGTGGGCGCCTGCGGGCCGGTTCCCCCGATCACACCGTTCCAGGGGAGATCCGCCGGCAGCCGGTCCAACGCGTCCAAGAGACGGCCCACGCCCTTGTCGATCGTCAATCGGCCGAGGAAGGTGATCAGCGGCGCGTCGCTCAGACCGCACCGAGCGCGCCAATCGGGAATTCCGATCCCCGGGTGGAATCGAGAGGCGTCGATGCCGCTCGGGACGATCTCCACCTCGTGGCGCCACGGTTTGCGGGCGTACGCCAGCAGCGCCTCCCGCGCCGGCTCCGTCGGGGCCGTGCAGCCGTCGCACCGGAAGTAGATCCCCGGCGCCCAGATGCCGATCCCGGAGAAGAGGAGCCGATGGCCGGGGATGTGTTCGAACCCACCGCGCATTGCGTAGAGGTCCGTGTGGAACGTGCCGAGCACGGGGAGCTCGGCCCGCCGGGCCGCGAACAAACCCACACTGCCGACGACGCCCGGCGTGTGCACGTGTACGACGTCAGTCCCCCCGGGAAGTCCGCCCCCGAGAACGGGGCCGAACGGAAAGATCGCCCACCGGTACGGGATGCGACCGGGGACCGGCAGGGAGCGGTGGCGCTTCACCGTCACGCCCTCCTCCTCGGTCACGCCCGTCGCCCCCGGTCCGTTCCTCGGGGTTCGAACGGTGACCTGGTGGCCCTCGCGGGCGAGCTCGCGGCCGAGGGCTTCGAGCTGCGTGGCCGTCCCGTCGAGCATCGGGGCGAAGCTGTCCGTGAACCACTCGATGCGCAAGCTCTCCATCGGATCCGATCAGGCCACCCGCGAGAACGCGCTCTCAAGACGGTGTTGGTTTCGTTCGTCGAGAGTCCGGGGGTCGACCGAGACGACGACGGTCCCGGCGCGCCCCGCTGGCCAGCCGGCGAGCCAGTTGACGAATCGGAGCGTCGTCTCCCAGCTGTACTCCGTGGCGAGGAACTCGAGCGCGTCGACATACACGACGACCGGCCCATCCCCGGCGTCGGCGACCCGGCCCGCGATCGCCCCGGGGTCGAGCGTCCCGGCGCCGGGCTCGGAGCCGGTTCGGGAGGGCGTCGGGCGAATCCAGTCGATGGTCAACGTCGCCGGGAACGTCGGGGGCTGACGCCGACTCACCCACAACAGGCGCTCGCAGACGGCCGCGCCGCGCTCTAGGAGTTGCAGGGCCTTCTGGGGTTGAGGCTCTCGGAAGAGGAACGCCGTACCGGGCACCCACTCCTGGGCAAACAGTTGGGCGACGGGCGGGGCCGGAGCGCGGCTCCGGAGCAGCGGGCCCCACGCGGCTCGACGGGGCGGCGCGAGCAGGCTGCGGCGCTTGACCTCCGCGTCCTCGCGCACCCGGGCGAGGCGGCTTTCGGCCAAGATGCGGATCTCGGCGGCCGTGTGACCGCGAGACGCATTCTGGAGGACCTCGCGGAGCGCTTCGCGCAGCCCTTCGGTATACCCGGCGACGTAGGCCGTCGCGTACTCATCGTCTTGCAGGGTCTCCTCGGAGGGGTACGATGGGGCGGTCACGCCCGAACGCGTCCCCGCTCTCCCGGGGCCTGGGCCGGGCTGGCGGATTCGGCCGTCCCCGTACCGGCAAGCGGCTCCGATACCGGGGCGAACTTGTACCCATAATGGATCACACCGGCCCGCCCTTCTTCCCGCAGTTTGCGGAACGTCGCGTGGACCCGGAGCCCGATCCGGATCTGGTCGGGCGCGACGTCGACGACCTGACCGGTGAGCGTCGGGCCTTCCGGCGTCTTCACGAGAGCGAGGACGTACGGCACCTGCATCTCGAACCCTTCCGCCGCGTCGTGGACGATGCTGTAGCTGAACACCTCGCCGTCGCCCGAGAGTTGGAACGGCTCCATCTTCCCAAACGATCGGCGGTGGGTCACGCACGCCGGGCACACCGAGCGGGGCGGGAAGAACACCGTCCGGCACGTGGGGCAGCGGCATCCGCCGAGATTGTACCGTCGGGGGGTCTCTCTCCAATACCGGGCCACTGTGGTCATCGTTCGTCCTCCGTCAGTTCATCCGTTCCAAGAGATGTACGACGCTCGTGGCGCCCGTGCCGCCGACGTCGTGGCTGAGCGCCAGCGTCGCCCCCGCGACTTGCCGGGCCTCCGAGAGGCCCCGGAGCTGTCGGACGAGCTCCACCACTTGGGCGACCCCGACGGCGCCGAACGGCTGGCCCTGGGCCTTCAATCCGCCGGACGGGTTCACGGTCGTGCGTCCCCCGATCCCGTACGTCCCGTCAGCGAACGCCGCCCCGGCATGGCCCTTGGTCTCGAATCCGAGGTCCTCCAACGCGAGCAGGGCGCTGATCGAGTAGGCGTCGTGGATCTCGGCGACCTGCACGTCCTTCGGGGACTTGCCGGCGTGCGCGAACGCACGCTTCGCGGCGACGACCGTGGCATCCAAGCGAGTGATCGACGATCGGTGTTGCAGCGCCAGCGTATCCGTCGCCATCTCGCTCGCCGCGATCCGAACCGGGATGTCGGTGAACTTGCGCGCCCGCTCGGCCGGGCCGAGAACGACGGCGGCTGCGCCATCGCTGAGAGGCGCGCAGTCGAAGACCCCGAGCGGCTCGGCGACCGGGCCAGCATGGAGGACCTGCTCCAGGGTGATCTTGTTCCGGTAGTGGGCGTTCGGGTTCTTCGACGCCATCTCGTGGGCCTGCACCGGCACGCTCGCCAGTTGTTCGCGTGTCGTGCCGAAGTCGTGCATGTGGCGTCGGGCCATGAGCGCCCAGAGCCCGGGAAGCGTCGCGCCGAACACACTCTCCCACTCTTGGTCGGCGGTGCCGCCGAGGATGCGGTTCGCCGCGACATCGGGCACGTCGGTCATCTTCTCGGCGCCCCCGACGACGACGAAGTCGTACTTGCCGCTCGCGACCGCCAAGTAGCCCTGGTGGAGGGCGACGGCGCCAGAGGCCCCCCCGGCTTCGATCCGGATCGCGGGCAGGTGATGGCCGGCGAGCCCGGCATAATCCATCAGGAGCGGGGCGATATGCTCCTGTTCGAGCAGCGTGCCGCTCGCCATGTTCCCGAGATAGAGCGCGTTCAGGTCCTGGCTCGAGAGCTTGGAATCGACGAGCGCCGAGAGTCCGGCCTGGATCCCGATCTCTCGGAACGAACTGTCCCAGAGCTCCCCGAACCGGGTCATGCCGACGCCGAGGATCGCCACCTCGCGCATCGTCAGCTCCCTCCCATGTGGATCTTGCCGCGGAACTTCGCGTAGACGGCGTACGGGATCTCGACGCCGTGGTCGAGGTACTCTTGCACCGGCACGCCGAAACGACGGTCGTACGTCGCGATCTCGTCGGTCGTGACGAGGTCGAACGCGTCCGATCCCGCGCCGCTGCCGTACCCTACCACGAGGATCCGCTCCCCGGGCTTGGCCACGTCGAGCACGTTCGCGAGCCCGATGAGTGCCGCCCCCGAGTAGGTGTTTCCGATGTACGGGGTCACGAGTCCATACTTCATCTGCGCGTCGGTGAAGCCGAGCTGTTTGCCGACCCGTTGGGGGAACTTTCCGTTCGGCTGGTGGAAGACGACGTGCTGGTACTCCTTGGGGGACGTGCCCGCCGTCTCGAACATGTGCGCGGCACATTCGGTGACGTGGCGGAAGAAGGCGGGCTCGCCGGTGAACCGCCCTCCGTGGCTCGGATACCGTTGTCCTTCACGACGCCAGAAGTCCGGGGTGTCGGTCGTGTAGGAGACGGTGTGATTGACTCGGGCGATGATGTGCTCCCGGCCGATGACGAACGCCGCCCCGCCGGCGCTCGCGGAGTACTCCAGGGCGTCTCCCGGGGCGCCTTGGCTCGTGTCGGAGCCGATGGCGACCCCGTACTGGATCATGTGGGCCCCGACGAGACCTAGGCAGGTCTGGATAGCTGCCGTGCCGGCCTTGCACGCGAACTCGAAGTCGGCGGCCGTGAGATACGGCGTTGCCCCGACCGCCTGCGCCACGACGGTCGCCGTCGGCTTGACCGCGTACGGGTGAGACTCGCTGCCGACGTACAGCGCTCCGATCGTCTGGGGGTCGATGGCGCCGCGGACGAGCGCCACGCGCAGCGCCTCCGTGCTGATCGTGATCGTGTCCTCGTCAGGTCCGGGGACAGACTTCCGGTGGACGTTCAGTCCGATGCCCATCCCGGCCCCGTCGACGCCCCAGACCTTGCCGATCTCCGTGGGGGTGATCCGGTACCGGGGCACGTACGCGCCATAGCTCACGATGCCTGCGTCCATGGTTGTTCCCTTCCGCCTACATCTCCTCGAGGCGTTCGATCACTTCGGGCGCACCGAGGTGGGTCGTGAGGAGGGGGATATTTTCGATTTCGCTCAATCGGACGGCCAGGGCGTCCACGCGCCCGGGGTTCGCGAAGACGACCGCGGCGGGCTTCATCGGATGAGCCCGGATCGCCACCATGGGGGAGCGCCCATACCGGACGTTAGAAAAGATGAGCGCTCGTTGCGTCGTCCAACCGTACACCTCGGCGAACCGGGTGGCGTCGATAGAGAGGATCGCCCGAGGCGCGTCGAGAAGCGTGTACCCGTGGAGGTCCCGGTGCATGTCGACCCGGCTCGTCGCCTTCGCCTCCAAACTTTCGGCCAACGACCGCAAGGGGATCGCTACGGAGAACTCGCGGAGCGCGAGGATCCCATCGGAGTGCACGGTCAGTCCGAGTCGCTGGGCGACTTTCCCCCCGTGCTGGCGGTCGACCTCGAACAGCGCCTCGACGTAGCGGCGGAGGAAGGCGGCGCCCGGGCTCAGCCGACGCTCCGATTCGTAATCGGAGACAACGGACGGGACCGTGTTGAGCGCGGCGGCGAGATCGCGCTGGGAGATGCCGAAATCCTCCCGCCACTTCCGAAGGGTCCGACCCGGTCGCGGAGAGAGAACGACCTCGCCCGCGATCTTCTCCTTGAGGTCCGATTCCACGGACCCGGCGAGGAAAACTGCCGTATATAATCTGGCGGGCGGATGTCGTTGAGGGGGTTCGACACCGAACGATGCTGTCGGGGAGAGCGGACCCGACAGCGCGAGGTGGACCGGGCGAGATTTCCTGGCCGGGAGGTGAGCCTCCCGACCCTTTGAACTCGCGACCTCTACCTTGCCAAGGTAGCGATCTTCCGCTGATCTACCGGCCCACGCCTCGGCCGGCGAATCCCCGGCGAGCATAAGGGTTCTCGATAGGGACCCTCCTCGCTCGCCGCCGACCGCCCGCTGCCCAGCCGAAAACCATTATGCCCCGGGTCGGTTCCGTCGGTCGATGGGCGATTCTCCCCTCGGCGACGAGCCTCTCGATATTCTGTTGAAGAGCACGCGCGATCTCCTACGACCGGAGGAGCTCGTCCGGGAGGCGACCCGCGATATCGTCAAGGACGAGATTCGCCGCCACCTCGAGAAGACCTTGAAGGAGAACCCTGCGATCGCGAAGGCGATGCGCGAGGCCGTGCGGGCGCTCCTCGAGGCCCGCGCCGCCGAGTACGCCGCCCTCGTCCGGGTCGGCGCGTGCACGGCGCGCCTCGGGTTGGCCGCCGCTCCGCCGGAGCTCCGCCGCCAGCTCACGCGCGAGGCGATCGAGCTCCTCGGCGAAGGGCTCGGTCAGATCGTGGAGAAGACGCTCTAATGCGCGAGCCGGCGCCGACCGGTCACGAGACGGTCCACATCTACGAGGTCAAGCGCGTCGACGTCGAAGGGGCGATCGTCATCGACGGGTTCCCTTCGGTGGGGCTCGTCAGT
>JAKIVR010000061.1 GCA_022750455.1 Thermoplasmata archaeon | reverse complement strand
GGCCGCGATGAGGACCGCGGAACCGATCCGGGTGGTCGCAAACTTCTTCCAATCGACCATGGAGGGTGGCGAATCGGACGGACCTCGCCGCCTATATAAGATGCAGGCGAACGGGGCTCGCGATGCCGTCACCCGTCTCCGCCCTGATCATCCTGGACGGCCTGTCCGACTCGATCGCCGCCGGCGCTCCGTCTCCGACCCCCCTGGAGGCGGCCCACACGCCCAATCTCGACCGGCTGGCCGGGATCGGGCAGCTCGGTCACGTCGTCGTCGTCGGTCCGGGGATCGCCCCCGAGTCCGACGCCGGCGTGCTGGCGCTGCTCGGATACGACCCGATCCGTGACTCGCCGGGGCGAGGCGTGCTCGAGGCGATGGGAAGCGGGGTCGACCTCGCCCCGGGGGATGTCGCCCTCCGACTCAACTTCGCCACCATCGACGGAGAGGGCACGATCGTCGATTCCCGCGTCGGACGGAACCTCTCCACGCGGGAAGCGTCCGAACTGGCGCGCACGCTCACCTCCGCGGACCTCCTCGCCGCCGACGGGATCCGGGCCGAGGTCCGCTCGACAGTCGGTCACCGCGGCATCCTGTGGCTCCACCCGGCGAGCGGCGGGCCCCTTTCGCCCGAGATCTCGAACTCCGACCCGTTCTACGATCGCGTCGGAGGCCTCGGCAGTGCCCGAGCCAACGCCACCCCCCGGGTGCGAGAGGCCGAGCCACTCGCGGCCGCCCCCGCGGCTCGACGGACCGCCGAGGCGGTGAACCGGTTCCTGGCGGCCGCGGGCGGCGTGCTGGCCGGTCACCCCGTCAATGCGCGCCGGGCGCTCGCGGGGCAACCGATCGCCAACGCCCTCCTCGTCCGGAACGCCGGGGCTCTGCCGACGCATCCGCCGCAGCCGTTCGCCGAGCGGTACGGCCGGCGGGGCGCTGCGCTGACGGAGATGCCGGTGGAGCGAGGGATCGCCCGGCTTCTCGGCCTCCGGGACGAGCACGTCGGTCCGATGGGGCGCGATCGAGAGGCGGCGCTCCGGGAGCGGGCGCAGATCGCCCGACGGCTGCTCGCGGAGGAGCCGTTCGTCTACGTGCACCTCAAGGGGCCCGATGAGCCCGGTCACGATGGCGATGCCGCGGGGAAGCAGGCGATCATCGAGGCGATCGATCGGGCGTTCTTCGGGCCGTTCCTGGACGGGCTCGATCTGAGCCTCGTCCGGCTCGCCGTCACGGCGGACCACGCGACCCCCGCCGCGAAGAAGGGTCACTCCGATGACCCCGTGCCGCTGTTGCTCGTCAGGGCGAGGCTCGCCCCTGCCTCCCCGGGCGCCTCCCGGTTCGACGAGCGTCGGGCCGCCGAGGGGAGCCTGGGGGCGCGCCGCGGGGGCGACGTGCTTCCGCTTCTGTTCGGAGGCACGCCACCGGCATGAGGGCCTGGGCCGTCGGGGTCCCTGCCCAGGATGCCGAGGCGACCCGCCGCCGCCTGCAGGACGCCGGACTGTTGCGTTCGGGGCTCCGACTCCTTCGACGAGACGGGCGGGTATGGATCCCGGTCCAGGGCGGAGGAACCCCGCCGAAGGTCGCGGACGCCGTGGAGATGGAGTTCCCGGAGCCGCCGACTCCGCGGCCGAGGGGGTACCAAGAGCTCGTCGAGGTGCCGGCGTCGCTCCGCCCCGAACTGCCTCGAGCGTTCGACGTCGTCGGCGAGGTGGTCCTGCTCCGGATCCCCTCCTCGCTGCGGCCGTACGGTCCCGCGATCGGTTCCGCGTTGCTCGACTTCGTGCCAGGCGCCCGCCTGGTCGGGGAGGACCGGGGCGTGTTCGGACCGGAACGGACTCGACGGCTCCTCCGGCTCGCGGGGGACGGTTCGTTCGTGACCGTCCACCGGGAGAACGGGCTCGAGATCGAAGTCGACTTGGCGCAGGCGTACTTCTCGCCCCGCTTGGCCCGGGAGCACGAGCGGATTGCCGGCGAGGTGCGGGCGGGCGAGTCCGTGCTCGACCTCTGCTGCGGGGTCGCCCCGTTCGCGCTCACCATCGCCCGCCGGCACCCGTCGTGCCGCCTCGTCGCGGTCGACGTGAACCCGCGGGCGATCGAGCTGGTGGAATCGAATCTGTTACGCAACCGGTGCCGGGCGCGCGTCACCCCGATCGCCCAGGATGCCGCGAAGTTCCTCGAGAGCGCCCCCGCGTTCGATCGGATCGTCCTGAACCTGCCCCATGAGGGACACCGGTTCTTCCCCGGCATCGCTCGAGCGCTCCCCCCCGGGGGGACGCTGCACTACTACGCCATCCTGTCGCGGAACGACGCCTCGGCCGAGCTCGCTCCGCGCCTCGGGGCGTTGGGACCCGCGGAGCAATGGCACGTCACAGGCCGTCACCGGGTGCACGCCTACTCTCCCGACCAGGACCTGGTCTCCATAGAGATTAAGCGGGCCCACGTGTGAGGCCGGTCGATGCGCCCCGTTGTTCTCTTGGAGGAGGTCTCTACCGCGGACCACGCCCTCGTCGGAGGGAAGGCGAGCAAGCTCGGGGAGCTCGTCCGGGAAGGGCTGCCCGTGCCGCCGGGGTTCGTCGTCACGACCGACGCCTACTCGTTGTTCGTCGACTCGACCGCCCTGAAGGAGATCATTCCGGAAGCGCTCGCCCAGCTCGATCTGGCGCGGGCCGAGACCGTCGATGCAGTCTCGCAACGGTTGCGGACCGCCTTCGAGGCGACGCCGTTCCCCCCGGAGCTGGAGAAGACCCTCGCGGCGGCGTTCCGGGAGTACTCGCAGCTGAACGGGGTCCAATACTCGGCCGTCCGCTCCTCCGCCACGGCGGAGGACCTCGACACCGCCTCGTTCGCCGGCCTCCAGGACACCTATCTCAACATCACCGGCGAGGAGGCGATCCTCGCGGCGATCCGGAAGTGCTGGGGATCGCTGTTCACTCCTCGCGTCCTCGTCTACCGGGCCCGGAAGGGGTTCGATCACGCCTCCGTCCGTCTGGCGGTCCTCGTGCAGAAGATGGTCGCCGCGTCCGTCAGCGGCATCTTGTTCACCCGCGACCCCAACACCGGGGAGAACCACATGATCGTCGAGGCCGGCTGGGGCCTCGGGGAGGCGATCGTCGGGGGCGAGGTCACCCCCGATCACTACGTCGTCGACGGGGTCAGCCAGCGCATCGTCTCCAAGCAGATCTCGGAACAGTCGTGGCGGTTGGTCCGGGACGATCGGGGCGGGAACCGGCGAGAGGATGTACCGCCGGATGCCCGGAAGGCCCAGAAGCTCCCCGACGACCGCATCGATCGGCTCGTCTCGCTCGCTCGGGTCATCCAGTCCCACTACCGACGGCCGATGGACATCGAGTGGTGCGCGGAGAACGGTCGATTGTATATTGTGCAGGCGCGTCCTGTGACCACGCTGGGGACCGCCCTCGGGGCGGCCTCTTCGGCACCGGACGAATCGATGGCATCTTCCACTCCCCCTTCCGCACCGTTGAATCCGCCGACCGCGGCGCCTCCGGCCCGTCCCGCCCCGGCCCCCCTCGCTCCCGCCGCCTCCGGCGACAGCTCCCCGCCCCTCGCTCGAGGGTTCGGAGCGAGCCCGGGCGTCGCGTCCGGGGTGGTGCGGAAGATCCTGCGGGTCCAAGACTCGGACCGGTTGCGCCCCGGGGAGATCCTCGTGACGGCGATGACGACCCCCGACATGGTCCCGGTGATGGCGAAGGCCGCCGGGATCGTGACGGACGAGGGCGGGATGACCTGCCACGCGGCGATCGTCTCTCGGGAGCTCGGAATCCCCTGCGTCGTGGGGACGCGTACGGCGACCCAGGTCCTCCCGGAAGGGGAGATCGTCACCGTCGACGGCAAGATGGGGACTGTCCGCGCCGGCGCTCCCGCCCCCGAGGTCCAGCTGGCGGAGTCGACCTCCGCCTCGGGCTCGTCGGACCACGGCTTCGCCTCGCCGGTTACTGCGACGAAGATCTACGTGAACGTCAGTGTCCCGCAGAAGGCCGCGGAGTACGCGCGCCTGCCCGTGTCGGGGGTCGGACTGCTCCGCATCGAGTTCATCTTCACGTCGTTCGTCAAAGAGCACCCGCTCGTCCTCCTGAAGCACGGCAAGGGGCCGGAGCTCGTGGACCGCCTCGCCGAGGGCATCGCCACGGTCTGCCAGGCGTTCTACCCCCGACCGGTCATCGTCCGGACCTCTGACTTCAAGAC
Source organism: Thermoplasmata archaeon (assembly GCA_022750455.1). GTDB lineage: Archaea > Thermoplasmatota > Thermoplasmata > Lutacidiplasmatales > UBA184 > JAKIVR01. The sequence goes on along the minus strand of JAKIVR010000061.1, from coordinate 6,627 downwards.
GAACGAGTACCGCGGGATGCCCGGCGGCGCCGAGTTCGAACCCGTCGAGGAGAACCCGATGATCGGGTGGCGCGGCTGCTCCCGGTACGTCTCCCCGGTCTACCGGCCGGCGTTCCTGTTGGAGTTGGAGGCGATCCAACGCGTGCGCACCGACAAGGGGCTGAAGAACGCCCATCTGATGCTCCCGTTCGTCCGGAACACCACGGAGCTCGAGATCGTGGCCGAGATGATGAAGGAGAAAGGGCTCCGCCGCAATCGCGACTTCCAGCTCTACCTCATGGCCGAGGTCCCATCGACCGTCCTAATGGCGGCCGAATTCGCCAAACACTGCGACGGGTTCTCCATCGGCTCCAACGATCTCACCCAGCTCGTCCTCGGGGTGGACCGGGATTCGGAGACGCTCGGACGGATGGGGTACTTCGACGAACGGGACCCGGCCGTGCTGCGGGCGATCGAGCTCCTCATCCAAGGCGCCCACTCGGCCGGACGTTCCGTCGGGATCTGCGGGCAGGGCCCCAGCGTCTACCCGGAGTTCGCGGAGTTCTTGGTGCGGGAGGGGATCGACTCGATCTCTCTCAATGCGGACACGGTCGTTTCGACGACTCGCTCGATCGCCGCGCTCGAGCAGCGATTGAAGCTGAACGGGATGCGGGCGGGAAAGGGCACGTAGTCAGGCCGTCCGTCCGTCGAGATTCCCGGGCTCCGGAGCGGGCGACGTCCCCCTCGGAGGTCGCCAGCGGGGCGCGACGGAGGGCGGCACCGCCGGAAGGGAGAGCTCCGCCTTCGGGTCCAGTTGGTAGACGCGGTAGCTCGCGACCTCGGTGAATCCGATCGATTCCAGACGTCGGCGCACGCGGGGGTGGTCCGACCACATCGCGACCGTCGTGTCCCCCCCCGGCGCGAGACGAGCTACCGTCGTGGAGACCAACGCGGTCGCGGCCCCGTGACCCCGTTCGCCGGGTTGGGTCGCGACGGCGTGGATCCCCCACGTTCCCCGGTGTTCGTACAGGAGCGCCGCGGTGACGGCGTGGTCGTCCCGGAGCCCGAGGACGGGCAAGATCGCCTCGCCCGGGTTCGGGTGTTCCCAGACGACCTCGAGGTGGCGCCGGAACTCCTCGGACTCCCGTCCCTCGACGAAGAATTGCACCACCGTGTCGAGCTCGGAGCGGGCCGCCGGCCGGATGGTGAGCCCTCCGAGCGAGGGCGCCTCGGCCACGGCATGGTCCCCGATCAACAGGCTTCGGGGCTCCTCGCGGGGTCGGAACCCATACCGCCGCAAGATCCGGTCGACGACCTCCGTCGGGGGCTCGCGGACCCGGAACTCGGGTCGCAGCGCGCGTTGGAAGTAGTGATCGAGCGCCTTCTCGAAGAAACCCGCGATCCGTTCTCGGGATACGGAGACGTCCTGGACGAAATTGAAGTAGGGGACGGGGACCCGTTCGTTGGCCACCAGGATCCCGCCGGGGATCTCCAGGCTGTATCCCCCGAAGGCGTGGACGAACGCGCGCTCCTCGCCGAGCGCTCGATCGACCACCGCGCGTTCGGGAGGCGCCATGCGAGCCGCCCCGAGGGCCGCTCGGGTCAAAGCGGTTCCCGAGGGCCGTCGGGCGATCGGCTCGCTCGGGGCGCAGCGAACTCCTATTATCCCGGACCGCTCCCGAGGGGCAAGGCCGGTCCCGGCCGCAGGAGGCTCCCGTACCCATGGCAGTTCGCGCTGTAGTCCCGCCCGACGAGATCGCGGTCCTCGGTGCCGGCAACATGGGCAGCGGGATCGCCCAGACGTGTGCGCAGGCCGGATACAAGGTTCGGGTCCGGGACATCGACGACGCCGCGCTCGCCCGAGGACGGGCGGCGATCGAAAAGACCCTCGAAGGAGCGGTCCAACGAAAGAAGATCTCGGCCGCCGGAAAGGAGGAGGTTCTGGCCCGGATCCGGTTCACGACCGACCTGGTGGAGGCGGTACGAGGCGCGCGCGTCGTCATCGAGGCCGTCTTCGAGGAGGCGGCGGTCAAGCGGGGGCTGTTTCAGGAGATCGCCCCGCACGTGGAGCCCACGGCGATCGTCGCCACGAACACCTCCTCGTTGTCCGTCACCCAGCTCGGCGAAGGGTTTCCGAACCCGGAACGGTTCGCAGGGTTGCATTTCTTCTACCCCGCGGCGATCAACAAGCTCCTCGAGGTCATCCCGGGGCGATCGACCGATCCGGGCGTGCTCGAGGCGCTCGAGGATCTCGGGTACCGTCTCCGCAAGCTGCCGATCTGCGCCGCGGACACGGCCGGCTTCGCCGTCAACCGGTTCTTCGTCCCGTACTTGAACGAGTCCGCGCGGATCGCCGGGGAGGGGATCGCCACCCTCGCCACCATCGAGCAGGTCGGCCGGGAGCTGTTCGGCACCACCCTCGGCCCGTTCGAGTTGATGAACGTCACCGGCATCCCGATCGCCTACCATTCGATGGGATCCCTCGCCGCAGCGTTCGGGGAACCGTACCGACCCTCGGAGAGGCTCAAGAGCCAGTTCGAGAGCAAGTCACTGTGGGCGTGGAAGGAGACCCCGGCGGACGGCCACGGATCCGCCGAGGTCCGCGACCGGCTCCTCGGGCTCGTCTTCGGGATCACGACCCGTCTCGTCGAGGAAGGGGTGGCGACGGCCGAAGCGACCGACCGGGGCGCGACCGTCGGACTGAAGTGGGGCCAGGGACCGTTCACGCTTCTCTCGAACGTCGGATTGTCCGAGGGGCGTCGCCTCGTCACCGAGTATGCAAAGCAGTTCCCGCCGGGGAGCTTCCCGATCTCCCAAGAGCTCGATCGGCTCGCCGGCAGCGGAGAGGCGAGGTGGCCCCTTCGACGCGTGCGAACCGTCCGTCAGGGCTCCGTCGCGTGGGTCCTCCTCGACCGACCCGAGGTGTTGAACTCGCTCAACTCCGAGGTGCTCCGGCAGCTCGACGAATCGTTCCGGGCGCTCGAGACGGAGAAGGATCTCCGCGTCGTGGTGCTCGCCGGCAGTTCGCCGGTGTTCGCGGCCGGCGCCGACATCGCCGAGATGGCGGCGAAGGACCTGACCGAAGGTCGCGCCTTCGGATTCATCGGCCAGGCCGTCTGCCGCCGGATCGAACAGTTCCGCACCCCGGTGATCGCTCTCGTCGAGGGGTACGCCCTCGGCGGCGGCCTCGAGCTCGCCCTCGCCTGTGATTTCATCGTCGCCACGTCGGAAGCGAAGCTCGGGCTCCCGGAAGCCTCCGTCGGGATCCATCCCGGGTTCGGCGGCGCGTCCCGGCTCACCCGCCTCATCGGCCGCGCCGGCGCCAAGTACGTGATCTATTCGGGCCAGCCGTTCGCCGCCGAGGAGGCCGCCCGACTCGGGTTCGTCTCCAAGGTCGTCCCGACCGGCCGGGGACGGGAGGAGGTCAGTCGCCTGGCCGAGACGATCTCGTCCCGCGCCCCGCTCGCGCTCGCCTGGGTCAAGCGGGTCATCGACCACGGGGCGGATGCCCCGCTCGAGACCGCCCTCCGGCTCGAGGGCGAGAGCGCCGGATACACGTTCTCAACGTCGGACCGGACGGAGGGGATGGCCGCGTTCCTGGAGCGCCGACCCCCGAAGTTCACCGGGACCTAGGCGGCCGCTACGGCGAGCCGCTCGCGACGTGGCTCTGGTACGCCTGGGCCGTCAGCAGATGATCCGCCTTCGCCGGGGGGACGGGCCGGAATCGAACGAGCCACCCGCCAGTGTACGGTTCGCGGTTCACGAGCTCCGGATGCTCCCGGAGAGCGCTGTTGCTCGCGGTCACCTCGCCATCGGCCGGGGCGTAGATGTCGGCGACCGTCTTCACGGACTCCAGGATCAGGATCGGCTGGCCGGCCGCGACCTTCTTGCCGGCCCCGGGCAGGTCCACGAAGACGATGTCCGTGAGCTCGGCCTGGGCGTGATCGGTGATGCCGATCACCCACTCGCCGGCCTCGGTCCGGACCCACTCGTGCGTCTTCGTGTAGCGCAACCCTTCGGGGACGTTCTCCGTCATGTGCCAACCTCCCAACTGTCCATGTAGTGCCGTTGTCCGGGGGTGATCTCGTCGGTCGCGGCCCCGAACGTGGGGAGCGCGATCCGCGCGACCATCTGGTCGAGCTCGCGCGGGACCGGATAGACCTCGTTCCGCAGCTCCTGGGCGTGAAGCACGAGGTGCTCCGCGCTCAGGGCCTGCAAGGCGAAGCTGAGATCCATGATCTCCACCGGATGGCCCTGGCCGGCGGCGAGATTGACGAGGCGTCCTTCGGCGAGCAGGTACGCCTTTCGTCCGTCCCGGAAGGTATACTCCTCGACGTTGGGCCGGACGTTCCGGTGACCGGTCGACGCGGCTTCGAGAGCGACCTTGGAGACCTCGATGTCGAAGTGGCCTGCGTTGGCGAGGAGGCAGCCGTCCTTCAGCTGGGGGAGGTGTTCCGCCCGCACGATGTCCCGGTTCCCCGTTACCGTGACGATCAGGTCGGCCTCCCGCACGGCTTGGAGCATCGGCATGACGCGGAACCCTTCCAAGCGGGCCTCGATGGCGCGCACGGGGTCGACCTCGGTCACGATCACATCGGCGCCGATGCCGCGGAGACGGGAGGCGATCCCCTTCCCGGACCAGCCGTACCCGGCCACGACCGCCGTGCGCCCCGCGATCAGCAGGTTCGTCGCCGTGAAGATCCCATCGAGGACGGATTGTCCGCAGCCGTACCGGTTGTCGAACAGGTGCTTCATGTCCGCGTCGTTGACATCGATCGCGGGAAAACGGAGCGTGCCGGTCTTGGCGAGCGCGCGCAGCCGCGTCACGCCCGTCGTCGTCTCTTCGGTGGAGCCGAGGATGCGGCCCCGGTCGGGCCGGGCGGTGTGCGCCAACGCGACGAGGTCCGCCCCGTCGTCAATGATGATCTCCGGATCGATGTCGAGCATCGCGCGGACCCCGGCGGCGTACTCCTCCGAGGACTCTCCCTTGCGGGCGAGGGTCGGCACTCCCCCGGCGATCACCGCGCTGACGGCGTCGTCGTCGGTCGAGAGCGGGTTGCTGGCGGCGAGATGGACCTCGGCCCCCCCCGCCTGCAGCGCCAAGGCGAGGGCACACGTCTTCGCCTCGACGTGGAGCACGGCGGAGATGACCCGGCCCCGGAACGGTCGCTCCGATTCGAACCGGCGGCGGATCCCTTCCAGGACCGGCATGTGCGCCCTTGCCCAGTCGATCTTCTTCTGCCCGATGACCTGGTCGCCCGGCACGTCGCGTCCCGAACGGCGCCGACGCGACGCGCGACTTAAAGCGTTCGCCGGGAGCGCTGCGCGCCGTTACCGGGTCACGGCGCCGCAGAACGGACAGACGAGGAAGTCCGAGGGGATCTCCTTGCTGCAGTTCGTGCAGGCGCGCATCGTCCCGGAGCTCGCCGCGTTGGCGGCGGGCGCGGCCGTCGTGGCGCTCTCGCCCGCGTCGGCCGGAGCCACGGCCCCACCGGCACCGCCCTTGGGCGGTGTGGCGGCCGCGGCGGCGTCCGTCGTAGAGTTGGCCGGCACCGGTTCCGAGCTGAGCGAGGGGCCGGTCATGCCCGAACGGGAGCCGCCGGACTGCTGCGCCTTCCACTGGTCGAACGAGACGTAGCTCGGCTGGCGGCGCCACCAGTCCCAGAACGCGCCCTCACTGAAGTTGTCGCCGAGCTCCTTCTTGCCTTCGGCCCGGTACTTCTCCGTGAAGTCGGCGAATCCCTGACGCTCCGGATCTTTCGCCTCTTCGCCGGGGGTGCCGAGGAGCGTCGCCGCGCACTCGGGGCAGATCGCGGACTTGGCGGGGATGGTCGCGGCACATCGACTGCACCGGACGAGGTCGGGCTCGAACTCCGCTCCGCATTTGGGACAAACCGTGGCGCTCTCGGGGATCAGCTCGCCGCACTCCCCGCACTCCACGAGCTTCGGCTTGGCCTTGGCCGCGAGGAATCGAACGGCGAGGAACGCGCCCACGAGGACGGCCGCGGCCGCGATGACCAGCCAGACCCACAGCGGGATGCCGCTCGAGGCGGGGGCCGGGGGTGCGCTGACGAGGACGGCTCCAGGGAACGTCTCGTTGACGGTCCGGCCATCATAGTAGGCGGTGATCGTAAGGCTGTACGTCGCCCCGGCCTGCATGGTCGTGGCGATCGCGACGGATTGGTGGAACGTCCCGTTCGCGAACGCGCCCTGTCCTGCCGGGTAGATACCGCCGATGCCGGTCAGGGTGACGTTGATCAGGGCGTCGCCCGCGCCGACGTAGGTGACGGTCCCGCCCCCGACGTAGGTGTCGCCGGTCTGGAACGGCCCGACGGGCGGGGTGAAGTAGAGCGTGATGTACGCCGGCAGGACGTGAACCGTGACCGGGATCACGAAGTCCCCGCCCCCGGGGAGCGCCGGGCCCCCGTCCCACGTCGTGGTGAGGTCGAACGTGACGTCCTGGGCCCCGTGATCGCCGACGACCGACTCGTTGACGACCCACGAGAAGTTGACGACCTTGGAACCCCCGGCCTTGAGCTCACCGAGGGAGGCATTGAACGCCAAGGTGGTAGGCGTCGTGTTGTACGCGGTGAACACCGTCAGCTGGGCGTTGTAGTTCGTGACCGTCGCGAGCCCGATGTTCTCGAT
>JAKIVR010000060.1 GCA_022750455.1 Thermoplasmata archaeon | reverse complement strand
CGACCAGATCGAGACGTTCCTGGTCCGTCACATCCGCGCCAATCCCGGACTGGGGTTCCGTGACCTCGTCCAGGCGGCCCAGTTGGTCTGCCACGTCTCCCGCGCGACGGCCGCCCGCCACCTGTCCCGGCTCGTGCGGTTCGGAGAGGTGGCGCTCCGCCCCGATCGCACGTACTCCCTCGCTGAGCCGACGGCCCCGGCGCCTCGACCGATCGTCGAGGTCCGCTGGTTCGATCTCGACCTCCTGATCCGGCCCGACGGCACGGCCCGGGCGTTCGAGCAACGGGAGTTCCGGGTCGTCTCCGGTCAGCTCGACCACATCGAGTTCACCCACCCCAAACCGATGCGGCAGTTCACCTGGTGGTGCTCCACGCCCGCCCACATGTCGACCATCCCGTCGATCCGATCGACCACCCGCTTGTCAACGCATCGGTTCGAGTTCGCGACCCCGCTCACGGCCCGATCGAGCGCGTGGCACCGGATCCAGATCGCGGTCGAGACGCCCGTCTGGTACCGCATGGCGTACGATCCCGGGCATCGGGCCCCGAGAGTCCCGTTGCCGAACGAGCCCTCGAAGGAGTCGGAGTCGATCGAGGTGCCGAGCCACGGCCATCGGTTCGGCCAGCGTCTCGCCCCGGACGCCCACCTGGGCCTCCACATTGTCCTGCCCAAAGGATACCCGATCGGTCCCGCCCGCTCCCGAGTCCGCTTCCTCACCGAGCCGGGTCGCGTCGACCTGGCGGAGCAGCTTCGGGTGGCGAAGCTCAAGGAGGACGAATGGCACCAGGACGGCCTTCGAAGGTTCGGTACGACCTTCACCCTGTCGATCCCCCGCCCCAAGCTCGACCGACACTACGAGATCCAGTGGACCCTGCCGGATCCCACGCACCGGGCTCGATGGCTGTCGGAGCAAGGAATCCGCGGGAGCGCCTGAGCCCGAGTACTTCTCTCCCGGGGCCCCTCCCTCCCGCGTTCTGCGGCGGATGGAGCGTCGGGGGGCGCCGCCCGATGTTCTCCGATCCGGGTCTCAATCGACCACGGCGAAAGTCTCAGCCACCAAGTCTTCAAGAAGCGAAAGCGAGGTGGCCCGATCGACGCTCGCGCCGAGTCGAGCGTCGGGAACCGATCATGCCGACGCAAAGCGAGTTGGAGATCCGAGCCTCGGGAGCCTCGCGGAACGATTCGATCGGGTGCCCGCCGAGGGTCTCGGGGCTGTTGGCGCGATCGGCCCGTCTTCGTCCCACGGCATCGAGTCCGCAACGTCGACCTCCGCGCACGACGCGGCGTACCGCCCTGGTACTTCTCGTCGTGGGTTTGACTGCGCTTTCCGGATTCGCTGGGAGCGCGACCGCGCCTTCCGGTGCGTCCGAGCCCACGGGTTCGGGTCCCTCGAGCGCTCTGCTGGCGGCGGCCGGGCCGGCTTGGAAGCTGTCGCCTCCGTTGACCCCGGGCCTGTCGTTCACCCCGGCGAACGGTACGGTCGGAACTACGATCGCCGCCAACGGCACAGGGTTCGCCCCCGGCCTGGCGATCAGTTTCGCCTTGGACGGCATCGGGGTATCCTCGCTCTGCCGGAGCGACGGGACCGGGGCGTTCCCCGGGACCAGTGGGACGCCGTGCACGTTCGTCGTACCTCCGGAACCGGCCGGTCCGCTCCACGTGGTCGCCTCGGGCTCGACGGGGATCAATGTCGCGCGCCAGCCCACGGGGGTGGCGTACGACTCGGGGACGCACGAGATCTTCGTCTCGAACAATTTGGATGGCACTGTGAGCGTGATCGCGGATTCCAACAACACAGTCGTGGCCACGGTACCCGTCGGGTGCGGTCCGGATGGGATCGCCTACGACAGCCGCACGGGGGACGTGTTCGTCGCCGACGACTGCTCGCACAGTGTGAGCGTGATCTCGGATTCGAACAACACCGTGGTGACGACGATCTCCCTGACGCCGGGGGTCCTGGCGAGCGGCCTCACGTACGACAACGCCACCGGACAGATCTTCGTGTCGGAAGCCGGCTTCAACGAAGTCGGCGTGATCGATGGGAGCAACAACTCGATCGTCGCGAACATCACCGTCGGGGGCTACCCGCTCAGCGTGGTCTACGACCCCGCGACCGGGGTGGTGTTCACCGCTGACTCGGGCTCCGGCAATCTGACCCTGATCTCGGCGGCGACGGAGTTGGTGACCGGCAGTGTCGGCGTGGGCACGGAGCCGTACGCCGAGGCGTACGACCCGTCGACCGGCGAGATCTACGTCGTGAATCAAGGCTCCAACAATGTGAGCGTCGTGAACGACACGAACAACTCGGTCGTCGCCACGGTCACGGTCGGGAACGGCCCGGATGGGATCGCCTACGATTCCGGCTCGGGCGAGCTGCTCGTCCAAAATGCGTTGGGCGATACCTCGAGTCTTATCGCGGACTCGACGAACGCCGTCGTCGGCCTCGTCGCCGATGGGAATAGCCCGGCGGGCGCAGCGTACGACCCCGGCACCGGTCACGCGTTCATCGCGAACACGGGGAGCGGGAACCTGACCTTGATCCCGACGATTGTGCCAGAACGGGCGAACGGGACGTTCTCGGTCGACTCCCGGCTCGTCCTCGTCCCGGCCGCCGGGACCGTCAGGGGAATCGTCCACGCCAAGGGGACCGGTTTCGCCCCGAACGCCACCCTTTCGTTCACCTTCGCCGGGACTCCTGTCGCGTCGACCTGCTCGTCCGATGCAAGCGGCACGTTCCCCGGCGCCACGGCCACTCCCTGCACCTTCGTGACTCCCGCCGCCCCGGCGGGAGTGAAAACGGTCAGCGCCACGGACGGGACGAACTGGGGGAACGCGACCTTCTCGGTCGCCCCCGGAGTGACGCTTTCCCCCTCCAACGGTACGATCGGCACCCTCGTGGCGACGACGGGGACAAACTTCGCCGCGAACTCCACGATCACCTTCTCCTTCGCGGGCGCGGCGATCGCCTCCACCTGCTCGTCCGACTCGAGCGGGGACTTCCCGGGCACCACCGGGACCCCCTGCACATTCACGGTCCCGTCCGCTCCTGGAGGACCGCAGACGGTGATCGCCTCGGACGGGACGAACACGGCCGACGCCCGGTTCTCGATCACCGGCGGACTGACACTCCTCACCACGAACGGATCCGTGGGGAGCCAAGTGGCCGCCACGGGCACGGGGTACCCGGCCGACTCCTCCATCGCCTTCACATTCGCCGGAATCCCGGTACCTTCGAATTGCTCGGCCGACGGGACGGGGAGTTTTCCCGGGACGTCGGGCACCCCCTGCCGCTTCACCGTGCCGGCGGCCCCGGCGGGGACCGAGAGCGTCGTCGCCTCCCGGGCGAACATCTCGGCGGGGATCAATGTGGGTTGCGGTCCGAGCGATGAGACGTACGACAATGGGACCAGCCAGATCTTCGTGGTCAACCAATGCAGCGGCAACGTCAGCGTGATCTCGGACCTGAACAACTCCGTTGTGACCTCGATCACCCTCCCGGGGGGGAGCGGCGCGGACGGTATCGCCTACGATAGCGGGATGGGGGAGGTGTTCGTCTCCAACCAGTACAGCAACGACGTGAGTGTCATCTCCGACGCCACCGATGCGGTCGTCGCCACGGTGGGCACGGGAAATCAGCCCTCTCGGATCGCCTACGACGGGGCGAGTGGACTTCTGTTCGTTGCCAACTGGGGCTCGAACAACGTCAGCGTGATCTCGGACCTCACCGACACGGTGACCGCCACGGTCGCGGTCGGGACCGAGCCGTACGGGGCGGCGTACGACCCGGCGACGGGCCAAGTCTTCATCGAGAACTGGGGATCGGACAATGTGAGCGTGATCTCCGTCGCCACGGAGACCGTCGTGGCGAGCGTGGGGGTCGGGTCCCTACCGGATGAAGCGGCGTACGATCCGAACGTGGGGGCGGTGTTCGTCTCGAACGACGGCTCGTTCAACGTCAGCGTCATCTCGGACTCGACCGACACCGTCGTTTCGACGGTGCCCGTCGGGCACTATCCGGACGCCCTCGCCTACGACGCCAACTTGGACGACGTGTTCGTCACGAATGGCGCTTGGGGCAACGTCAGCGTGATCTCGGACGCGACCGATACGGTCGTGGCGACGATCGCCGTCGGAGGGGGTCCGGATGCGGTCGCCTGCGACACGGTCCAGGGGGAGGTCTTTGTGGCGAACTCCAACTCGGACAACGTGACGGTCATCGCCGCGGGTATCCGTGCGATCGCGAACTTCACGGTGGATTCGAGCGTTGCGGTGGAGACTGCCACCGGAACCGCGGATGTGGGTCAGAGGATCACGGTCGAAGGGAACGGCTACGGGAGCGACCTGGCCATCGTCTCGATCTCTCTCGGCGCTTCGACGCTCTCGTGCGTTTCTGCCACGAACGGAACCTGCGTCGGCGGCGTTCTCACCACGAACCCGAACGGAACGTTCGCCGCTCAGATTGTTGTCCCGACGGAGCTCGAGGCGGGGGTCTATTCTCTCGAGGTGAACGACTCCGCAGGCGACTCGGCGACGACGCACTTCTCCATCTTCAGCGATCCGAACGTGACGGTCCCCACCGCCACGCCGTCGTCGCTGGATCTTGGGCAGTCGACAACGTTCTCGGCTGTGGCCGCATTCGGGACAGGAACGTACACCTATGCGTGGTCCGGTCTCCCTCGGGGCTGCTCCGGTGCGGAGGCGACGCTCTCCTGCACGCCATCGTCCTCGGGGAACTACTCGGTCACGGTCAAGGTCACGGACACCAATGGACGATCCGTGACCAGTGGGCCGCTTGAATTCACGGTGGATGAACTGCCCCTAGTCTCCAACCCCCTCGGAACTCCAGGGTCGGGGGGGGCGGATGCCGGCCAGAGCGCGACGTTCACCGTGGCCGCGAGCGCCGGCTCGGGGACGTACGACTCGTACACGTGGACAGGATTGCCCGGGGAGTGCACGGGCTCGACCGCCACGGTCACCTGCTCGGAAGCCGATCTGCCCGCCGGGACTTACACGATCTCGGCGACGGTCACCGACTCCAACAACGGCACGTCGGCTGCGAGTTCTCCGTTGATCTTTGAGGTCAACCAAGACCCATTGGTCACCGCCCCGACGGCCACCGTCAGCTCCGTGGACGTGGGACAAACTGTCTCGCTCTCCGCCTCGGTAACGCTCGGTTCCAGCACGTACTCGTATCTCTGGCTCGGGGCCCCGGCCGGTTGTGGCGGAGTTACGAAGGCGCAGCTGGCCTGCACTCCGACGGAGGCGGGCACCTTCCCGGTCCAGCTCCAGGTCACGGACTCGGACAACGCGTCCGCGACGAGCTCGATCTTCACCCTGACCGTCTTCGCGGACCCGACCGTGGCGATCTCGTCCAGCCGGGCCGACTTCGATCTGGGCCAATCCGTGGTGCTCGTCGCGACGGCCACCCTCGGTTCGGGGAGCTTCCGGTACGTCTGGACCGACCTTCCCCCCGGATGCGCCAGTGGGAACGGGACGGTGACCTGCGCCCCCTCGACTCCCGGGAGTTTCTTGCCCCGCGTGACGGTGAAGGACTCGAACGGGGAATCGGCCCAAGCCACGTCGGCCGAGCTCATCGTCGCGCCTTCGCTGTCGGTGGAACTTGCCGCGAGCTCCACCTCCCCGACCACCGGACAGGCGGTGGAGTTCACGCTGAACGTGAGCGGCGGGACGGGGTCCCGGAACTTCAGCTGGGAGTTCGGGGATGGATCTCGCGCGATCGGTTCGCCGATCAATCACACGTACGACTCGGCCGGGACGTTCACAGTCTCCGTTTGGGTCAACGACAGCGCCGGGATATCCATCGAAAAGAATCTCACCGTCTCTGTCTCGAGTCCGGCAAATGCCAATGGACCGGTCTCCAATACTCTGGACTTCGAGCTGCTCGCGGCCCTCATCGTTCTCGCAGCGCTCGCCGTGGTCGGCTTCCTGCTGATCCGCCGCGGTAGGCGGGGGCCCGGGGCGGCCTCATCGGACCCCGCCACGGACGACTTCGGCACCGAGAGCTCATCCGACGGTGCTGCGGGCACAGCGTCCGACGGGGGCGAGGCGCCCGGGTCGGCCTCGGACCCCGCGACGACCGAGACCCCCTGATCGATCCGTTCTCCACTCCAAGAACTGGGAATCGGGATTGGCCAGTGGCCGAAGCGCGTCTGTCGGTGAGAGCTCGGGCCGACTGGTAGACGCCGTGCTCGACGAGACTCCCGGACAGTGGAAGCCGCGGAGTCGGTGCCCTCTCCCGCCGCGGGAACTCCCCTACTCGGAGGGCCCCTGCCAGAGTCCGACGAGGTTCCCCTCGGTGTCCTTGAAGTACGCAATGAATCCCATCTCCCCGATGGACATTTTCTTCTGAGCGACCTTGCCGCCGTTCTTGGCCACCGCTTTGAGGGAGGCGTCGATGTTGGGCACTCCGATCGTCACGACGGTGCAGGGGATCGCGCGGCTGCGTTTCGGCATCCCCCCGTTGACCGTCCCGGGATTCTTCGGCATGCCGTTCTTGTCCGACGCCGTCGTCTGGATCATGGTGTAGCCCATCGCGGGCATCGGCGTGAACTCCCAGCCAAACGTGGAGTGGTAGAACTTCCCCGCACGCTTCGAATCGTCCGCCGGAATCTCGAAATGGATCACACTGGCGAGTTTTGACTTGGCCATAGGCGCCCCGAGGCGCGACCCATCTTAACCTCTTTCGAGTCCGGGGGGCGGTACGCGCCCGCCAGGGACCCTCTGCTTCGAAACGCGAGGGGAGCCCGGCAACCCGGAACGCCCTCTGGCCCCCCGAAGGGTGAGAATTCTTGACGGTCCACTTTGCGAGGAGTCCACTACCCCTCCGGCAGCCGGATTTCCTCGACTGCAGGGACGCCCTCCGACCGGATTCATGTAATCGGACGGCTAACCGGAGCTGGGCTCCTGATGTCCGATCGAGGTGCGAACCATCCGCTCCCCCAGGCCTCTTTTCACAGCGTAGCGGTCATCGTCTCTGACCGTGAGAAAGCTCTGGAGTGGTAAACGAAGATTTTCGGATTGGACGTGATCCAGCGGGTAGACGGGCAGGGGGGTCACTGGGTGACCGTGGGTCGAGCGGGGCAGAACGGGGCCCTTCATTTGTGTCGTATGGCGGATTTCGATCCTTCGTTCCCGTTGGAGCCCGGGACCACCGGCATTCAGTTCACCCTTCCCGGCGACTTCGAACGATCTTGCGGAGCCCTCGAGGAAAATGGGGTCGTGTTCATCCAACCACCGACGAAGGAGTCGTGGGGCTGGTGGGCGTCCATCTCGGATCCGGATGGGAACCAGATCATGCTCGTCCCGGAGTGAGGCGAGCGAGATCCTCCAAACTCCGCCGGCCGGATCGGCCGACCTTGAATCGCGGGCCGGAGCGAGCGGGGCCCGGCCGGAGGGCCGGACCCGCCGACGCTATTCGGTCAATTCGAGGGCGCCGGACCCGGCTGACTCCCCGAGGGGTACGTCCAGAGGGCTCGATGACTCGAGACTCGCGGGGGCCGATTCAGGGGACGCCGTCCGGGCGACGATCTCCTTGGGGTGGGTCCACCAGTAGTAGAGGATCCCCCCCACCACAGCGATCCGAAGGTAGATCGACGCCCCCATCATCCACGACGCCACCGGGAGGCTGAAGCTTCCTCCTTGGAACGTCGTGACGATCGCCGAGCCTTGGAAGCCCAGTTGCCCCGCGATCCATGGCCCGAGCGCCACGTGGTACCCGAAGATCAGGTTCCCCACGAAGAAGTATCCGAGGTCGTTGTTGAGAGAAACGAGGAGCCCTAGGCTCGCGGCCAGAGGCCAGGCATCCCACCCCTGGAACACCAGCAGGACCCCGAAGGGCGCCATGTACGTGAGCAGGAGCCAGATCCCGTAGCCCGGGACGACGGTCTTTCCCGGGAGGTCGATCCAATTGATCAGAATGAGCCCGTAGAACGAGGAGAATAGGATCAACTTCAGCAGGACGAATTGCCGGGGGTCCGTGGGGTGAACCCCGGCGACGACGGTCTCGATCCCGCCGATGAGCAGGATGACCCCGACGAGGATCGCGAAGGCGGCTACGATGAATCCGAAGAACAGGATGGTCGCGGCGACTAGGACCACTGTCAGCAGACCGGTGGCCAGCGCCGAGCCGCGCAGCCAGGGTGGCAGAGTAACTCCCGTGGACTGGAAGATCCGACCGAAACTTTGGGAGACCATCGCCACCGCGAGGGCGATCACCGCCGCCGTCGTCGCGAGCGTCGGATCAAGCGCCGCGAACCCCGCGAGAACGATCGCCACGAGGCCCACCGCGATGATCCCCCAGGATCGGATCACATGCCCCCAGTGTTGGGGCCGCTCGGTCACCGCCTTGGCCCCGGCGAGCAGCCGACCCCCGGCGAGGACCGTCTGCGCGGCGGTGAGCGCCACGGCCTCGGCGAGGAGGATGAAGAGACCGGAGAGGGAGAGCTGCGGGGTCGCGAGGACCACGATGGCGAACCCAATCGAGACGAGTCCGAGGATCACCTGGGACAAGCGTCCCACATCTTGTCGCAGAGGCTTGGACGGACCGCTCGGTTCCTTGGGCGGAGGGTCCCGGAACCCGGACGTGAGTCGGGACCATCGATTGTTGGATCGCGGAGCCACTCGGAACCCTTCCCGAGTCCCGAGAGCCGACCGAATTAAGATGTACCCGTAAGCCGGTCTCCTCGGCAACCCCGCCGCCGGTGGCGGTCCCCTCGAGGTGCTGAGGTGGATCCAGAGAGTCCGGTCCGGAAGTCCCTGCGGACTTTCCTCCCCGCGGGAGTCAGTACGCAGGGCATCCGACCGGCCGAACTTCACCCGTTGGAGGGGAGCCCACGGTGCTCTGCGCCTTGCAATGCGTCGGCTCCGTCGAATCCACTGGGTGACCAATTCTCGTCCCGCCCGCCGCGGATGGAGGTGGCACCGGGCCCGAGAGCGAACGACGATCCTCGGATCGGCACCGCGCCGAGCCCAGAGCTTCCCGCTCGAGCGGGAAAGTAGGCCGATTGCTCAATTCGAATTCACGACATGGCTAAGTAGGCGATCCCGTTCGGAACGCCGGGAGCCGAAGAGTAGACCATGGCATTCATCCCGTTCATCGATAACCTGGGCCTCGTCGTCGGACTGATCCTCACCGGCGCGGTGATCCTCACCTACACCTCAATCCGCGCGTTCATGAGTCTGCTCCGGAACGACCCCACGCAGCTCCGGGCGACCCTCAAGAGTTCCGCCGTCCCAGCGGGCATCGTCGGGGGCGTTGCCCTCGCCTTGGGGCTCTTCACTGAGTTCACCTGGCCGTTCCTCCTCTCCGATGGTCTTGGATCGTATGACATCTTTTTTGGAGATGTCATCACGCTCTTTGCGATGGTCCTGATCGTCTACGCGATCGTCGCGTTCTATGGGCTGAAGCTCGAGTACGCGGGCCTGTTTGCGTTCGTCGCCGGGGCGATCACGGCTTGGTACGGGTACTGGGGCTACACGACCTTGGTCGCGCCGGGCGCGCTGGGACTGACGAAGGACCCGCTGGAGACGTTTCTCCTCTACGGTGCGTTCGCCGCCGCCGGAGTCTTCGCGCTGCCCGCCTCCTTGGTGGTGGACTGGTTCCTCGACCACCCGGGGACCACCTTCACACGGTTCTCCTTGAGCCTGCGCCCCGCGTCAGAGCGGACCGTGACAGACTCGCAGGGAACGGACGGGCCGGCGAACGCCCGGTACCGCCTCCCGTACTACGTCTACCTCCTGACCATCTGGTTCCCCATCTTCATGCTCTTGGCAGCGATCGCGGCGTGGTTCTATCTCGGGGACATTATCCCGGGCCACCTCACCACTCCGCCGTGAGGCTGAGAGCGCCACCTTCGAGGTCCGAGGCCTTCGGCTCGACCGCCAAGAGACGCGCTTGGGAGAACCCCACGAATCGACGACGCTCCCGCCCGGACGGCTGGAGCCCACCAGCAGGGCAACCACCCCGTCCTCGTGGAATCATGCGTCTCTTCCAGAGTGCTCTCCTCAATTCGAACACAGGAGTGGCTGAAGCCCGGTTTTAGACTGGACTGCTTTGGCAGAGGAGATTTCGATGGGTATGCGGCGTAGGAAGGGGCGTGATGGAAGCGCTCGGAGGGTTCGTGATCCTCCTCGGGCTTGGATTGGCGGGCTACATTCTGTATCTGAGCCGAAGCTACTGGGTGTTTGCACTGGTCGTGTTCCTCGTCTTCTTGGTCGTCGGGGCCTCGATGATCTCCCGGGGCGGCTACACCCGGGAGCAGAACACGCCGATGGGGCGTGTCGAGGATGTCCGAAGCACGTGACATCAACAGTGCGCGTCCGTCTCTAGCGCTTCTTCGATCCGAGCGGGCCATAGGCGGCCTAAATTGAGATACGGAGGCTCCGACAATTCACCCGATTCCGTGAGTGCTCCCGAACCGATTGGGCCGTCACTCCAGATCGACATGGCCAAGGGATTGGCTCGAAGGCGCCTCTGTCAATTTTGCTGCCAGCTCGCCCATTATTCATCTCACCGATAGAGAACTGTCCGGTTTCGACCCCTCCGGGACCGACCGACCAAGCCCTGGACCAGCTCGCCCAACGCCTGCGTACCTACCGGTTTGATCCTCCATCGAACGGGTAGAGAACCCATTCCCCGGGCCCACAAGGGGCCCGGGCATTATTCCAGTCGAGGTTTGGCCCGGGGTGGCAGTACGAACCGGGAGGGGACCTAAGGTCACCGCCTAGGCTGTGCCGTAGCACGTGGGGCTGTAATTCGATTCCGAGGCTAAATTGGGTGCGTGCCATCATGGGTTAGACCCGCCTCCTCCTGATTCGCAGTTCGATTTCTGTTCGAACTAGCAGATGATCCAAGTGCTGAGGGGTCTTCGCTCGCCGCCATAACCCAGTAATCCACCAACCGATATCTGCCGGCCCCCGCTTCTGAGCGTCTCCGGGCACTCCCCCGCCCCATCCTAGTGTGCTGTCCTCTTCAGATCTACGTTTAACCGGTTCCAGCGCACTTTCTCGAGG
>JAKIVR010000006.1 GCA_022750455.1 Thermoplasmata archaeon | reverse complement strand
GACCATTCGAGCAGCTCGTAATCCTGAGGCGTGACGTTCCCGAACTCGTTGTACACCGCGGTGCCATACTGCGGTACTTGCGTGACCGTGAGCGCCAGCCCCGGGACGAGCAACGCCGCGGCGAGCACGAGGCAAAGGAGCGTCTGGGTCCGCTCTCTCGATCGAGGAGCGCGAAGGTAGGCCGGTACCGCCGCGACCGGGACTCCTTCGGGGGGCCGGGCCGAA
Organism: Thermoplasmata archaeon; assembly: GCA_022750455.1. Classification (GTDB taxonomy): domain Archaea; phylum Thermoplasmatota; class Thermoplasmata; order Lutacidiplasmatales; family UBA184; genus JAKIVR01. Next base: position 60,625 of record JAKIVR010000006.1, on the reverse strand, counting down.
CCGCCACCGCTCGCCGCCTCGAACAGCCAGACGAGAGGAAGGGCGGCGACGGCCGCGAACACGGAGAACAGGAGGAGGGACGCCTCCGGCGGGCTGGTCAGCGAGGCGATCCGGGAGATTCCGGGGACTCCCCCACCACCGAGGCTGGCGGCGGCCAGCGCGGCGACGACCACGAACGAGCTCGGGAGGAACCGTCGAAGCCGGGCCCAGCCGGGGGATTCCCGGCCGAGGAATCCTGGGACGTACAGCAACGCGAGCCCGACCACCAAGAGCACTGCGAGCTCCACGCGGAGACCCGGGAGCGGGGAGAGACGAACATCGTCCGCCTGGAACAGGAACGGGTCGAGGAGACCGAGCAGGTTGGAGCCGACCGGGATCGTCGCCGGAGCGGGTGGGGGAGGCAGCGCCCCCGGCGTCAGAGCGAAGCTGGCGGCCCCCGCCCACGCGACCGCGAGCGAGGGGATCACCGGCACGAGAGCGACCCCCAGACTCCCGACCCACCGTACCCCCCATGCGAAGAATCGGCCACTGAATCGAGGCGTCGCCGCGACCGCCACCAGGATCAACATCGGGAACAGCAGCTCTGCGCCCACGGGGTTGAGCGCGGCGGAGTACCCGGCGAAGAGGCCGTACGCCAGAGCGTCGCCCCACAGGGGCGGATCCGGCCGTGTCCAGAGGGGCATCCACGCCCACAGGAGGAGAACGAGAGGGAAGGCGAAGACGAAGTCGTTGCTCCCTTGGAAGAGGAGCCGAGTCCAGCTCGCGAGCAACGCGAAGGTCAACGCGAACGCCGCTCCGGCCCGGTCGCTCGCGAACCATCGACGCCCCCACACGTACGCGGCGAGCGGAACCAGGGCGAGGAAGAGCGGAGTGACCAGCAGGGCGAGTCGGGCGCCGGGGACGTCGAACGCTCCGGGGAGCGCGACGAGCCACGCCGTGCTGCCTTGCGGGTACAGGATCGCCTGGGCGGTGACCGGAGAGAAGTTCGACGGGAGCTGGTGGTGGAGCTGGGTGAGGCCGGTGAAGGTGGCGAGAACGCTGGAATCGAACGTGTTCCCCGAGGCCGCGGCCTCCGCGAGCGAGAGCTCGACGGCGAAGAGCCCGGCGGTCACGGCGATCACCACCAACTGGGGGAGGCGGATCAGGCGGGACCAAGCGGTGATGACCCCCGGCGCCTCCTTCGCCCGGCGGCGCCATTCGTAGTACGCCACCCACCCGGCGACTCCGCCGATCCACAGGACCCACGCGGTCCAGGGTCCCCACGCGCCGATCGGCACGGCGGCGACGGTGTAGACGACCGCCCCGCCGAGATACAGGTCCACCAGGATCCTCTCGATCGGGTCCTCGAGGCGAAGGAGGGGGATCCGTCGGGCCCCGATCCCTCGGATCAGATCTCCGAGCGGAACGTACAGGGCCGCCCACAGGAGCAGCTCCGCGGCCCACAGCGCGCCTCCCGGTCCCGGCAACGCCACGAACGGTCCCGAACTCGTTCCGTCTTATACGCCGTCCGGCCCGCACCTCTCGAACGGATTGCTTAAGCTCCGAGTTCTGACTCAGACCGAAGGACTCCCGTGGCCGAAGCTGGATCCGGGGCCCGCGACGCTCTCAACTCGGTGACGCGCGGGACGTTGATCCTCTTCATCGGTACCTTGGCGTTCGTCGGTCTGAACTTCGTCCTCCGGGTCATTCTCGCCCGCAGCCTGACCGTCACAGAGTTCGGCGATTACTCGGTCGGGCTGTCGTTGGCCGGCCTCCTGATCTCGTTCGGGAACCTCGCGCTCCCGCAGGCCGTCGCCCGGAACATCCCGTACGTCGCCACCGACGACGAGCGACGGGGCGTGATCCGGGCCGGGTTCCTGTTCGTCCTCCCGATGGCGGCGGCCGTCGCGGGATTGATGCTCGTCGTCGCCTACCTGTTGGACGTTCGGTACAACGCCCCCGCCCTCGGCGAAGCGGTGGCGATCTTCGCCCCCGCCGTCGCCGGATCGATCATCGGGACCCAGATCGCCTCGGTGTTCCAAGGGCTCGAGGATGTGCGGCCGAACGCGTTGTTCATCCAGCTCCTCAACCCGGCCCTGGTGATCGGGTTCCTGGTCGTCGCCGCCTTGCTCCCCTACGGCACCTCCACGAACGTCGGGCCGATCCACCTCACCTACGCGAACGCCTTGTACGCCTACCTCGCCGCGAACGCGATCACGGTCCTCGGTCTGGTGATCTACTACTGGCGTCGGCTGCCGAAGCGTCTCGTCCACGGGCCGTCCGCCCCGGGGATGTCCCGCCACATCCTGCTCTTCGCCGCCCCGCTGCTCGCCGTGGCGGTCCTGGCCTACGTCGATGGGAACGCCGACACCCTGATCCTGAACTACTTCCACTCAGGCTCGGTCGGCCCGTATGTCGCCGCGCTGACGATGGCACGGCTGCTCCAGGTCGGGCTCTCGGCCCTCGGTTACATCCTGCTCCCGGTCATCGCCCGGTACGCGCGGGTCGACGACACCGCGACGACGAAGACGACCTACGTCACGGCGACCAAGTGGACCCTGCTCACCTCGCTGCCGCTGTTCCTGGTCTTCTTTGCCCTCCCGACGATCTCCCTCGACCTCGTCTACGGGGCGGCGTACGCCGGACCCGCAGTACCGTTGCAGATCCTCATCCTCGGCTCGATGATCGCCGTCCTGGTCGGACCCGCCTCGGCGACGCAAGTGGCGTTCGGACAGACCCGGGCCCTCCTGTACAACACCATGGCCGCGGCCCTCGCCGACGTCCTCCTGGCCCTGTGGCTCGTTCCGACGTACGGCAGTCTGGGGGCCGCGATCGCCTGGGGGACCGCCGCGGCGCTGGCCCCAACGCTCTCGATGATCCAGCTCGGACTGACCAAGGGGGTCCATCCGTTCGAGCGGCACTACGTGGTCCCGCTGGTCCTGACCGCCGTCCCCGTGGGGCTCGCCTTGACGTTGCTGCACGGAACGGGGCCGCTCTGGCTCCTCCCGCTGCTGGTCCTCGCGTCCGCCGGGGCGTTCATCGGGGTGATCGTCCTGACCCGAAGCATCGACGAGGGGGACCGGATGCTGCTGGGGGCCGTGGAGGGGCTGCTCCACTTCCGGCTGCCGCTGGTGCGTCGGTTCGGCCGTTGGCTCGATACCGGACGACCGTGACGCGCCGGCCCGCGGTCCGGCGGGCTCTACGGAGCCCGTTCGATCCCTCGTTCACGGCGACGGCGCCGCTTTTCGAGCTATACGGCCCGATTTCCGTCGATTCTCGTCCTCGAAGGGCTTAGATACCCGTCGAGGGATTGGAAACGTAGGTCACGGAGCGCATGACCGTTAAGCCTTGGTTTCATTTCAGCGGCAGGGTCATTCCGACCCTGGTCGGCCTCGGCCTCATGGCCTTCGTGATCGCCGCCGCGATCTCCCCGAATATCGCCGGCTCCGCCCCCGCGCAGACCGCCTGCCCGTACGGGGCGTGCCCGGTCGTCAATAACTCCCCCGGTTCGGGCCTCTCCGCGCTCGAGCTGGGTGGCATCTTCGCTCTCGCCGTGGTGATCGCGCTCGTCGCGGGCTTGCTCCTGATGCGGTCACGCCGTCCCCCGGGAGGAGCCGCCGCGGCCGGGGGCGGCGCCGCCGGTGGCGCCGCCGCGGGCGCCTACGCCGAGGGCCCTCCGGCGGAGTGGTCCGGCCCGACCTCGGAGTCGGCGCCGACCGTCCCGTCCTCGGATGGCTGGCAGATCGGCAAGGAGGCCGCGGCCGGGAAGAGCAGCGGGGCCTCCACGTCCAAGTTGTCCGGAACGGCCTCCGGTTCGTCCCCCTCCCCGGGCTCTTCGGCGGGATCGGCCCCGAAGGGCCCCGCCGGGTCCGGCGTCACGCCGGCCGCCTCCGCCGCTCCGACCGCCCCGTCCGCGGCCCCCCCGGGCTCGGGGGCGGGTGCCAGCGCCGGGTCCGGCTCCAGTTCCGGCTCCGTGACGGATGCGGAGCTCTTGGCCACCGCCGGGGCGAGCGCCGCCGGCGGCGCCGCGATCGGCGCGGCCGTTGCCTCAGACCGACGGAAGAAGGGCGCGACGCCGCCGACGGGTCCTGGCGGGGCTCCCGCCGCAGGAGCCGCCGGGGCCGCCGCCGAGCCGAACATCGATTCGTTGATGGAAGAGCTCGACCGGATCGGCCGCGACATCCTGAAGAAGGACCGGGAGAAGGCGAAGTCCACCGATGGATCGGGGGACGAAGGGGCCGGCGGCGACGAGACCGCGTCCTAGGTCCCCAGATCCGCGACCAGGGAGTTTCGCAATCATGAACGGCTCGGTACCCGCCGAGGGCCCTTCCGACGGTCCGACCGATCCGTCGCTGGACGCCTTGCGGGCGGCGATCCACGCGGCCCCCGGACGCGTCCGGGAGATCGAGGTCGGCATCGCGCTCTCCATCACGCTCGGAAAGATGCGTCCGGTCGTCTCCTGTGGAGGCTGCACGGACCCGCTCCAGTTCGAGGGGATCCCTGCCCGCACGAACGCCCGGATGCACGAGCCGTTCCGTCTGGTCCTGGAAGGGGGCTCCGCTCCTGCCTGACGTCTCCGCGGCGGGGCGGACGCTCGCGCGGGCGATCGGACGTCCATGAGCTTCTCGCTGACCGGGACCCTGTTCCACTTCCTGCTGACGGCTCTGGAGACCGTCGGGATCCCCGGCCTGTTCGCGCTCATGGTCGTGGAGAGCTTCGGCATTCCGCCGTTGCCGAGCGAGATCATCCTTCCGCTCGCCGGTGTCCTCTTGGTCGAGGGGGTCGCGAACTTCACGTGGCCGATCATCCTCGTCGCCGCCGTCGGGGGCAGCCTGGTCGGGTCGTTCTTGGCGTACTACGTCGGCCGTTGGGGAGGGCCGGCGCTCGTCCGCCGCTGGGGCGGGAGATTCCACATCCACGAGAACGACATCGCCCGGGCGGAGAAGTTCTTCGAACGGTACGGGGCGGTCACGATCGGCGGGGCGCGGCTGGTGCCGCTGCTCCGGGCGTACATCTCCTACCCCGCGGGGGCCGCCCAGGTCCCCCCGTGGCGCTTCGGGCTGTACACGTTCGCCGGCGCCGTGCCGTTCATCACCCTCATGGTCTACCTCGGGACGGTCCTCGGCCACCGGATCGGGGTGATCGAGCGGTACTTCCAGTTCTTCGACGTCGTCGTCATCGTGATCCTCGTGGCGGTGGCGTTCTACCTCCTCGGCTGGCTGCGCGCGAGGGACCTCACCGGCGGAGCTCCGCCCGACCCCCCGACGTAGGAGCCGCGCTCAGTCCGTCGCGCGGACCGCCTCGGCGGGCGGGACCCGGGACGCCCGGATCGAGGGGACCGCGATCGCGGCCATGGCGAGCGCGTAGGCGACGACCACGATCAGGACGATGTTGAGCCACGGGATGTCGAGCGAGGTGACCCCCGAGGCCGCCGCCGTCGCCGAGATCGAGAGATTGTAGACGATGAGCACCCCGAGCGACGCGCCGATGGCGAGCCCGAGCAGGGTGACGAACGAGTACTCGAGGACGAACGACTTCAGGACCATCCCTTGCGTGAACCCTTGGGCCCGGATCATCCCGATCTCCCGCCGCCGTTCGACGACGGCGCGCAGGGCGACGATCCCCATCGCGGAGATGCCCACCGCGAGGCCGAGGCCGACGAAGATCTCGAGGAGGCCGATGAATCCCTGGGTGCTGGCGATGGACGAGGCGAGGTCCGCTTCGATGTCGTACAGCACGAGCCCCGAGCGGTAGAACGCCGCCTTCGCCTGGTTGGCGGCCGTGGTGGTGGAGACGCCGGCCCGGACCGTGAGGAAATAGAGCGTCTGGTTCACGTAGCCGAGGTGCGCCGCGGCGGTCGGGTTCACCCAGATGCCGGTGATCAGCTCCTCCGTGAGCACTCCGATGACCCGGACTTGGGTGGTCGCGTCCGATCCAGGACGGCCGAGGACGATCAGGGAGCCGGGCGCCGTCGTGGGGTGGGGTCCGGACGGCGCTCCAGCGACCGCACCGCCGGGCTGGTCGTACGTCTGATCGACCACGGCCACGCTCGTGTTCGTCTCGAGGGCCGAGAAGACCTCCGCCGGGGTCATCCCGTTCCACGTGGCGTAGAACGTGAACTGGTTCGTGTCGTAGAAGTTCGAGGCCGCGGGGACCCCCGTGGGGGCCGCGTACAGCGAATCGGCGAACGGATTGAAACTGTAGCCCGTGACGTTCACGTTGACCTGGCCGTTGACGACCGGGACCACGTTCGCGAAGTCCGCGTTCAGCGTCGAGTTGTTGGCGATCTGCCCGGGGAGGTTCGGGATCGGTTCGGGGGAGACGCCGACGAAGGAGTACCCGCCGGACTCGGTGACGATGGAGTCCTGCAGGTTGGAGCCGACGGTCGCGCCGAACGTCGCCACGGCGACCATCGTGAAGACGACCAGCGCGAAGATGCAGAGGGTGATGACGGTCCGCCCGGGCTGACGGCTCGGGTGCGCGAGACCGATCCGCACGATCGCCGTGCGGTCGGGCCGGTTCCCGACGAGGCGGATGAGCCCGTCGACCAGGACCGAGGAGTTGAAGATGTACAGGAGGAGGGCGCCCCCGATCATCAGGATCCCTTCGACGAAGAGGACGAAGATCCCGCCGCTGTGCGTCGTTCCGAGCACCGCCCGGTGGAGCGGCTCGAGGCCGGCCCAGAGGAGGAGGCCGAGCCCGACCGCCGTGAAGACCGGCCGGTTCGGGGCGAAGTGGGAGGCGATGAGGCCGCCGCCGAGGATCAGCATCGCCCCGCCGAGGATCGGGTCCGAGATGTCCGAGGATCCGTGCAACGTCGTGGCGAGGAGCAGAGCGCCCAGTGCCGCCACGACGACGCCGATGTAGGCGAGGTACGCGTACAGCCGCCGGGGCGGCGGCGGCTCCGGAACGTCCCGGATCGCCCGTACGATGTTCAAGCGGCTCGCCCGGTGGCTGGCGACGACGACGGTGATGAGGGTGAGCAGGAAGCCAATGACGTAGCTCTCCACGAGGCTATCCGGCGTGACCGTGAACGACTGGAAGATCGCGGTGGCCGTGAGCCCGCCGCCCGCGAACAGGAGACTGAAGGCGTAGACGAGAACGTAGCCAACAGCGACCCCGAGCAGGGCCCCCGCGAAGGCGCTCCCGACGGAGTAGAACAGCCCTTCGAAGTAGTAGATCCGGATCAGATCGCCCCGCTGCAGTCCGATCGCCCGGAGCATCCCCATCTCCCCTTTGCGCTCTTCGGAGAGCATGATGAAGATCCCGACGATGAGCATCGCCCCGGCAACGATCGAGAACAGTCCGAGCACGAGAAAGATCGAGGTGATGCTCGTGGCCGCGGACGAGGCGGCATTCACCGCATCCTGCAACGGCTCGTGTACGGTGAGGCCGACGGCGGCGGGGATGCCCGCCAACGTCGCATTGAGCGACGCACTCACCGACGAGGAGAGGCCGACCCCGTCCTGCTGTGACCCGACGTTGGTGATGGAGATCCCGTTGATCAACCCGGAGCTGTTCTGCAGCGTCTGGGCCGTGGGCAGCGACACGAACACGTTGCCGCCCTCGATCCCCCCGGTGAGGTACGCCCCGCGGAGGTTGTCCTGGACGACCGCCTGGACCGTGACCACGAGCGACGAGCGACCGAAGAGTACCAGCGTATTGCCGGCGACGGCGTCCATCTGCTGGGCGGCCTGGTCGTCGAGCAGCGCTTCGCCCGGGGCCGGTCCGGCGATCGAGGTGCCGTTGTCGGCGACGAACGAACCGAGCACCTGGCTCTGGTTGCCGTTCACGCCGATCAAGTTGAGATTGGTCTGGGGGATCCCGGTGGACTTGTCGAGCGCTTGCGTGACGTCGATGATCATCGGGGTCATCCCGGCGATCGATGGATTCGGGAGCGCGGACGACGCGATCTGGGTGTACGTCGAGTACGGGAAGTAGGTGTAGCCGCCCGAGGGTCCGACGGCGTAGATCGCCTCGTCCGTCAGGCCGCCGCCGAGGTAGGTGTAGTGCAGCTCCAGCTCTTGGAGCGTGTCGCCCACCACGAAGCTCCCGGAGATGATCGTGGTCCCCACGAGGAGCCCGAGGATGACGAGGATCGTCCGGCTGCGGCTGCGCCGGATGTTGCGCATCGCGATCCGGAACGTCAGTCGACTCCGCAACGCGAGGAGCGCCGTGGCGAGGAGGATGAGGGCGACGATGCCCACCAGAACGACGATGGTCGAGTCGGTCATCGGAGTTCCGAACAGCTCACTGGACGAACTGCCCGTCTTGCATGAGGAGCGTCCGGTCGCACGCGTTCGCCACTTCGAGGTCGTGGGTGACGACGACGATCGTCTGCGAGAACTGCTGGTTCAGCTGGCGCAGGAGCTCGGTCACCTGCTTCGTCCCCTCGAGGTCGAGGTTTCCGGTCGGTTCGTCCGCCCAGACGATCGCCGGTCGGCTCACGAGGGCGCGTGCGAGGGAGACGCGCTGCTGTTGCCCGCCGGAGAGCTCCGCGGGGCGGTGGTGCAACCGATCGCCCAGTCCGAGCCCCGTGAGGATCTCGTTCGCCCGGTGGCGGGCCTCCTTCGACTTGATGCCCGAGATGAGGAGCGGCATCTCCACGTTCTCGACGGCGCTCAGGACCGGCAACAGATTGTACGATTGGAAGACGAACCCCGTTCGCTTCGCCCGGTACTCGCTGCGTTGGCGGTCGGTCAGCGCCTGGATGTTCGTCCCTTCGATGGTGATCGTGCCCCGGGTGATCTCATCGAGGCCGCTGAAGCAGTTCAGGAACGTCGTCTTGCCGCACCCGGAGGCACCGCGGATGGCGACCATCTCGCCCCGCCGGATGTCGACGTTCACCCCACGGAGCGCGGCGACCTGCGCCTCGCCCGTCCCGTAGACCTTCCAGACGTCCACTCCACCGACCACCGTTTCGGCCATTGCACCTCACCTGGCAGAGACGCCGACGGTCCGCTCGGACCCCGATGTCTCCCTGTCGAGCGTCCAACGAGGCTCTGTTCATAAAGCTCCGGGGGCGAGAGAGGCGGGAACCCCGATTCTTCCCGTAAGAACCGGTGGCGTTCAACCGGCATCCGCCAGTGCTGGACGGAGCCCCGAGCTCGCCTCGGGGGCATACTCCGGCCGGACAAACTCTCCGACCCGGCGACCGACGTACTCGCCTCCCTCGACGATCCTCTCGCTGCCCCGCCAGTGCTCCTGCGGAAAGATGGCCGAGACTCCGTCGAACGGGGTCCAGCCTTCGGCGTGGCCGGACGGCCGGCGCGAGATCTTGGCGTCCCGCCGGAAGTCCACCACGATCAACCGGGCCAGGTGTCCGACGGCGATGCGCCCAGCCGGTACTCCGATCCAGCGGGCGGGGAGATCGCAGAGCGTTCGTTGGAGGAGCTCGAGCGAGACCGAGCCCGCCCGGACGTGGTGCAACAGCAGCGGCATCATCGTCTCCACGCCGGGGACCCCGCTCGGGGCCTTCGCGAACGGTTCCGATTTCTCGGAGGCGTGGTGGGGCGCGTGGTCGCTCGCCACCACCGGGACCTCCCCGGCGCAGTACTTTCGCCACAGCTCGGCCCGGATCGCGTCGGGCCGGAGCGGTGGATTCGTCTTGAACCGAGCGTCCTCGCCGGACTTGGCGGACAAGAGGAGGTGGTGAGGCGTCACCTCGAACGAGACCCCAGCCTCTCGCAACCGGTCGACCACGGACGGTAAGGTGACGTGGGCCACATGGAGACGCATCGGGGGCGCGCTGGCGAGAAGTTCGTCGACCGCGCGCTCCTCCGACGCGGGCGGTCGCGCCCGGTTCCACTCCACGGCGTCCCGCGCGGGGGGCGAGTCCCGGAACTCTCGAGGGTCCTCGGCGTGAACCGTCAAGGGCATCCCGGTCGCGGCGACGGCGGCGAGGAGCGGAGCGATCGGTCGGGCCGCTTCCTCCGCCGAGATCCCCGTGGTCGGGCTCATGTACAGCTTGAACGCCCCACAGACCTCGGCGAGTCGAGAGATCCGCGCCGGATCCATCGCGGCGGCAAACAGCAGCATGTCGACCGCCAGCCGTCCTCGGCCCCGGGCCTGCCGGTCGAGCAGTCGATCGACGGTGTTCACCGGGAGATCGGCGTTGGGCATCTCCCCGACCAGCCCGATCCCGCCGAGCGCCGCGCGGACGGTGCCCGAGTTCCAGTCCTCCGCCGCCGGGCCCGGTTCGGGCTGGCGGAAGTGAACGTGAAGGTCCGTCCCCGCGGGGAGGATGACGCCCTCCCCGACATCGTGCCGGGGCGCGCCGGTGAGGGAGCGCCCCAGGCGCACGATCCGACCGTCCTCTCCCACCCCGATCTCGATCGGCTGGAGCTTGCCCCGGAGCAGCGCCCGACCGGCCAGAATACGCTCCACGGTCGGCGGTCGGGTCTCCCCGTCCTTTCGCCGCAACCGGGGCCGCGCGGGCATCGACGTCGGACGAGACCCCGGCCCAGATAACGCGCTCCTCCGTGGAAGAACGTCCGTTCGCCCCCGAGGCGCCAGCTATTTGGGGCGCGGACCCTCGCGACCGGTCGTGGGACCGAAACGTCGTGCCTCGGGCTGGACGTACGCGAAGGCGGGCGTCGACCGGGGCTCGATCCGCGAGGGGCTCGCCGCCCTTCTCGCGGAGGTCCACTACCGGGCTCCGGCCAGCAGTGGACGCCCGCTCGCCCTGTCGGGCCATTACGCCGGGGTCGTTCGCATCGGGCGGGAGAGCATCGCCGTCACGACCGACACCGTCGGCACCAAAGTACTCCTCGCGGCCGAGATGGGCCGCTGGGGGGAGGTCGGAGAGGACGCGGTGGCGATCAACGTCAACGACCTCGCGGCGATCGGCGCGCGGCCCGCGGCGATCGTCGACACACTCGTGATGGGACGGCCCGACCGGCGTCAGCTGGCCGGGATCGGTCGCGGCCTGGAGCGAGGTCTGCGGGCAGCCCGTTGCTCCCTTCTTGGGGGGGAGACTGCGGTGGTCCCGGAGATGCTGGCGGGGATCGACATCGGGGCCACGGCGATCGGTTTCCTTCCGAACGGCCGACGGCCGATCACGGGTGCCCGCCTCCGTCCCGGAGACGTCCTTCTGGGACTTCCGTCGTCCGGAGTGCATGCGAACGGGTTGACCCTCGCCCGCCGGATCGTGCGGGAATCCCGCGTCCCGTGGCGCCGACCTCGCCGGGGGGCGCGGGTGGCCCTCGGCGTGGAGATGCTCCGGCCGACGACCACGTACGTCGGCGCGGTCGAAGCCGTCGCCGATTCCCCGGACGTGACGGGCCTCGCCCACATCTCGGGCGGGGGCGTTCGCAACTTGCTCCGACTGAACCCGAACGTCTCGTTCCTCCTCGACGGTTGGCCGGGCGCGGCCGGGGTGTTCGGCTACCTCCAGAAGCTCGGCGGCGTGAGCAACGAGGAGATGTACCAGACCTTCAACATGGGCGTCGGTTTCGTGGTCGCCGTCCGACCCCGTGGGGTCCGCGCGCTCTCGAGGTCCCTGGCCCGGGCCAGCGGCACCCCGGTCTCGGTGGTCGGCGTTGTCGAGAAGGGCACCGGGGTCCGCCTCCCCGCTCTCGGCCTTCGATACGCGCAGTACGCCTGACGGGACGGCGGGATGAACGGAACTCGCCGCGTCGCCGTGAGCCTCTCGGTGATGGCCGCGTTCCTGTGGTCGTCGTACTACTTCATCGCGCTCGCGATCGCCCCGTCGATCTCCCTCGGCGAACTCGTCGCCGTCCCGTTCCTGATCGGGGGGGTGGCGTACGCCGCGATCTCTTGGAACCACGGCTCTCTCCCCAGCTTTCTCCGGATGTTCCGCGACGGCCGCTCCTGGGTGCGGGCGGGCCTCTACGCCGGGATACAACTGACCGTCGTCGCCGTGACGCTGTATGCGGGACCGGTGGACACGTCGCTGCTGACCCTCGTTGGGGACGTTCTGCTGACTCCGCTCGTCGCCGCGACGCTGTACGGGCACGGTCGGGACAAGATCACGACCGCGTCGTTCGTGGTCGGGTTGGCGCTCGTGGCCACGGGGGCGAGCCTGACGATCGTCTCCGGGGGGGCCGCCGAGCCGCTGCGCGGGATCGCCCTCCTCGCCGGGATCCTTGTCCCGTTCTTCGTGGCGTTCTACTTCGTGGCCTCCGCCGAGGCGGCCCGGACGATGCCGGTCGACGCGGTCGTCGGATCGACCTGCATCCAGGCGGGGATCTTGGTGGCGATCACCGTCCCGTTGGTGGGGGGAGCGTTGGGGGGTTGGCCCGCCCCACCGCTCCTTCCGTGGCTCGGGCTCCTCGCCCTCGGCGTCACGAGCTTTGCCATCGCCCCGGTGATGTACTTCGCGGCGATCGAGAAGGTCGGCATCCTGCTCCCCGCCCTTCTCATGGCCGGCATCCCGGTGTTCACCCTCCTTCTGCAAACCGGGCTCCTCCACAAGATCCCCTCGGCGCTCGCATCGATCGGGATCGTGGTCGCGGTGGTCGGCGCGCTCGTCGCGGTCGGCGGGTGGGAAGGCCGGGCGACGCCCGCGTCCCCGGCGGCGTAAGCCGACCGTCGGTGTTTAGGCGAACTCGAGCCGCTTCTGGGTGCCCCGCCGTCCGGCTGGGGATCGGGAGACCTCTCCGATCGATGTGTCGAGAGAGATCGGGGGAGCCTTAGAGGTCGGTGCCTCGGTCTCGGGCGTTCCTTCGTCCGACGATTCGCCGAGACGCTGCTGCTTCGGTCCGCGCTTCCCCCGGAGGAGGGAGGCCGCGTCCCAGTCGAAGACTTCCGTCACCCGGGCCAACGTCTGGGCGACGCGGTCGGCGTAGTACTGATAGTCCGGGATCCCTTGGAACGGTCGCCCGGCCATCCACGGCTCGATATCCTGGGGCGTTTTCTTCGCGTCGGTGACGATCCACGCCACCTTCATCCCGGGGATCACGTCGTACCCTTCCTGGTGCAACTGCTTGTACGCTCGGAGGAACGGCAACGCGTCCCGGGTCGACTCGTTGTACTCCCCCTCGGCGCGCACCGAGCGGGCGACGACGAGCTTCGCGGTGGTCACCTTGCCCTCCAAGACCTCCTTCACCATCTCCTGCGCGCGCACGACGGCGCGCTCCGTCGCGCCGCTGAGGACGAGCTCGAAGATCTCGTTCAGCGAGTCGACCTGGAAGTCGAAGGCGTCGGTCCGGCGGCTCTCGTACCCGCGGATGATGAGCTCTTCCTTCGGCCACACCGTGCGCCCGACGTACCGCTTCTTGGCCCCGTGGGAGAAGAACGACTCGTAGACGGTCTGGAACTCGAAGCTCGCCCCGGCGACGCTGAACCGCTTCGCGATCGAGTTCCCGAACGCGATCGCCGACTCCTTGTCCGGGGTCGGGGCCCGGACAAAGACGGAGTCGGTGTCGGAGTACACGACGTCGTACCCGTCCTGCTCGAGGGCCCGGATGATGGAGGTGATCGCCTCGCGCGCGAACGCCGTGATCGCGGCGCCGATGTCCTTGTTCGTGAACCGGTAGAAGCTCGAGGCGAGCACCCCGTAGAAGGAGTTCATGAGCACCTTGACCGCCTCCTGTAGACCGTTGTAGTACTGCCGGAGGGCCGGGGTGGCGGCGTCGCGCGAGCGTTGCCGGAACTCGGCCCGGTTGCGCATCAGCCCCTCGAGGATCTCGGGGATGATTCCCCGCATCTTCTCGGCGGGCAGGAAGCGCGCGACCCCGTCCGGGGCGAGTGTTGTGCCCTCGGCGGAGGCGTCGGTCGTGAGCGTGGTGAAGCAGAGGTTCTTCGCGATGATGATCGACGGGTACATCGACTTGAAGTCGAGCGTGACGACCCAGGCGTACAGGCCCGGCCGGATCGCGTGGACGTACCCGCCCTCGATCGCCGAGTCGCTCCGGGTCCGATGCGTCGGCAGGACCCCGATCTTCCGCTCGTCGGCGCGCGGGATCAGCAGCGAATCGACGAACAGAGAGGTCCGGCCATTGAGCCCCTCCTCGAGCGGGAGGTGGGCGACGGTGGCCAAGTCCGTCGCCTTCTCGATCGAGCGGAGCTTTCGCAGGATCCGCAGGGCGAGGTCGGCGTCGTGCTCGCAGTATCGCATGACGGCGATCGGGTCCTTGGCCCACTCCCCCTCGATGTTGCGGCGATCGACGTCGAGCTTCCCGTCGTTCAGCAGCTGGCGGGCCACGAAATCGAGAGACTCCTGCTTCGGGTGCAGCTCCCGCCGCGCGGACCACCACGCGTCGGCGACCACCCGACCCGGGATCCGCCACAGGCGCTCGCCCATCTCCCGCGGCGCCGCGCGGTCCCGTCCGAGCTTCAGCTCCCCGACCCCCACCGCCTTCGCGCGTTCGAGAAGGAGCGGGATGTCGTATCCTCCGATGTTGTACCCCGTGATGATGTCCGGGTCGAACTCCTGGACCTTCTGGACGAACTGGGTGAGGATCTCCGCTTCGGAGCCCTGGAGCTGGAACGATCTCCGGTTCGTGCCCACGGACTCGTCGCCGTCCTCGAAGGTCGCGGCGACCCCGCAGATCGTGAAGATCGTCCGGTCGCGGATCGCGTTCTCGATGTCGAAGCTCAGATACGTCAGCGGCGGACGGAACGGTTCGGCGGCAGAGATCGGGGCCGCGGTCCCATCATCGACCAACCGGACGACTCGATCGACCGAGTAGAGGGCCCGAACTTCCGGCGGCGCGTCCTCCACCTGACAACGGACGGTGAGACCCAGATGCCGATCGTACAGGTACCGATGGACGAACGGGATATCGCACGCCAGGACGCTGAGCTCGTCCCCCGGTCGGCGGTACCGTTCCCGGAAGTCGGGGACCTTCCACGGGAACTTCACCGTCACCGTGAGGACCGGGCGCATCCGACCTTCGACCCACCGCTCCGTCTCCTGGGTCTCGACGACCTCCGGTTCCTGCCGCAGGCGCGCTCGGACCTCGGCGCTCGGCTCCAGCAGCTGGAAGTACGGCCGGAACTTCTCGACGAGAACGACGACGGGCGTACCGGCCCGGTCCTTGCCGTACAGCTCGACGAGCACGCTGCCCGGATCGGGAAGACCCCGGTAGGAGCCCCCCAAGAGGAACAGCTCGATCTCGGGCACGCGGGTTCGAGACGGCCATGCCACAAAGGCATTTCGCGGAACGTTCGGCGTCCGGCCGGGGAATCGTCGACCGAGACGCGGTTTCGCACTGAGGGGACGCGGCGCACGGAGCCCCGGGGGGGCCCCTTAAATATAGAGGCCCGATGGACGGCCCCCTTTCCGAGGGCAATCATGTCCCCACCCTCCGGCTTGAACACAGGTGGCCGCTTGGCGCGGCTCCGCCAGCGGCGACGCTGGTCGGACCGGTACTACAAGCGCCGGACGCTCCACCTCAAGGAGCGGTCGGACCCTCTCGAGGGCGCTCCCCAAGGACGAGGGATCGTCCTGGAGAAGGTCGGCGTCGAGGCGAAACAGCCGAACTCGGCGATCCGCAAGTGCATCAAGGTCCAACTCATCAAGAATGGACGGCAGGTGACCGCGTTCGCCGTGGGCGACGGGGCCATCAACTTTATCGACGAGCACGACGAGGTGCTGGTCGAGGGGATCGGAGGTCGTATGGGTCGGTCGTACGGCGATATCCCCGGAGTACGCTACAAGGTGATCCAGGTCAACGGCACGTCCCTGGACGAGCTCGTCCGCGGCCGGAAGGAGAAACCGCAACGATGAGCCCTGATACGGCGATCCCGCCCCCGGCCACCGACGACGGCGAGGGAGGCCCCATGGCCGAACCGTCGGTCCTGCGCCCGGTCGCCCCGCCGCCTCCGTCGTTCAACCTCCCCCCGCTGTTCGGACAGTTCCCGTTCGAGGGCGTGGAGGTCCACGACCCCGGCCTCGCGCCGTACCTGTTCCTGCATCCGATCTACTCCCCCCACACCGAGGGGAAGCTCGCGGGCCGGCCGTTCGGGAAGGCCCAGATGCACCTGGTGGAGCGTCTCGCCAACCAGATGATGCGCGGTGGGAAGTTCACCGGCAAGAAGGCGAAGGCCGTCAACACGGTCCGACTCGCGTTCGAGCAGCTCGCGAAGCAGCAGAAGGAGAACCCGCTCCAGCTCCTCGTCAACGCCGTCGAGAACGCGGCGCCCCGGGAGGAGGTCACCCGTCTACAGTTCGGCGGCATCAGTGTCCCCCGCGCCGTCGACTCCGCGCCGTCCCGCCGCGTCGGCGTCGCGATCCGGAACATCGCCATGGGCGCGATCCAATCCTCCCGGAAGTCCACCACCCCGATCGCCGGGTGCCTCGCGAAGGAGATCGCTCTCGCCGCGAAGGGCGACCAGTCGAGCTACGCTGTCGGGCGCAAGGAAGAGGCCGAGCGCGTGGCCCAGTCGGCGCGCTGAAGGCCCGGGGGCAGCAGGGGGACCATGACGCACATTCGAGCCGAGCTGGCCAAGGCCATCCCGGACATGATGCGGCACACCGAGCGCATCCGCAACATCGGGGTCGTCGCCCACATCCACCACGGCAAGACGACGTTGAGCGACAACCTGCTCGCCGCCGCGGGGATGATCTCCAATGAGCTCGCGGGGAAGCAGCTCTATCTGAACTTCGACGAACAGGAGCAGGCCCGGCTCCTCACGATCAACAACGCCGATGTCACGATCGTGCACGAGTACCAAGGGCAGCAGCACTTGATCAATCTCATCGACACGCCCGGCCACGTCGACTTCGGCGGGGACGTCACGCGCGCCATGCGTGCGGTGGACGGGGCCGTCGTCGTCGTCTGCGCGGTGGAGGGCGTGATGGCCCAGACCGAGACCGTACTCCGGCAGGCGCTCCGGGAGAAGGTCAAGCCGGTCCTGTTCATCAACAAGGTCGACCGGGCGATCAACGAGCTGAAGCTCACCCCCGACGCGCTCCAGAAGCGGTTCACCATCATCATCGACGAGGTGAACGAGCTGATCCGGCGCATGGCGCCCGAGGAGTTCGGCGACTCGTGGCTCGTCAATCCGTCGAACGGATCGGTGGCGTTCGGGAGCGGCTACGCGAACTGGGCGATCAGCGTCCCGTACATGAAGCGCACCGGCGTGACGTTCAAGGACATCATCGAGTATGTCTCCACCGACCGCCCGCGGGAGATCGCGGCGAAGGCCCGGATCAACGACGTGATCTTCGACATGGTCGTCCAACACCTCCCGAACCCGGGGGTGGCCCAGAAGTACCGGATCCCGAACATCTGGAAGGGGGACATCTCGACCACCGTCGCGAAGGCGATGGCCGCGACGGATCCCGAAGGTCCGACCGCGTTCATGGTCACCGACATCACAATGGACGCCAACGCCGGGGAGATCGCCACCGGGCGGGTCTTCTCCGGACGTCTCATCAAGGGGATGGAGCTCACCGTCGTCGGCACGAAGCTGAAGAACCGCGTCCAGCACGTGTCGCTGTTCATGGGCCCGGAGCGGCTCATGGTCGAGGAGGTCACGGCGGGCAACATCGCCGCGGTCATCGGTCTCACCGACGCGTTTGCCGGCACGACGATGTCCAACGCCGCGGACATGGTGCCGTTCGAGGAGATCCGCCACGTGTCGGAGCCCGTCGTCACGGTCGCGATCGAGCCGAAGCACATGTCCGACCTGCCGAAGCTGATCGAGACGATGCGCAAGATCGCCAAGGAGGACGCGAGCCTGAAGGTCGAGATCAACCCCGAGACCGGCGAGCACCTGTTGTCGGGGATGGGTGAGCTCCACCTGGAGATCACCCAGTTCCGGATCATCAACGACTACAAGGTCGAGATCTCCGCGTCGAAGCCGATCGTCGTGTACCGGGAGACGGTGAAGCACCCGGGCGGCCCGTTCGAGGGGAAGTCCCCGAACAAGCACAACAAGTTCTACTTCGAAGTGGAGCGCCTGCCGGACGCCGTCGTCCAGGCGATCAAGGAGGGCGAGATCCCCCAGGGCAAGTCGTTCAAGGACACGAAGGCGCTCGTGACCAAGCTCGAGGCGCTCGGGATCCCGCGCGACGAGGGCCGGGGGATCACTGCCGTCGAGGGGACGAACATCTTCTTCGACGTGACCAAGGGGATCCAGAACCTCAACGAGACGATGGACCTGGTCGTCGACGCGATCAAGGAGGCGATCAACCGCGGACCGCTCGCCAACGAGAAGGTCTACGGCCTCAAGATCCGGCTCGTCGACGCGAAGCTGCACGAGGACTCCATCCACCGCGGGCCCGCGCAGACGATCCCGGCCGCCCGGTCCGGGGTCTACGGGGCGATGTGCATGGCCGAGCGGATCCTGCTCGAGCCGCTGCAGAAGGTCACGGTCAACGTCCCCCAGGACATCCTCTCCGGGGCGACCCGCGAGCTCCAACGCCGCCGGGGCGAGATCCTCGACATGACCAACGTCGGCGACCTGCAGACGGTCGTCGCGAAGGTGCCGGTCGCCGAGATGTTCGGATTCGCCTCGGATATCCGCAGCGCCACTGCCGGCAAGGTCCTGTGGGCGACGGAGTCGATGGGATTCGAGCCGCTCCCCCACGAGATGCAGCCGGCGATCGTCGCGGAAGTGCGGACGCGCCGCGGCTTGAAGCCCGAGCCGTACGACGCGGCGTACTATTCCGGTTAGTGCTTCCGAACGGCCCGGGCGCGCTTCGCGCGGGCGCCTCGTCCGCCATCGAGCGTTCGTTGGGCGGGATCCATCGGGCCATCGACCGTCCGGGACCGGATCGGCCACGCACCCTCATGCTGGAGGAGCCACCGCTTCCGCCACAGGTTGAGGCCAAAGCCGGTCAGGGAGCCGTCTGCCCCGACGGCCCGGTGGCAGGGCACGATGATCGGGATCGGGTTGCGATGCATCGCTCCGCCCGCGGCCCGCGCCGCGCCGGCGTGCCCCGCGCGTCGGGCGAGCTCCCCGTAGGTGATCGTCTTCCCCGGAGGTACTTCCCGGAGCACCTTCCACACCGCCCGGTCGAACTCGTGTCCCATCGTCGGCTCGACGTCGAGGTCGAAGTGCTGGATCGAGCCCCGGAAATAATCCCGGAGCTGGGCCGGCGGGCTCCCCTTCGGGTACGGTGGTTTCACGAGGTTCACCGGGCCCTCGGGGAGCGCGGTCGTCTCGTGGCCGCGCTCCATCAGATCGACGACCCGGACGGTCCGTCCCTGGTAGCCGATGCGGAAACTTCCGATGGGGGTGGAGACGAGGGCGACGTCCAAATCGCTCATGCCGGCACCATGCAGCGGTTGCTTAAGTCGGGTCCGATGACCCGAGCTCGGATTCGAGCCCATGGGCCGTGATCCGGACGACGGTCGCGCTCTCCGGGCGGGAGCGGTGCTTGACCAGGACGACCCGCCGGCGGCTCCCGGGCAGGCGGTCGAAGCGCAGGATCGACTTGCTGGCGTGGTTGACCCACGGCCCCCCGAGCGGCTCGTGCTGGCCGCTGGCGGGGCTGTAGTACACCTGGTTCGTCACGAGCACGGGCACGGCGTGGGCGATGGCGGTCGCCAGGAGCTCTGACAGCTCGCGCACCAGCTCCCGTCGCGCCTCCTCCTCCTGGTCGGTGCCGAGGGCCAGCCGGTAGTGGAGGGTGGCGGAGTCGAGGACCAGCAATCCGACCGGCCGCTGGCCGTCCCTCACCAGACCGCAGGCGGTCGACACCGCCGTGGTCTGCTCCCCGAGGTCGTGCGGGGTCGTCAGGAGAAGATGGCGGAGCAGTTGGGGCGTCGCCTCGCCCCCCATCACCTGGAGGCGCTCCATGGAGAGTCCCTCGGTGTCGATGTACGCGACCCACCGCTCCGACCGGAGCGTGGCGACCGTCGTCTGCAGGCAAAGGATCGTCTTCCCTGTGCCGCCCTCGCCGTATAACTGCGTGATGCCGTCGCTCTCCAGTCCGCCCCCCAAGAGGGCGTCGATCGGGGCCGAGCCGGTCGGGGAGCGGGCTCCGGCGAGCTTCCCGTCGCCCTCGTCCCCCATCAGCCGTTCAAATCCGGGGCGGGGCTCGGAGGAGGCCGCCCTCCGACCGGACCGTCCGTAGAATCTTAACGATGCGGAGACCCCGGCGCGCCCCGTCGACCGAGGGACCCCTGTGGCAGGATCGTCCCGGCCAACCCGAGCCGTGGGGCCGTAGGACGGGGGCGGCCGGGGCGGGGGTGGGGGATATACACCGTCCCCGGCGCCTATCAGGCGTGTAAATACGTATTAATACGCCAATCGAACCTCTCCCTCCTGAGATGGGGCGAATGCCGAACTGGAGAGACTCTCGATGGACCGGACGCGCCGTGTTCTTGGGGACTGTAGTGGCGATCTTGGGAATCACGGGCGGATTTGCCATGGCCTCGGTCCTGACGAGCACCTCCGTCACGCAGACCGCCGATTTCGACCAAGGCACTGGCGCGGGGGTACCGACCTACCCGGCCCCGACGCTGTTGATCTCGATCTCCCCGACGAGCTCGTGCACATCGGGCCAGCAGACGGTCGCCCTCTCGATCGCGACGCCCCCCACGGCCCAGGTCACCGTCGCTCCCGGCGGAACCTGCGCGGCGGGCGACTTTGCGGAAGAGTTCCAGTTCGCGCTCTCGAGCACCACGACGAGCCTGAACCAGGTGAAC
This sequence comes from Thermoplasmata archaeon, assembly GCA_022750455.1. Classification (GTDB taxonomy): domain Archaea; phylum Thermoplasmatota; class Thermoplasmata; order Lutacidiplasmatales; family UBA184; genus JAKIVR01. The sequence goes on along the minus strand of JAKIVR010000006.1, from coordinate 40,079 downwards.
ACCCTCACCATCACCTCCCAGGTGGGCGCGGGCTCCGTGACGACCAACACCCAGTCGATGAAGGTCACCACGGCCGCCCCCGCGGGCACGTATACCGGCACGCTGGACGTCTTTGTCGACTACGGCAGCGTGAACCCCCCTTCGGGCGGGATCACCCTGCTCAACGTCGTCGTCCAGTAGAGCGCGCCCGTCCCGACCTCGACCCGGGGAGGCCCTCCGGCCTCCCCGAACCCTTTGCAAGCACGGGAACGACGTTCGATGCGGCGACCGATGAACACCTCTCCTCCGACCCTTGAGCCCCCGACCTCTCGGGGAATTCGTTCGACGGGCCCCGGGCCTAGAGTTGAGGGCCGACTCCGGTATGGGGGAATGAAGACCGGAGCGCCCCGTGGCTCCGTGTGGGTCACTCTCGCCGTCATCACGATCGTCGGAACCTCTATCGGTCTCTTTCTGCACGGCGCGACGGCGGCCATCGTCACGCCGGTCTCGGTCACCTCCGAGATCGACACGTACGAGGACGGGAACGGCGGGGTCGCCAACTTCGGGACGCCCGCATTCTCCCAGGCGACGACCGGTGCGAGCTCGTGCACCTCGGGACTCCTGACGGTCCCCCTCTCGGCCGTCGCGGGGAGCTCCACCGCGACGATTGGATCGACGGGCGGGAACACCTGCACGGTCGGGGACTATGGGGAAGAGTTCACGATCCCGCTCGCGACCGCCACGCTCTCGTTGAACCAATCGGACAATCTGACCGTCGTCTCGCTCGTCGGCGGGCAGATCGTCTCGACGTATCTCGACATCCTGCTGACGAGCCCGTCGACCGGCGGGCCATTCTCCGCGGTGTTGACGCTGGTCATCGACTATGCGACGGTCGCGTTCCCCGCCGCGGGGATCCCCGAGGTCGACCTGGTGGTGAGCTGAATGGGCGCGGATCCGATCGCCTCGGACTCCTCCCCGGCGCCACCCGTCTCCCTCAGGGCCGCCTCCCCGCGCGAGTTCGCCCTCCGCCCCCCCCGGGGACACTGGTCGGGCCGCATCGCCATCGCGTTCGCGATCGCGATCGTCGTGGGCAGCACGACCGGTGCCGCCCTCGCGGTGGTGTTGCCGATCCAAGGCGTCTCCGAGGCCGCCGAGGAGAGCTCGGGAACCGGCTCCGCCGTCCCGAACTATCACAACCCGACGCTCGTCTACACGCCGAGCCTGATCGCCGCCTGCACGAGCGGATTGAAGAGCCTCACGCTCTCGACCGGGACCGCTCCGACGGAGGACCTGGAGCTCTCCTACGACGGGGGAACGTGCGCGACCAAGGACGTCGGATACGAGTGGGTGTTCGCCTTCTCCGTCGTGATCACGACCACGGCGCTCAGCCAGACCAACAATATCACCGTCAACTCGGAGGTCTGGGGGGGCGGCCAGCTCTTCTCGACCTCGGAGCTGTTCGAGATCCAGGCGCCCGCCATGGCCGGCACGTACAAGGGGGACCTCGATGTCCACGTCGACTTCGGCTCGATCGCCCCCCTCCCCGGGGGCGTCACCTTCCTCGACCTGACGGTGCAATGACGCTCTCCCCCCGCTCTCCGGGATCACCGGGCCGCCCGGGCCCCGCCGGGGACCCGAGGATCGCCTCCCTCGCCCTCGTGCTGGCGGCCCTCAGCGTGGTCGCCGGGTATACGGTCGCCTCCGTCCTTCCCAGCGTCTCGGTCACCCAGACGGCCAACCTGGACACCGGAGGGGACATTCAGGTCGTCCACTACCCGGTCCCCACCCTCGAGGCGTCCACCAATCCCGTGGGAGCCTGCACCACGGGCGTGTTGACCCTCGCCCTCTCCACGAGTGCCACGCCCCCGGTCCAGAACATGGTCCTCTCCTCCACCGGGGGGACGTGCGCCCTGGGGAACTACGCGGAAGTGTACAACTTCTCCTTCTCCGTCGCGGTCACGGGCACGGCGGTCACCCAGACGAATGCGATCACGATGTCCTCCCAGCTCCCCGCCGCCGCCTCGCCCACGAGCACGTCGGAGAGCTGCAAGCTCACCGCGGCCGCCACGACCGGGACCTACACGGGGGACCTCGACGTGTACATCGACTACGGCTCGGCGACACCGCCCGCGGCGGGCGTCGCCGTCCTTGACATCGTGGTGAGCTGAGGAGGAACGGATCGTGGGGAAGGAGAAAGGACCGGCGGAGGAGCGGTCCGCTTGGCCCGTCGCCCTCGGCTCCGGGTTCCGTCAAGGTCTCCCGTTGGTGTTCCTGGGGGCCGCGAGCGTCGGCCTCTCCTCGTGGATGCTCGTCAGCCACGTCGAGACGTACTTGGGGCGGCTTCCGCTCTGGCCGTGGCTTCTGACGATCGGCCTCGTCGCCCTCCTCGGGGGGATCCTCTGCGCGTTCCTCGACTGGGAAGCACCTCCCGAGGCCACGCTCGACCTCGACGCCACCGAGATCGTCGTGCCCCGCGCCGAATGGGAGCGCTGGCTCCGTGTGAAGGTCAATATGGCGAGCGGCGACGTCGATGGGACGTTCTCGGAAGGCCCGCCCCCGCCCCCCGGCGACAAGGAGCCCGTCGAGGAGTCCGAATCGTCCGAGACCGAGACGCCCGTCGTGGAGCCGACCCCCCCGGTCGCGGCACCCCCACCCCCGGAACCGGTCCGCTCCCCCTCCCCGCCGCCCGTGCTCCGGCCCCCGGCCCCGCGGCCAGTGCCCCCGGTGGCCCTTCGCTCCCTCGCCCCCTCCCCTTCGGCGGAGAAGAAGCTCTCCGGCAGCGATATGGCCGAGATCGCCCGGCGGCTCCAATCGATCATCGCCGCCGAAAAGCTACTGCGCGGCATGGGGGAGGCGGAAGCGTACCTCAACGAGGTCGAGCCCGAGATCGTCGAGGTCGAACGCCAGACCGGGATCTCCCGAGACTCCGGGGAGAGCGCGATCGACTACTGCCAGCGGCTCGTCTTCAAGTTCCGAACGGGTCCGAAGCCCAGCGCATCCCCGGCTCCCTCGGTCGCTCCCAGCCCGGCTCCGGACGCACCGGTCGATTTCGCCGACGAGTTCGGCTCCCGAGACGAGCCGTAACCGCGAGCCAACGTCCGGTCGCGCCCGGGCGCCGAAGGCCCCCGGGCTCAGCGGGCCTTCATCACTTTCTTGACGTTGGGGTGCTCTTTGGTGAAGATCTTCCCCCCACAGTTGTCGCAGCGGACCCCGAACAGGTTCGCGTCGCTCGGGAGCGCCTCCCCGCAGCGGATGCACCGGAACATGAGCAGACCACCCGGATTCTCGGTTTAACGTTTCGGGACGTCCACCGTCTCCTCGGTGGAGCGCTCCGAGCGGGTGATCGGGGGGTTCGCGGTGAACTCGTACGCGCCGCTCGCAAACGTCCGGTGGCACCGGCGGCACTGGTAGACGCCGCTGCCGCGCCGCTGGACGGTCACCGTCGCGCACTTCGGGCACGCCGAGGAGGAGGTCTTGATGCGGTCGATCTCCTGCACGCGCCGGCGGATCCGGATCCCGTACCGGGGTCCCATCCAGCCCGTGGAGCCGATCTTCTTCGTTCGCTGGGTCATGCCGTGACCCCCGCGCGGATCTGGCGGCGCAGCGTGTCCCCGTGCTGGAGCGCGCGGTCGGCCATCGAGCGGACCTCATCGGGCGAGAACGCGCCGACGAGACCTTTCTGCATCGCGACCAGTCGGCCGAGCTCGTCCGTCGCGATCGTGAGGCGCCCTTGGCCGGCCGCCTCCTCCTCCACCGTCGGGTCGACGACGATCGCGTCGCCGAGCCGGGTGAACGTCGTCTCGACGGGCAGGTGCTCGACCGGCAGGCGGCTGTCGGCCTCGGCGAGGCCGAAGCGCTTGGCGGGCAGCACAGCGTGCGAGAGCGCGGTCACGGCCGCCAGGAACGCCGCATCGATCAGGTTCCCGGAGTGGTCGAGGACGTGGATATCGACGAAGCACGTCCAGCACTTCTCGCCCGGCGTGACACACAGCTTGGTGAGGTCGATCGTCTCAGCGGCCCGGATCGCCCGGTCGACGACGCGCGAGACCTCGATCGCCCGCGGGTGGGGGGGACCGGGCTCGAACATCGGTGACGAGAGCGGGATCAGCTCGGCGTTGGTCGTCAGGACGCCCGCGTTCGGCGTGTCCGGGAACGGCTTCCCCGGCTCCAGCTTGATGCCGGCAAGGACCATCGTGTCCCCGAGGCGGCAGAGCGCGCTGCCGTCGGCCGTCACCACGTACCCCGGTTCCAGGGTGACGCGGCGGATGTCGTCGAGGCCGCGGCCGTCGACGCGCTTGCCTTGCTTCGCCAGTTCGAGGATGTGGGTCTGCAGGATCTCGGCGGTGACCTCCTCGCTCATTGGCCGACCCCCGCGGCGGCCGGAGTGGCCGCGGACGGCTCGACGCTGTACTTCTCTCGGAGGGCGGCGCGCATCACTTCGTAGATGCTCCGGCACCCCTTGACGCCGAGATCGAGCGACTGGGAGAGCTCGTCGCGGGTCATGTGTCCTTCCATCTGGAGGAGCACGAGCCGGCCCGACTGGGGCACGAGCGCCATCGGCAGGTCCGCTTCTCCGAAGTTGTCCTCTTCCTTCTTCAGGTCGAGGCAGATCTTGCCGCCGACCTTCCCCACGGCGACCGAGGGGAGGAGGTCGACCATCGGGATCCCGGCGTCGGCGAGGGCGACCGACGCGGCGACGACCCCGGCGCACCGGGTGCCGGCGTTCGCCTGGAGCACCTCGATGTAGACGTCGATGCTCGTCCGGGGGAACTCCTCGACGAATATCACCGACTCGAACGCCTCCGCGATCACCTTGGAGATCTCCTGGGAGCGGCGGTCCAGGCCCGGGCGCTTGCGCTCGTCGACGGAGAACGCGGCCATGTTGTACTTGCACTGGACGATCGCCTTGTTGTTCTGCTGCAGGTGTCGGGGGTGCACCTCGCGGGGTCCGTAGACGGCGGCCATGACCTTGTTCAGGCCCCATTCGACGTACGCCGACCCGTCGGCCCGGTGGAGAGGGCCGGCGACGATCCGCAATTGGCGCAGTTCATCCGGCAGCCGTCCGTCGATGCGTCGGCCGTCAGGCGTGATCAGCTGTGGTATCTCCTTGGCTCCTACGCTTCCCATGGTCCGTTACGCTCCGTTCTCGGAAAGTTCAATATCGTCGCCCGGCCCGTCGTCCAGCGACTCAGGTCGAGGGAGGGCTTCGTCGAGGGTCGCCGACCGCGGGGGTCCGGTCCACGGTAGCTCCGGGCCCGTCGGGGCGCTGGACGTCAGGTACCGTTCCACGCGCTCGGTGAGGCCCCGTCGTTGGCCTTCGGTCTCGATCATCACGAGCGTTTCGTGGACGCGCCGGATCCCGTCGGGCGGGCCATCGGCCCAGACCCGGCCGTTCTGCCCGACGCGGAGCTGACAGCCGGTCGCCTCGGTGATCGTCTGGATCATGGAGCCGCCCCGACCGATCACGCGCGGGATCTTGGCCGGCGAGACGGTGAAGAGTGTGCCGCCCTCGAGCTTCCCGAGCTCGGGGCCGTTCATGGTGACGCCGATCCGCCCGGTCTCGTCGATCTGCTCGACGGCGACGACGACGGAGTCCCCGACATGGAGATAGTTGCCGGTCTCCCCGAAATCGATCTTCCAGGGCGTTCCGGTCATATGGAGCGGTGCCCACCGGGGGGCGGCGATGTCGAGCAACCAGAACGTCCCCTGGACGTCGGTCACGATGCCGACGATGACGTCCCCGGCGTGGGGGATGTAGCGCCCCGACAGGGGCATGACCTTGATGAACGGGGGGGATTCGCGAACGAGCCCCAGCACGCTGGCGTAGATGCGTCCGTCCGTGCGGTAGGTCCCGACCCCTGGCCGGAGGCCCCGGGAGGGGATCTCGTCCCCGGGAAGAACTACGACACGATCACTGTTGGACGACGAGGGTCTTCCCTCGCGTCCATGCCCACGATGGCGGGCATGCTGTCCATTGCCCATATTCAGTTTCCAACACCGGCCGCGCGACCGGGGGTGGCTATTTAACCAAAGTGGTCTCGGCGGCGCCCTTTGTCCTCGCGTTGAGCTTCTCGTAGAGCTCAGTCTGCACGCCGGCGGGGATTTCGAGGACACCGGACCAGGCGCCGTCCGGCATCCACTGCTCATCACTGAGGCGACCGAGCCCCTTGATCTCGCCGATCACCTTCGGATAATCCTGCGCCCGCAGGCGGATCCTCACCCGCGCCGTGTCCAGCCGGATCGGGAGTAGGGGTCGCAGCTTCTGGATGACCTCCTGGACCTGGAGGTCGACCGAACGGAATGGGTCGATGTGGACCTTCGCCTCCACCATCGCCGCTTCGATCCGGGCCGGAGGGTGGGGCGCTCCGGTCTGGGGGTTCATGGCGTTCCGGGCGATCTCGGCGACGATCTGCCGATGCTTCGCCTCGAGCAGCTTGTGACGCTGGTCGGTGGTGACCTGCACCTCGCCCTTCAGAATGATCTGTTTGGCGATATCCGGGATCGACCGGGTGTGGAAGATCTTCTCGAGATGCTCTTCGGAGATCTTGTCGCCCTTCTTCGCGTCCTTGAAGACGTGGTCCATGGCGAGCTTTCCCGCGACGTTGACCTCCTTGCCGTCCTTGATCGCCTGGACCGCCTCGGGGTCGACGAGGACCTCGAACCGGGAGCCTTGGGTCTCCCATCGGGCGACCACTGCATCCTCGACCTTGACCATGGAGCGCTCCTCTGCGCGGACCGACCTTCCTACGACTTGCCCGGCTTGGCGGCGGTGGACGGGAGGGCGGGGAGGCGGGACGCGAACTTCTGGACTTCTTCGGGGCTCAGGCGGCGGAACCCGCGACCGGCTTGACTGACGCAGACCTCGACAGGCCCCAGGTTCTGGGTGTCCTCGAGCGATTGGCGGATCCCCTCCAACGCAAGGAGGACCGCCCCGTCGGCGTCCATGTTGGGAGTGTACTTTGACTCGAACAGCTCCATCACAGGTCCCTTGTTCCCGCCGGTGGACGTCGCCCGGAAGCTGGTGAGCGAGCCTGACGGTTCCGTCTCGAACAGGTGGACGCCGGTCTCGTCGTACCCGCCCACGAGGAGCGCGGTCCCGAACGGCCGGACGCCGCCGAACTGGGTGTACTGCTGCTTGTAATCGCAGATCCTCCGCGCCAACAGCTCGACGGTGAGCGGCTCGGCGTAGGTGACCCGGTTGATCTGGGAGGTGAGGCGGGCGAAGTCGACGAGGACGCGGGCGTCCGCGACGAGGCCGGCGGTGGCGCAGGCGATGTGTTCATCGATCTGGTGGATCTTTTCGAGGGAGGACGGTTCCGCGAGCTTCGGGTTCGGGATGCGTCGGTCCGCCGCCAGGACGACGCCGTCTTGGAAGCAGACGCCCGCGGTCGTCGCGCCGCGCCGCACCGCTTCCCGCGCGTACTCGACCTGGAACAGTCGGCCGTCTGGGGAGAAGACGGTGATCGCGCGGTCGTAGGCCATCTGGCCGGGCTGCATCTCCATAGGTGCTCCGATTGAGGGTCGGTCCCACTGGCCTGCGGCTTATAACGCATCGCACGCCGGATGGCGTTGCCGTTACCACCCCGGCCGCCCGCGCGATGAGGTGAATGCCGGACGGGAGCCGATCTCGGTCCGCGAGGGCGCATCGATCCGGCGAGGAGTCGGTCCTTTGGGCGACGTCCAAGGGTTGATGCCGTGTCCCTCGTTCGGGAGTTTCTAGCATGGCACTGGACCCTCGCGAGGGGCAAGGTTACCCACGAACATCGGGCCAAATGTCCCGGGGACTCGCCCTCACGCTCGCGACGTTCGGGGTCGTGGCCCTTGTCGCACCACTCGTTTCGATCGGTTGGATAGCGTCGGGGGCCTTCGGAGATACTCCTCCGGCCACCGGCGAGCCATTCTTCGTCGTTTGGGCCGCGCTTTGGATCTTCGGGTCCGTGGCCATGATGGTCGGAATCGCCGCGCTCTCTGGGGCGGGAGCTCGGGAAATCTTTCGACGGGGGCACGTCCCGGGCTCTCGGCTGGGGCTCACGTCAGTTGCCGCTCTCGCGGTCGGGACGGTCGTACTGCTTCTCGCCATGGCCTACTTCTTCCCGGGTTCCGGCGGCTGCGTTAATGGAGGCGCGGTTGCCCCGACGCCCCGCGAATCCGTGGCGAGCTGCGCGTCGGAAATGATGGTGACGACACCTTTCGGCCTCCTATTCTTCTACAACTTCGTCGTGATCTCCCTCGGGTTGTGGGTGGTTGCCGTAATCGTCGCCGTCATCGCCGTCGCCCGAGCTGCGAGATCCACGGCAAGGTCAGGAGAGGTGGTACTGCTTCCTCCGGCGTAACCGGCTTCCTCGGGCGGCCGTCGATGGCGCAGTCTTCATCCTCGGGACGCGCTCAGTCTCCGCCAGCGTAATGAAGGACGGGCCGGCTTCGTGGCCCTCCGATGGCTCCGAGTGCGGAACCGACCGCGCATCGACTGAAAACGGCTCGCTCGGCGTACCTCCGCAGCGCCGCCGAACAGAAGATCGATTGGTATCCCTGGGGGCCCGAGCCGTTCGAGCTCGCCCGTCGCCGGCACGTTCCGGTCCTGGTCGATCTCGGCGCCGCATGGTGCCATTGGTGTCACGTGATGGATGAGGGAACGTACACGGACGACGAGGTCTCTCGGCTCCTCGCCCAGCATTTCGTGGCCGTGAAGGTCGACCGGGACGAGAACCCCGAGATCGATCGACAGTACCAGCGCAGCATCCAGGCCCTCGTTGGGGAGGGCGGATGGCCGCTCACCGTTTTTGCGACCCCGGAGGGGGAGGCGTTCTTCGGCGGTACGTACTTCCCGGCGAAGGACGGGATGGGTCGGCCCGGGTTCCGCAAGGTGCTCAAGGAGATCGCTCGGATGTGGAGCGACGAGCCGGAGAAGATCCAACAGAACACCCAGGCGCTCCGGGACGCGTTCGCCCGGATGAACAGCGCCCCGCCCACGGCCCCCCTCGAGGGGCACTTCCTGGAAACCGTTCGCCGGGAGATGCTTGGCAGTGTCGATCCCGTGCACGGCGGATTCGGGGCGGCCCCGAAGTTCCCGCACCCGAGCGCGCTCGCATTCCTCCTGGCCGACGCCTTTCAGCAAGGGGACCCGGCGGTCGCCGAACCGGTCCGCGAGACGCTGGTGCACATGGCCGACGGCGGAATCTACGACCAGCTCGGCGGAGGGTTCCACCGCTACTCGGTGGACGAAGGCTGGCACATCCCCCACTTCGAGAAGATGGCGGTCGACAACGCGGCCCTGCTCCCCGTGTTCGTCGACGCGGCCCGTCGCTTTGGGGACCCCCGGTTCGAGGAAGTGATCGACGGCTCGGTCGCCTGGGCGGTCGGAACCCTCGGAGATCCCGCGGGCGGGTTTGGCGCGAGCCAGGACGCGGACGCCACGCCCGGCGACGACGGCGACTACTTCACCTGGACGAAGGAGGAGCTCAAGGGCACGCTCCCGGCGGAGGAGTACCGGTTGGCGCTGCGCTTCTTCGGGATCGGAGGGGAGGGGATGATGCCTCACGCCCCGACCCGCAACGTGCTGTACCGTCCCCTGCCGTTGACGGAGGTCGCCCACGCGCTTGCGATCACGGAGTCCGACTCGAGCGCCCTTCTGACGAAGGCCGTTCAGACGCTGCGGACGACCCGTTCTCGCCGACCGATGCCGGCCGTAGACCACGCGCTGTACGCGAACCTCAATGGAGCGTACGTGGGCGCTCTCGCGCGCGCCGCGTCGTACCGGGACGACGCGCGATGGCTCGCCCTCGCGCGCAAGACCGCGGACCGGTTCCTCGACCACGCGTACGATCCGGCGCGGGGCGTCGCTCACCAACTGACCGGCACCACCGGAACCGGGTACGGCATGCTCGACGACCAAGTTTCGTTCGCGTACGGGCTCACCGAGCTGGGGGCCGCGACCGCGGTGCCGCGATACGCACAGGTGGCCGCAGAGCTCCTGACGCTCGTCCGCCAGGAGTTCTCCGGGGATCACGGTCTCTTCGTCGACATCTCTCCTCGACTGTACGACGGGGCCCGGATCGGTTCGGTCGCCGCCGCCACGGTGACGGCCGACGACGCCCCGAACCTTTCGCCCAACTCCTCCGCCGTTCTCGCCATGGCGCGGCTGGGAGCGATCACGGGGGATCCGACGTGGGACGAAGCGGCCCGCGCCCTCCTCCCCGCCCTGCGAGGACGTCTGCGGCACGCCGGACTGTTTGCCGGCGGTGCCGCCTTGGCGACGCAGATGCTCTCGGCCCCCGCGGCGAGGGTCGTCGTCGAGGGAGCGGGGCCGGAGGCCGCGCAACTCCTCCGCACGGCCCGACGGACGTACCATCCGAACCTGGTGGTGTTCGCCGGACATCCGGCGCCGCCGTACGACCTGCCGATCCCCGGGGGAGCCGCCGCTCCGAACGAGGCTCGGGCCCTCGTCTGCTTCGGGACCCGATGCCTTCCGCCCGTCACGACGACGGACGAGCTCGCGAAGATCCTCGCGGCACCCGCGGCGCCACCTCCCTGAGGACATCGCCGAGGTCCGTCCCGTCGAGGAGGTACGCCCGGCACTTCGCCGGAGCGAGGAAACGCCGGACCAGGAAGCTGCGTCCCCGCGAGGGGGCGGTCCGGTTGAGGGATTCGATCCCCGCCACGGGGTGGAACGCTGGCATCACGAGGATCTCCCGGGTGCGGGCCCTTCGGGCCCACGGGACCTCTGGTCGCGAACCGTCCGGGTACACCCCGCGGACCCAGCACCGCCGTTTGCCTCCGTCCTTTCCTTGGGGACCGGCGAGCCGGAACCCCGGGTGGAGGTGGCCCATCACGAGCGTCTCCGCGACCGCCAGCCTCGCGTCGGGCATCGTGTGGCCATGCACGACCCCGACGGATCCTCGTCGTAGCCCACCGGCGGGGTGGAGGCGGACCTCCCGCGGGAGCGCGGGGTCCAGGCGTACATCGTGGTTGCCCCGGACGACGTCGATCCGGAGCCGCTCTTTCAACAGCTCGGCGAAGAAATCGAAGACCAGGTGGTGGACCGGTGGCGGCGCATTCGTGATGGGATGCTTCACATCCCCCGCGACGACCACCGCCCGGGCGTTCTCCTCCGCGGCGACCTCGGTGAGCTCCCGGAGCATCTGCTGGGCGTGCGCGGTGGCGAGCCCGACGCCGCGTCCCCGGGTGATGCCGAGGCCGAGATGCAGGTCCGCGACGAGCAGTCGCCTCGACCCGTTCGGATCGACCCACCGGGCGATGGCGTGGTCCGGGATCGGCACGACGACGGGGCCGGTCACATTCCCTCCGTGCCGACCCGTGGTTAAATACACTGCCGGTCTCATTCTCTCGAGGCCCGGACGCCGGGCGAACGATGGAAGAGCGAGAGAGGTCGATCCAGGAGGTACAGGACCTTCTCACGAAGGCTGGCTTCCTCGTGACCGACGCCCATGCGATCCGCCCTTCGAGCTTCGATCTGATGGCGCGGCGCGACGCGCAGTTGCTCATCCTGAAGGTCCTGAAGAACATCGACGCCATCGCTCCCGAGGAGTCGAAGCGGCTGCAGGAGCTCCAGCGCCTGCTCGGGGCGGGCCTGTTGGTCATCGGCCAGACCTCGGGCGGCACGCCCCTGCGGGCCGGGGTCGTGTACACCCGGTACGAGATCCCGATCGTCGCGCTCGACACCCTGCGCGAGTTCTTGCTCCGCGGCATCCCGCCGTTCCTCGTCTCCAGCCCGGGGGGGATCTTCGCCCGAGTCGATGGGGCGCGCCTCCGCGAGATCCGCGAGGAGAGGCAGCTCTCGTTGGGCGCCCTCGCGTCGGTCGCCGGGGTCACCCGTCGGACGATCCAGCTCTACGAGGACGGGGGCGGCGCCGAGATCACCATCGTGGAGCGGATCGAGGAGTACCTGCGCGAGCCGATCGCTTCCCCAGTAGAGCTGTTCCCCACCGAGGGGAGTTCTCCCGAGAGCGCGCCCCCCGCCGGGGAGAGCCGCGGTTCGACCAGCGCCGGATCCCCCCCTCGATCCAAGCTCGCCCCGACCGGCGACCCGCTGCGGGATACGGTCATGCGGCGCCTCGACATCATGGGCTGGAACGTCGTCGTCACCGTCCGCTGCCCGTTCGACTCCTTCTCGCACGGGGGTCCGGAAGAGCCCGAGGAGATCCTCCTCACGTCCGTCGGGACCCTGCGGACCGCGCGCCACCGGGCCGAGATCCTCCAAGGGCTCGCCCGGGTCATCGAGGGCCGGGCGATGTTCGTCACCCGCGAGACGACGGGCCGAGACACGGTCGACGGGATGCCGTTGGTCTCGGTCGCGGAACTGATGCGTCACCGCGATGCGGGCGACCTCCTCGACCTCCTGGCCGAACGCGGCCGCGCCTGAATGAAACGCCAGACGGTGGCCGGGGATTCCCGGCTGACGATCCTCGGCGTGATCCGGGGTCTCGTCTCCGAAGCCCCTCTCCTCGAGGCCGCCCTCGAGGAGATTCGCCCGGAGGCCGTCGGACTCGCTCTCTCGACGGAGGAGGTCCAGGGCCTGCGGGACTACTTCGTCGGGAAGGACGCCGAGCCGTTCGTCCCGATCTTGGGGAGCGAGGCCGCCGAGATCCGGGTCCTCTCCCAGTTCGGGGAGGTGCGGATCCCCCACCCGAGCTTCCTCGCCGCCGTGGGGTGGGCCGACGCCCACGGCGTCCCGACGCTCCCCGTCGATCCGAACGAGGAGATCTACGCGGAGATGTTCGGCAGCACGATCGGGTACACGGAGCTCGTGCGACGGACGCTCCGCGAGCGTCGCCTGCTCCGGAAACCGCCCCACGTCGACTCCGCCGAGGGGTTCGTTCTCTTCTGGGACCACACGCTCAACGGCCGGGGCGCGTCCCGGCGGCTCGCCGAGAAGCGGGACGCGGCGGCCGCGCTCGAGGTCCAGACGTTGCGGCGCCGCTACGCCTCCCTCGCGATCATCGCCGAGCGGGAACGCACCGAGGGACTCGCCCGCGCCCTCGCGGCGAGCCCGGCGTGAGCTCGCGAGCTCCCTGGGATACTCACCCAAATCACGTATAGCTGAAGACGTAGTCCGAAATCGCAGGTTCGATGGGTAGCGCGGCCGTCGTCTCGGGGAAAGGCTCCGGGACCTCCATCGCCTCGCGCTCTCTGGTCGTCATCGACCTCGGCTCGAACACGTCCCGCGTCGTCCTCTATGACACCACGCCCGACGGGGGGCTTCGGAGCGTCGGCGAAGCGAAGGAGTTGACCCGCCTCGGCGCCCACGTCACTGACGACGGGACGCTGGATGCGGAAGCGATCGAGCGCGCCATCGCCACGATGCACCGGTTCCGCCGGCGGATCGAAGGCTGGGGCAGTCCCCCGGTGGTGGCGGTCGCCACCAGCGTCGTCCGCGCCGCCCCCAACGTCGAGGAGTTCGTCAAGGCCGTCGAGCGGGGCAGTGGGCTACGGCTCCGCGTCCTCACCGAGGAGCAGGAGGCCCGCTGCGCATACCTCGCCGTCGCCTCGTCGTGGGAGCTCGACGAGGACGTCCTGTTCGACATGGGAGGTGGATCCCTCCAGGTCGTCGTCACCCACAAGGGCCGCTCGAGCTTCGCCGCCAGTCGGCCGCTCGGCGCGCTCCGGCTCGCTCGGCAGTTCCTCGAGCACGATCCACCGAAGGAGAAGGAGCTCGAGGCGCTCCGCGACCACGTCCGTTCCTCCTTGGAGTCGTTGCCTCTGGAGAAGGTCCCGAAGGGCGCGAAGCTGTACGGCGTCGGCGGCACGGTGCGCGCCCTCGCCCGGGTCGCGATGCTGATGCGGGAGTACCCGATCCCCCGCGTGCACGGCTTCGAGCTGCGCAAGCGCGACGTGGAGGCCCTCGCCGAGCTGCTCCTCGATCTTCCCTCGGACCGCCGCGAGGAGGTCCCCGGGATTAGCGCCGATCGTGCGGACCTGTTGCCCGCCGGGATCATCACGGTCAGCGAACTGCTCCGCGCCACCGGCGCGGAAGAGGTCACCGTCTGCGGCTTCGGGGTCCGGGAAGGCGCGGCGCTCGAGACGATCGGCGCCACGCTCCCGGTCCCTGCGGTGACGTTGGCCCGCCGATCTGTGGAGGCCGCGCGCCTCGGCCTCGGCTTCTCCCTGGACCACGGCGAAGCGGTCGCCGACGTGGCGCTGTTGCTGTTCGACCGGCTGCGGGGCCGCTTCAAGTGGAGCGAGGAGGACCGACTGGCGCTGACGATCGCGGCGTGGATGCATGATTCGGGGGCGGCGGTCGACTGGCCCCGGCACGGCTGGCATTCGGCGTACTTCGTGCAGAACGTCTCCCTCCGGGGTCTCAGTCACCGGGCGACGCAGCTGGCCGCCGTCGCCGTCGCCCTCCACGAGGGAGATCCGCTCCCCGAGCCGGGCCGGAAGACGTGGCGCCGCCAGCTCGGGGAGGCCGACCTGGAGACCGGCGAGCGTCTCGGCGCGCTCCTCCTCGTCGCCGAGGCCGCCGTCGACCTGCGCGCCCGGGTCACCGCCCCGGATGACGGCCGATTATTGCTCACGGTGACCGAAGGATCCCGGGTCCCGGTCCACCCGAGAACCCTAAGTCGCCTCGCGCGACCCGCTCGGAAGATGCTCGGCATGGAGTTGGAGGTCCGGGGTGGCTGATAGTCCCTCCACGACCCACGGGTTTCCCGGGCGTCTCTTGGTGTTCGAAGGGCTCGATGGGAGCGGCAAATCGACCCAAGCCCGTCTCATCGTGAAGTGGCTCCGGGCGAAGGGGTACCGCGTCTTCTTCACGGAGTGGAACTCCTCCGAGCTCGTCTCCCAGACGATCCGCCGTGGCAAGAAGAAGGGACTGTTGACCCCCACGACGTTCTCGTTGCTCCACGCCACCGACTTTGCCGACCGGTTCGAACGGCACATCGCCCCGCCCCTCCAGGCGGGGTACATCGTCGTCTCGGACCGGTACGCCCACACGGCGTTCGTCCGGGACACCGTGCGCGGATGCGACCCCGATTGGGTCCGGAACATGTACCGCTTCGCTCCCACCCCGGACCGGATCTTCTACTTCCGGGTGAATGTGGCGACGTCGCTCGGACGGAAGATCGCCTCGCGCCAGAAGATCTCCCACTACGAGGCCGGCATGGACCTCGGGCTCTCCGACGACGTCTCGGACAGCTACGAGCGGTTCCAGTCCCGGTTGCGGCACGAGTACGAACGGATCGCCACGATCGACCACTTTCGGGTCATCGACGCCGAGCGCCCGGTCGAGAAGATGCAGGCCGACCTGCGGGCGCAGGTCGCGACGCTGCTCAAAGGATTCCCCACCGCGGAGGTGTTGACCCGTGCGACGAGCTCGTGAGGCCGAGACCGGACGGACGTACGGCACCCGGCTTCCGGGCATGCCCGACGGCAAGCTGCCCGGGACGCTGATCGTCGTCGAGGGGCCGGACGGCTCCGGGCGCAGCACCGAAGTGAACCTGCTCTCGGAGTGGCTCGAGATCGAGGGGCACGCCGTGACGGCGACGGGGCTCCGCCGCTCCACCTTGGTGAGCGGGGAGATCGACCGGGCGAAGCAGGGCCACACCCTGGGCGCGACGACCCTCGCCTTGTTCTACGCCGTCGATTTCGCGGACCAGCTCGAGAACAAGATCATCCCGGCGCTGTCGGCCGGGTCGGTGGTGCTCGCGGACCGGTACATCTACACGTTGATGGCCCGGGCGATTGCGCGGGGCGCCTCGAGGGAGTGGGCCCGCCAGCTGTACTCGTTCTCGGTCGTCCCGTCCATGACGATCTTCCTGGAGGCGCGACCGGACATCCTGCTGCACCGCTCCATCGGCCAGTACGGCTCCCTCGACTACTGGGAGTCCGGCATGGACCTCTGCCTCTCCCGCGACCGGTTCCGGAGCTTCTTCCTCTACCAAGAGCGGCTCCACCAGCAGTTCAGCTGGATGATGCGGGACTACTCGTTCCAGGTCGTCGACGCGAACCGCAGCCCCGAGGCGGTCCACGAGGACGTGCGACGACTCATCGCCCCTCTCTTCGGGGCGGGCTCGGACCCGTTGCCTATGCCGCGAGGCGCCCGAGCGTATCCCGGTCCACGAGCCAGAGGAGCCGGCCCGCTCCGGGGGCGATCCGTCGGGGGAACTCGACCGCCGCGGCGCCCGCCCGGGAGAGCCGGACGATCGAGACCGCGTCCCCGGTGAGCGACAGCCCGACCACCTCGCCCATCGTCGGTTCGTGCCCGACGAGCACGACGTGCTGGGTCGGCCGCGACGTTCGGCTGAGCTTCTCGAGAACATAGATCGCCGGTTCCCCCGGGAGCAGCTCTTCCCAGTACTCGATCGCCGGGTGGTCCGGCAGGGACGATTGGAGGAGGACGGCGGTCGCCTTCGCGCGTTCCGCCGGACTGCTCACCAAGCGATCGATCGGAGGGGCGAGGCTCACGACGCCCTGCGCCGCCCGCTTCGTCTGCGCCCGGCCTTCCGCCGAGAGCGGGCGGTCCCGGTCGTCCGGCCACTTCCTCGGGTCCCGGGTCTTCGCCGGGCCGTGACGGACCAGGTACAGCGGCATGGACGCGCGCCTACCGGTCCTCTTCCAGCTTCTCCAGAGCCCGCTCGAGCTTCGCCCGGGCGGCCGCACGGAACGAATCGAGGTCCCCCTCGTTGACGAGCATGCCGTCGGCGAGGGCGAGGGCGTTGCCGATCCCCCACTTGAGCTCCCGTCGGTCCCGATCGTACATGGCGCTGAGATCGTCCCCGTCATCGCCCCGGCCCCGGTGCATCAGGCGGTCGTGCCGGGTCTCGGGCGAGGCGAAGATGCCGAGAACGTAGAGGTCTCCGAAGTTGTGACGGAAGACGCTGACCTCGGCGTCCGAGCGGCAACCGTCCACGAGCATGCGCGTCTCCGTCAGCTTCGGCAGCGCGCGCTGGGCCCAGATCCCGGGACCGTGCTTCTCCCGGTCCTCGTTGGCGATCCGGGCGACGTTTTGCGCCGTCGGTTGGAGGCCGCGCCGCCGGGTCTCGTCCCGGACCAGATCGCCCATCTTCAGGGTCGCGAGGCCGAGCTTGCGGGCGACCTCGACGAGCTCGTCCTTGCCCGAGCCGGGCATCCCGACGCTGACGACGAGTCTCATGCTTGGCGCCGGTTGTCCGGGGCAGACCCGATCCCCGCGGGTCCCGGGCTCGTCGCCGTCATCACATTGTCCGTCGCGGCCTGCAGCCGGTCCGCCCGCTCTCGGTAGGCGAACGCCTCTTGCGATTCCATCCGCGCCCGCTCCAAGAACTGGTTCGCGCGGACCATCAGTTCGGCCGCCTTCTGGGTCTTGATCGCCGCGCGGTGCTCGTACCGCTGCGCCTTGTCCTGCAGATCGGCGATCTTCTGCTTCAGCTTCTGTGTGCGATAGGTCAGGTCGGTCGCGTCGGACGTCGTCAGGATCCCCCTCGTCCGCTCGGTGACGACCTGGATCGCGCGGTCGTTCTGAGCGATCTCCTGCTGGATCTCCGGGATCCGCGCGCGCGTCGTCTCCGCCTTCTCGCGGAGCAGGGTGGAGTGGTGCCGGAGCTTCTCGATCCGGGTCAGGACTCGGGCCTGGCGGCGCTGGAAGGTGGTGCCGATCCGCTCGTGCTTCGCGGCGACCTCCCGGAGCTTGGTAATGTCCGCATACCCCTGGCCGAACCATCGGCTCTCGCGGGCGCTCTGGACGGAGAGCGGCGTCGGGTTCGGTGGCGGAGCTCCCCCGGCGGCCATGGTTCCGCAGGAATGCGGTCTCTCCGTTATAGGGATTCCGGCCCAGTGGCGGGTGGCATCGACCCGACCACCGGACGAGGGAACGCGAGGGCGGCCCGGAGGCGCGGCGCCAACTCCACCGGACGCAGACGGCTCTGCGCCTTCGTCTCCCTCTCCCGCCAAGTGACAGTCCCGGCGTCGGGCCCCTCGGTCGCGAGGGTCGTCCCGTCCACGGTGACGCAGAACGGCGTGCCGAGCTCGTCGTGGCGCGCGTACCGCTTCCCGATGGTGCCTCGGTCGTCGTACGCGGCCCCGATCCCCTCCTGTCGCAGATCGTTCCACAACGCTCGGGCCGTGGGCCCTTGATGCTTCTCGATCAGGGGGAAGATCGCGACCACGGTCGGCGCGAGGTACGTCGGGATCGACCACACGGTCCGCTCGTCCTGGGTCGACAGGCCGCGGTCGGCCAACCCCCAGAGGTTCCGGTCGACCCCGAACGTGAGCTCGAGTACGTGGGGGAGGACCTTGGGTCGGTCCTGCGGGGTGACCTGCAGCTCCTGGCCCGAGCCCTCGGCGTGGCGGCGCAGGTCGTGGTCGCCGCGGTAGTGCACCGCCCCCAGCTCCTTGAACCCCCCCAGGCTCTCCAGGTGGACCTCGATATCGAACTGGATCTTGTTGTAGAACGCCCGCTCCGTGTCAGACTTCTCGAGGAGGCGGATCGAGGTCGCCGGGTGGCCGAGGACGTCACGGAAGAATCGGTACGACATGGCGAGATGATAGACGTAGAACGGTGGGATCTCCTTCGCCAGCTCCGAGGCGAGGATCTCGGTCGGCGCCGACTGACCGCGGAGACGCGCCGCGGCGCGCAGGACGGGGAGTCGCTCCGCCGAGACGTCCGGGAACGGCACGTCGAACTGGGTCGGGTCGAAGAAGATCTGCAGCTCCGCCTGGGTGAAGGAGCGCATGCGGAACAGCAGTTGGCGCGGCGCGATCTCGTTGCGGTAGGCGTGGCCCACGACGGCGATCCCGAGCGGCAAGGCGTGCCGGCCGACGTCCCACATCCGGTGGAAGGCGAGGTAGCTGGCCTGGGCAGTCTCGGGGAGCAGGTACGCCCGCTCTCGACCCGTGACCCCGAACTCGAGCCCGAACATCAGATTGAACGGGCGGGGCACGGAGAGCTCCGTGGAGCCGCACATGGGGCAGCGCGCCTTCGCTTCCGTCAGCAACGCCCCGATCTGCTCGGGGGTCAACCCATCGACGCCCTCGGGACGCACACGCTCCAGCAGCGTATCCGGTCGGAACGCGTTCCCGCACTTCGTACACCGTACCTCGGGATCGGTGAAGTTCTCGAGGTGTCCCGAGGCCCGCACCACCGCCTCGGGGACGATCTCGGCCGGCTCGATCCGATGATAGTCGTCGGACAGGCCCAGGAACCAGGCGCACCACGCGTCCTCGAGGCGCCGCTTGAGCGCCGTGCCCGCGGGTCCGTAATCGTACAGCCCCTGCGCTCCGCCGTAGATCTCCGCGGAGGGCCAGAAGACGCCGCGCCGGCGGAGCAGCGCGAACAGCTCATCGAGCTTCATCCCGGGCCCCCGTCAGCGGGCAAGACAATAACCCGTTCGGAGGTCCGAGTGACCACCTGGTACTCCGGATCCTCGGACGGCAGCCTCAGGATCAGGGGCCGCGCGGAGCTTCCGGGCTGCAGTCGCGCGGCCCCCGGGAGACCCAACCACGCCCAGGGATCGAGGAAGACCGATCGCACCAGATAGTGCGGCGTGACCGGGTGGCCGGTCAGTCGTTGGCTCACGTACGCGAACTCGAGCTCCCGCCAGATGGAGGGGGCGTTGAGGAGCCCGTTGTCCGTCCCCAGGAGCATCGTGAGGCCGAGCCGCTCCAAACGTCCCAGGTCCGGGAGTCTCCCGTACAAGGCGTTCGATCTCGGACAGACGGCGACGGGGATCTTCGCGTCGCGGACCGCCATCAGGTCCTCCTCCGAGGCGCAGGTCAGGTGGATGAGGAGATCCGGGTGCGGGTGCAAGTACTCGTCCGGAGATTCCCGGATCACTTCGCTCGCGTGGAGAGCGTACGATTTTCCGGCGGCGTGGCAGGTCGAGGAGATCGTCTCCCGGATCACCCGGGACTCCTCGCGGGCCGAGCTGATGCCGATGCCGTCAGCCTCGGCGACGAGCCCGGCGAGCTCCTCGGAGCTCAGAGGGCGCGCGAGAGGACGACCGAGGATCCGCGCTGTGATCGGAAGACCGACCGAGGCCGCGCGCAGTCGACGGACCCCTTCCAACCCCTGCTCGCGAAAGTCGACGAAGGCGCCCGTGCCCTCCCCGACCATCCGCTGGAGGGCCCGTCGGAGCGCGGCCCGGTGCGGGCGAGCCCGGACGCCGGCCAAGTAGCGGAACTTGACGCCGTCGGGCGCCGCGATGACGTTCTCCACCGCGGTGACCGGAGGTTCTCGGCCGAACCCGACGTCGCCTAGGTGCGTGTGGGCGTTCACGGCGGAGGGGATCGCGATCCCCTTGATCCGGCGGACGCGGCCGTGGCTCGAGTCGGCGCCGATCTGCCCGCGCTCGATGACCCGGCCCTCGCGGATCCGGAGATACCCCGGCGCCTCGCCGTCGACATCGATGATCGACCCTTCGACGATCGTCTCCACAACGCCAACGACCCTCCCGGGCTCTTCAAATCGGCGGTCCCGGCGTCCCCAGCAAACGCCTATGCCCCGGCGAGGCTCGGAGCGCTCGTGCCGCCTCGTTCGGGTCGGGCGATCGCCCTCGCGGTAGCGGGACACGTGAATGTGGACCGGTTCTTCCGGGTCCCCTCCCTGCCGTCGTCCGATCGGACGGTACCTCTGGACGCGATGCATACCGCGCTCGGGGGTCCCGCCGGGACGATCGCTCGTTCCAGTGCGGCCCAGGGTGTTGCCACCGGATTGATCTCCCGGATCGGGGACGACTTCCCGTCCCCGTTCTGGCGGCGGCTCGTGGAGGAAGGGATCGACGTCTCGGGAGTGGAGCGCGTCGCGGGGGCCCGTTCGTCGAGCTGCTACATCTTCGAGGATGGGAAGGGACACCAGACGACCGTCATCGACCAGGGCCCGTTGGGCAACGCAGCCCGGGCGCGACTGCCGACCGAGCTGCTCGCGCGGACCTCCACGCTCCACCTCACCACCGGGGACCCGGCGTTCCTGTTGCGATTGAAGGCCGAGGCGATCCGTCGGGGGATCCGCGTCGCGGTCGACCCGTCCCAGGAGATCCACTACCGATGGGACGCGAGGCGGTTCCACGAGTTGGTCGACGGCGCCGAGATGCTGTTCGGGAACCAGGAGGAGATCGAGCGCGCGATGAAGCTCCTCGGGCTCCCGTCGGTGCGGTCGATCACCGAGCGGGTGCCGATGGTCGTGGCGACGCTCGGTCGGGCCGGCTCCGTGGCGTACACGCGAGCCGGAACCGTGCGCGGTGCGCCTCGACGCGTGGCCCATCCCAACCAGATCACGGGGGCCGGCGATTCGTTCCGCGGCGGGTTCTACGCCGCGTGGCTGCGGGGAGTACCTCTCCCGCAGTCGCTCAGGGCCGGCAACGCCTCCGCGACCCGCTGGATGCAACGCGGGGACCTCGTCGCGCCCCGACCTCGTCCTCGACGCAGGGAGCGAGCATGAGACGGCCGAAGATCCATGTGGCGATCCTCTCGATGGAGGGGACGAATTGCGACGAGGAGCTCGCGGTGGCGTTCCAGGCGGTCGGCGCGCAACCGGAGATTCTCCCCCTGCGGGCGTTCGAGAGTGACGGGGCCCGGTCGGGCCCCCGGCGGCGTCTGGACGAGTTCCAGTTAGTGCTCGTGCCCGGGGGGTTCTCGGCGGGAGATTACGTCCGGGCCGGGGCGATCTTCGCGGCCCGTTTGCGCACGTCGCTCGGCGACGAGCTCGAGCAGTACGTGAGCTCCGGAGGTTACCTCGGAGGGATCTGCAACGGGTTCCAGGTCCTCACGGAGCTCGGGCTGCTCCCGGGGCGGCCCAACGGTCGTCTCGGCGCGCCCCAGGCGGCATTGATGCCGAATGCGTCCGGGCACTTCGAGTGCCGGACCACGTTCCTGCGCTGGGACGGCGGGAATTTTGCCCCGTTGCAGAACGTACCGGCGGGCACCGTCTGGCGCGCTCCGTCCGCCCACGGGGAGGGTCGACTCTGCTTGGTCGGCGATTCGGGGGAGCGACTCCGACAGCTCCACGCCGCCGGTCAGCTCCTGTTCCGGTGGTCCGATCCGACGGGAGGCGCGGCGCCGTATCCCTGGAATCCGAACGGCTCGCCCGGCGACATCGCGGGGTTGACGAACCCCGAAGGGAACGTGTTCGGGTTCATGCCCCATCCCGAACGCGCGGCGTTCCGATGGCAGTATGCGGATTGGACCCGCACGGGGGATTCGGAATCCTTGGGGGACGGGCAACAGCTGTTTGGCGCCATCGTCCAGCATCTGGCCGAACGCCGTTGATCTGACCGCCCGGCCCCCAGCCATATGTATCGGTCGCTGGCTGATCGTTCGCCGTTGACCGCCCCATCCGTTCGATCCGGTGCGATATGCGGCCGGTCCCGGAAGTTACATTTCGGACTCCGGAACCCGGTGGCGGCGGCGATCGCTTGCGCCGTGATCGTGGGGTTGGTCTCTCCTCTGGCGGTCGGGCCGCCCTCCCCGACGGCTCCGCCGCCCCCCCGTGAGGGGGTCGCGGCCCACCTCGCTCCCGAACTCCCCCACGTCACGCCGGTGCCACTCGCGCGCTTCCCGGGTCTTCTCGATCTGTCCCGCCCCCCGGCGGGGAGCTCCTCTCTCCGCTCGAAGGTCGTCAACACGAATGCCGCGTACGCATCCGAACCGGCCCCGATGGGGATCGCGGACTACGGGGTCACGGGGTCTCTTCAGCCGTACACGTACTCGACCACCGAGTTCGTCGCCACGGCCAACATCTCGGCCCTGAAGGGGGACTCCAGTCAGTCGGGCACGTACGACGGCTTTCAGCTGAACGACGTGGTCATTTTCGAGAAGGGGCACACCAACTACACCTACTGGATCCAGAACGCCCCCGATTTCGACACGTCCAGCAACACCCTCTACCTCGATGATGAGGTGTGGAACCTGACCTCCGCGAGCTCGTACATGAGCCCCGGGGCCGTCGTGGGGCTCGGCGAGACGGACGACGGCCTCTACGACTACTCCCCGCCCGGGCCCTCCGCGACGTATCCGGGCAACTTCGACGTCCTCCCGCTGCCGCTGACCCTCCAGCTCCAGACGACGTCGTACGTTGTCGACGGCATCCCTTCGGTCGGCATCGGATACGATCTCGGCGACGGCTGGGTCGTCCAGGACAATCTCTCGTTCCCGTTCGCCCGGAACACGACCGACGAGAATTTCGTCGTCGATGGGTACGCGTACAATGGCGCGGGGATCTTCACCGACTCCGAGTTCGATCTCGTAAGCGGCGGGGACGGGGCGATGCAGATCGATACCGGCTCGGTCCTCCAGATGACCCTGCAGTACTGGAACGGCCACAACTTGCAGGCGGTCCCGAACGCGTGGGACTTCGGAAGCGACACGGCCGAGACGATCTCGCAGGTCGTGGTGAAGTCCCTCGTCGCTCCGTCCAACGGCCTCCCCGGCGCGTCGTGGACGAAGGGATCGGGTTCGCTCGGCCCGCTGTACAACCTGAGTCAGCTCGCCCAGGTGACCGTGCTCGGAGCTCCCCGCGGCACGATCGAAGTGAACGGGACTGCGACGCCGTACGTCGACGGCAGCGCGCTGCTGACGTTAGCTCCGGGCACGTACACGATCTCGCAGGTCGATCCGGGGAATCTCCTCGCGGAGCGAAATGTGACCGTGAGAGAGGGAGAGGTCACCACCGTCGACCTCCACCTCCAGTCGGTGACGGTCCAAGAGTTGGGTCTCCCCTCCGATGCATCGTGGTCGGTCGCGTGGAACCGAACGACCTTCTCGAGCTCGACCACCTCGATCGATCTGCTCGCTCTCAACTCCAGCTACCCTCTCGAGGTGATCCCGGTCGCGGGGTTCACGACCGATTCGTACGATCGGAGCGCCGTGGTCGCGGGAGCGACCACGGTGACGATCGTCTGGTCACCGTTCGAGTCGGCGGTGACCTTCAATGAAACCGGTCTGCCGAGCGGTACAACGTGGTCCGCGTCCGTGGGCTCCGCGACCGCCCGGAGTTCCGGGACCGTGCTCGGACTGAACGTGTCGAACGGCACGTACACCTACCAGATCGGAGCCCCGTTCACCTTCGAGGCGAGCGCCCCATCGGGACCGATCACCATCTCCGGATCCGCTCAGGTCATCTACCTGACGTTCACCCTCCGACCGTCGTACTTGGGGGGAACTGTCACGCCGGCAAATGCCTCCCTCTCGGTGGACGGGATCGTGGCGTCGATCGTGGGTGGGCGGTTCAACGTGACCCTGCTTCCGGGCTCCCACGCCGTCGTGGCGAGCCTCGCCGGGTTCGCCCGGTGGAACGAGACGATCAACACCACCGCCGGAAACACTACCCTCGTGCCGATCGACCTCGCTCCACTGAGTGACCACACTCCCGGAGGCGGATCGGGAGGCAACGCGCCCGCGTCGACGTGGAGCGCCGAGGAGGGTCCAATCCTCGTCGGGATCGTTGGCGCGGTGGCGGTCGCCCTGATCGGCGCCCTGTGGTGGGCCCGGGGCGGGCTGCGTCAGCGGAAGAAGGGCGATCCGTAGACGGCGTGGGACCGCTCCCGCCGATCGGTTCGTGATCTCCGAGTCGGGAGGGCGGCTCTCCCCGGAGGCTCCGGGGAAGCCCCGCGTTGCGGGAGCTTCGACGGACGAGCGGAACGAGATCCTCCGACCGAGGATTGATGTAGCCAGGACCGGTCCAGGGTACTTGCAGGGAATGAGGACCCGGCCCTGTCCTTCTGTCCAGACCACGTCGGCGCCGGGCGTAGAGACTCGAGGTCTCGCGAGGGATCCGCCCGAGCGGCATCTGTTCCCGTACGGTCGTGGGTTGGTCGCGACGATCGCGCTTCTCCTCCTCCTTTCCGGCGTCACCTCCGTTCTCGCCCCGACCGCGGGAACAGTTCGGGTCGATCGGTCGACTCCTTCGAAGCAGGTCGCCGTGCGCGTGGCCCCTCGGACCAGTCCGGCGACGCCGGAATCGACTCTCGACCTCAGCCTCTCGGCGTCCCCGGGAACGATCTGCGCCTTGGGCCGAGAGGATTGCTCGGCGGGTCCCGGAGAATCCCGGGTCACCCTGACGGCTGTGGATTCGACGACGCCCCCGAACGGAACGATGGGGATGGCGATCGGGGCCTCCGTGCCGATCCTTAGCTTCGTTCCCTTCGGAAACATCCGCCTCGCGTCGGAGCCCGAGTTCGCCACGGTGTGCACGGAGTCGAACGGGCAGCAGTGGCGCGGAGGGTCCGGCTCCGGTAGCAACTGTCCTCCGATACCCGTGAGCTCGGGAACCAGTGGCGGAGGGAGCTACTGGGGTTGGAACTGGTCCAACAACGCGAGCGAGAACGAGCTGACCGACGGGGACAGCTGGTCTGTCTCATTCTGGGTCGTCGCGAACGGACCGCCGTTCTCCCTCGTCCCCGTGGACGCCTGCGTGGCAGTCGGATGCTCCGCGGCCGGGTCGTCGTCGGTGGGAGGCGTCTACAGTTCGGCCACCTACATCACCTCCCCGAATTCAACGGTGACGATCCAATCGTTCCCCGTGGCGACGCTTCAGGTGGTGTACGAGAGCCCGCCGGCCGTGACGATCTGGGAGACCGGCCTACCTCCCGGGACCCCTTGGTCGGTCCAGGTGAACGGCAGCTCGTACACGAGCGGGACGAACGCGATCTCCGTTGCGTCAAACCTCCAGAATGGGAGCTACCGGCTAACGGTCACTCCCCTCCCCGGTTTCTTCCTGACCGGGTATGAACAACCCCTCGTGGTGAGCGGGGCCACGACAGTCACCCTCGAATGGCATCCGTTCACCTGGCTCGTCACGTTCCAGGAATCCGGCCTCGCCAACGGGGCGGAGTGGGGGGTCCGAGCCGGGACCGAGAATGCGAGCAGCACCGGGGACGCGCTTCCCTTATTCCTGCCGAATGGGACCTACGCGTTCACCGTCGGATCGCCGGTGGGATACGAGACGAACGTAACGACGGGGGAGATCCTCGTGATCGGCAGCGTCCCCGGTTACGGGTTCCTGATCCCGTTCCGCCCAACACCGTCCTACCTCGCGGGCACCGTGATGCCGCCGTCGGCGTCGGTGCGCGTGGACAACGTGAGCGTGCGCGTGGTCGACGGATCGTTCAACGCCACCGTGCCGCCCGGGGCGCACTGGGTGGTTGCGACGGCGCCCGGGTTCGAACCGTGGAGCGAGGAGGTGAGCACGAGCCCGCAGAAGACGACGGAGATCTCGGTACAACTGCGGCCCAATCCATCCGGATTCGGGACGGTGAACGTGCCGCCACGCATGGGGCTTTTCGCCTCGACCGAAGTTCTGATCGCGCTCGTCACCTTGTTGGCGATCTCGTGCCTCCTCGCCGTCGCGACCGCGAGAGTACGGGGCCGTGCCCGTCGCCGCGGCCCTAGGGCCCCACGACCGTAGGGTTGGAATCTGAGCGGGTCGCGAGGCGAAGCACCTCGAGAGATTCGCCTTCGAGCGATCGGTGCTCGACTGAGTGGATCGAACCGCCTCGCTCCCGCCACCGGGACCAGATCTCTTTCCGCCGGCTCGCGGATTGCAATGAGGAGACCACGATGTAGGCGACGGCTCGTGGAGCCAGGTGCTCCGGAAGTGAGTCGACGATCCGGTCCAACACCTCGCAGCCGTCCCGTCCCCCGTCGACCGCACGGCGTACCCACGGGTCCGGGTCTTGGAATCCGTCCGGCGTCGGGAGGTACGGAGGATTGGCGACCACGGCGTCGAATCGACCGAGGCCGGCGGCGAGGTCGGTGCGTACGAGCCCGATCGGAAGTCGGTCGCGCGTGGCCGATCGATGCACGTGCCGCAGCGCCTCCGGGTTGACATCGGTCGCCACGACCGCGGCCCCACGGCGCGCCAGCGCGAGCGAAACCGCTCCCGATCCGCAGCCGATTTCGAGCAATCGGCACGGCACGGTCAGCTCGCGCAGAGCGGAGATCAAGAGGAAAGTGTCCGCCCCGGGTGGATAGAGGCTGGCAGGGAGGAGAGAGGCGTCTCCGGTCTCGTGTAACGCGTCGCGGTGTCGCACGGCCCTCTCTCTTCCGCGAACCTTCTTATGGTATCCCCGCCTAACACTCTCGGCTGGGAGTTTTGAAGTCGTGCCACGTCGTCCGAGCGCTTCCGTCAAGATAGGCATCACCGGCCTGCCGGGCGCGGGAAAGACCCAGACTCTCTTGCGAATCATCCAACTTCTCGAGCATGAGGGCGTCAAGGTCGGCGGCATGGTCACGCAGCCGGTCGAGGTGAAGGGACGCCGGTCCGGGTTCGAGATCACGAACTGGATGACCAAGGAGAGCGAGGTCTTCGCTCACGAGTCGCTGAAGTCGAGAGTTCGATCCGGCAAGTACGGAGTGAACCTCAGCGCGCTGGAAGGACTCGGGATCCGATCGCTCGAACAGGCCCGTGAGGGCGCCGACGTGATCGTGATCGATGAGGTCGGCAAGATGGAGGTCGAGAGCGATGCGTTCACCAAGATGGTCGTGAACACGCTCGACTGCGACAAGTCCATCGTCATGACGCTCCACAAGAAGTCCCGGAACCCCCTGCTCCAGGACATTCGTCGGAGGGATGAGCTACGACTTCTCGAGGTGACGCCGGTGAACAAGAACCTCCTGGCGTTCAAGATCGTGAAGCTCCTGACGGGCAAGGCGCACTAGCGCTCTCCCGCCGCCGCGAGGGCGGCACCGATCTGGACCTCCCGCCACCCCAAGGGACGCGGGGCCCCGCCCGGCGTCAGCCGATCTTCTATAACCCCGCGATGGCGACGGACCGTGATCTCGGGATCGCGGTCGTCTCCGCGTGGGGCTTGCTCCGCTCGGATCCGGTTCGCGCCTGGGAGATGCTCGCGGCGACCGGAGCCCGCGGGCTCCGGCTCGCCACCGAATCGGGAGCCATCGGCTCTCTCCTCACGACCGAAGCCTCGCCGGCGGCGGTCTCCGTCCTCTCGGCGAATGCCGCCCTGGTTCCTGGATTCGACCGGGTGACCGTGCGTGCGGCCGACGCACGGACCCGCCCTCCCGAATCTCCGTTCGACTACGTGGATGTCGATCCGTACGGCACGCCGGCCCCGTTCCTTCCGACGGCGTTGGACGCTCTCGAGGACGGGGGTCTCTTGGCGATCACCGCGACCGACATGGCCGTCCTCGCCGGCGCCCAGAAAGCCGCCTGCCTTCGAAGGTACGGCTCCAATCCCGTTCCTGGCTCGTTGGGTCCCGAGAGCGGATTGCGCATCTTGCTGGCATTCGTCGACCGGACGTTGCACGAGAGCGGACGCTCGCTCCATCCCCTCGTCAGCTACGTTCTGGACCACCACGTCCGCTTCTACGCCGAAGTGCGAAGAGGCGGGCCACCGGTGCCGGAGGGGATGGTTCCGACTGTCGGCTTTCGAGGGCCCACCCTTCCCTCGGGCGGACCGTTCGGGCCGCTGTGGGTCGGTCCGCTGTGGGACCGGTCGTTCGTCGCCCGGTTGACGGTTCCGGCGACGGCGCATCATCCGAAAGAGGTCGGTCAACTGCTCGACCGGTTCCGGGGCGAGTCGGAGGTCGACGTGCCGTTCGTCTACGAGCCGAACCGGATCGCCCGGAGGCTCCACCTGAGCGAGCCTCCCTCGCTCGAGTCGTTGTTCGAGGCGCTGCGAGCCGGAGGCTACCGGGTCGCCCGAAGCCACACGAGGGCGAGCGCGTTCCGGACCGATGCGTCCCAGGCCGAGGTCGAAGCGGCCGCGCGCCGAGCGACCGACGATCAGTCCCAGAATGCCCGCGTGCGGGCGTAGTTCCGCTCCGTACGCAGGATCTCGGTGATCAGCTCGCTCTCTTGCCGGTACGGTCGCGCCAGGAGGCGTCGCGCAGCATCGGGTCCGACCCCCCGTCCGGCGAGCGCGAGCAGCGCCGTCGCCCCGTGGTGCGCGAGGAGCTCCGCGGTGGTGTACGCCGCCCGGATGGTCGGCTCGAGCTGGGTCGGGGGCTTGCGGGCGGCCTTCTGGCCTTTCCACTTCCTCTGGGCGTACTTGCGGACCATCTCGATCTCCGCCTCCCGTCGCGGCGAGAAGATCGCCGAGAGCGAGCCGTGGCAGATCCGGCAAACGCTGCCGCCGTCCTTCGTGTAGGTCGCGGCCGTGACGTTCCGCTGGAAGCCGCAGCGCAGGCAGACGAGGGTCCGGAGCTCGTGGCGGAGTCGCTCGCCGACGGCCGCCAAGAGGGTGGGAGGGGGAGTGTCCGACAACTCTCGCCATCGCAAACGGGCGAGCACCGAGTCCGTCGCCGGGTTCTCCGCTGAGACTTGACCGGAGAGCGTTCCGTCCCCGAGCCAGCGCAGGACCTCGGCCGCGTGCTCGAGATCGAAGCGGTCGAAGAGCGTCTTGTCGATCGCCTCCTCCCCGACAGGTGTCGTTCGTTGGGACTCGATCAGCGGTTCCAGGTCCCGCAGCGCGCGCGGGTCGGAGCCGAGCGGGAGGATCCCGAGCTTTCTCGCCACGGTGAGGAAGACGTAGCGGTACTCCGGGCTTCCGACGACGGCGCGACGGAACCGCTCCTCGAGGTCGGCCGGGGACTGGCGGATCGTCGCCAGCAGGTTCTCTCCTCCCATGCTGACCGGCAAGTTCAGCACGATCCAGGTCGGCTCCACCTCGAGGATCTCGCTCTTCGCTCCGAGGCGCTCGGTGAGCTCCCCGCTCCACAACAGCGCGAGCGTCGCGTTCGTGCGAGTCCCGAAGCACGCGCCGATGACCACGATCCGCTCGTGGACCGTCACGGTCACGGTCCGATCGGTCGGGGAGGCCTCAGCGGCGCGGAAGAGGGCGAGACGGGTGGCGAGGCGACTGCGGGCGGGGGCGGTCAGCGGGTACGGCTCGAGATCGCCGTCCCGTCGGAGACGGCCGATCTCCATCGCCGCTTCGAACGGAACCGGCAGGTCCTCCCCGTACCACCGGGGCTCCTGGCCGATCTCGGCGACGGCCTCGACGAGCAGCTCCTCCTCCCGGAACTCGACGACCTTCCAGGTCCGGCCGTGGAGCAGGAAGATCTGCTCCGGTTGCCCGAGCACGTTCGCGACGACGAACCTTTCGTCGAGCGTGCCGATCGGTCGTCGCGTGGCGATATCGCGAAGCCGGTACGTCTTCTGGTCCGGAATCAAGGAGAGCGTGGCGTAGAACCGCTCCAGGGTCCCCCGCGTCGGCTTGAGGGCGCCGGCGTCCAGGCGGAGACTGCGCAACTGGTCGAGGACCTGGACGAGCTCGTTCCACTCGCTCTCGGAGAGGTCGGCGAGGCACGTTGCGTGAGCGAGCAGGCGCCAGAGGGCGCTCGGGTCCGCCGTCCGGTCGGCCCGAAGGGTCGCTATGATCGCCTGGGCCGCGGCGAGACGGTTCTTCGTCCGCCACCGGATCGGTTCGATCTCCCGGGCGAGAGCCCGCCGACCGATGACCGCGCACTCCTCGAGGTCTTCGTCATCGAGGGCGAGAAGGGTCCCCTTCACCTCCCGGCCGATCCGGTGGCCCGAACGTCCGACCCGTTGCACAAGGCGGCCGGCCTGATGGGGAGACCCGAACTGGACGACCGCGTCGACCGCCCCGATGTCGATCCCCAGCTCGAGAGAGGAGGTGGCGATGAGCGCCCGCAACGAACCCTCTCGGAACGACTTCTCCGCCTCCTCGCGCACGATCCGGGAGAGCGAGCCGTGGTGCACTGCCACGGTCAGGTCCGGAGCGAGTCGGGCGAGACGCGCGGCGAGTCCTTCGGCCGTCGGTCGCGTGTTCACGAACACCAATGTGGTGTGGTGCCGTCGGACCTCCTCTTCGACCGCGAGGAGCGCCTTCAGGTAGGGCGTGTCCGCCTTCAACTCCGCGGCGAGGTCGGCGGGGATCACCTCCGTGGAGTCGGTGCCGGGACGGACCGAGATCCCGAGGAGGCGGAGCTTCTGGGCGACCCCCACGCGCACCATCCGGGGGGCCGGGGAGAGGAACCGGGCCACCTCCTCCGGATTGGAGACGGTCGCCGAGAGCCCGATCCGTCGCAACGGTCGACCGAGCTCGGCGTCGAGACGCTCTAGCGTCAGGGCGAGCTGCGCGCCCCGGTCCGATCCGAACAGCTCGTGGACCTCATCCACGACCACGGTCCGAACTCCGCCGAGCATCGTGCGCAGCCGATGGCCGGTGAAGAGGATCGGCAACGTCTCGGGCGTGGTGATGAGGAGGTCGGGGGGGCGCCGGACCTGTTTGCTCCGTTCCGCGGTCGTCGTATCGCCGTGTCGGACGCCCGCCGTGAGGCCCACGGCGCGGGTCAAGGTGAGCATCCGCTGCTCCATGTCCCGGTTGAGCGCCCGGAGCGGGGTCACGTAGACCACGCGGTTCTGCGGGTCCGGGTCGGTCAGGCGTTGTTGCAGGAGCGGGACGAGGGCGGCCTCGGTCTTTCCGGTCCCCGTCGGGGCCACCAGGAGGGCATCGGCCCGGCCATCGGCCAGCACGTTCCAGCCGATCTCTTGGATCTCCGTCGGACGTTCGATGCCGATCCCTTGGAGCGCCGCCCGGAGACGAGGATCCAGCGCCTCGAGCAACGGGTGTACGCTCATCGGATCCCGTTCGACGCCGACCGACCACAAAGCGGCTCGGGCTCGGGGCGGGCGCCCGATTTCGACCCCCGCCCGCGCAAACCGTAAGGCCCCCCCGCGGCTGCCCCCACTCCTCCTCCATGCACGCCTCGATCGATCTCGCGGACTCGGCTCACGCCATCGTCGCCCGGCTCGCCGGCCGAGGGGCGGCGGCGGTCGCGCTCTCCGGCGGCGTCGACTCGGCGGTCGTCGCGTGGCTGGCCCACGCCGCGCTCGGCGAGAGGGCCGTCGCGATCACCTTGACGGGCCCGGCGGTCTCTCTGTCCGAAGAGGAGGCCGCGACCGGGGCCGCTCGTACGATCGGGATCCGGCATCTCACCGTGCCCGTGGATCCGCTCACCTCGAGGTCGTACCGAGCGAACGCGTCGGACCGGTGCTACTTCTGCCGGCAGATGGAGTCCGGGACGATCCTCGAATGGGGGACCTCCCACGGGATCGAGCAGTACTTGGACGGGATCCATCACGACGACCTCGGCGAGGAGCGCCCGGGGTTGCAGGCGATGAACGAGGCCGGCTTTCAACACCCGCTCGCCGAAGCGGGATGGGGCAAGGCCGAGGTCCGGCGGTGGGCCGCTCAGGTCGGGCTCCCCAACTGGGACCGTCCTTCGAACGCGTGCCTCGCCTCCCGCATCCAGCATGGGACGCCGATCGCGCCCGAGTCCCTTCTCCAGGTGAGTCGGGCCGAAGCGCTCCTCGAGGCCCGGGGGTTCCGCCGCGTCCGGGTCCGGATCGACCCCGAGGGGGCGCGCGTCGAGGTCGATCCTGGCGAGGTCGCCCGACTGTTGGCGGAGCCGACCGCCTCGGCGGTGCGACACGAGCTCCTCGATCTGGGATTCGCCCGGGTCCGACTGGACCCGCGCGGCTACGGCGCGCTCCGGGATGCGTGAGAGGACCATGGGAAAGTCGTTCCTTCCGGCACCGACCGATGGTGGCTCGCGGTTCGTCCTCTCGACCGAGATGGAGCCCCAGGGCGACCAACCGGCCGCGATCGCCGAGCTCACCCGGCGGCTCGAGCGGGGGGAGCGCTACGCCACGCTGCTCGGGGTGACCGGCTCGGGCAAGACGTTCACCATGGCCCACGTCGTCGCCGCGCTCCAGCGGCCGACGCTCGTGATCTCCCCGAACAAGACGCTCGCCGCGCAGCTCGTCAGCGAGTTTCGGGCGCTGTTCCCCGAGAGCGCGGTCGAATACTTCGTCAGCTACTACGACTACTACCAGCCCGAGGCGTACGTCCCCCAGATCGACCTGTTCATCGAGAAGGATGCGCAGATCAACGAGGAGATCGACAAGCTCCGACATCGCGCCACCCAGGCGCTGCTCACCCGCCGCGACGTCCTGATCGTCGCGTCCGTGAGCTGCATCTTCGGCCTCGGTTCTCCCGAGGATTACCGCTCCGGCGTGGTCGAGCTTCGCAAAGGCGAGACGATCAGCCGCAAGGAGCTGCTCGCCCGACTGGTGGCGAGCCACTACGCCCGCAACGATGTCGAGCTCGCCCGCGGACGGTTCCGGGTGCGCGGGGCGGTGATCGACGTCATGGGCTCGGGCGAGACGCTGCACCGGATCGTCCTCGAGGAGGACCAGGTCGCGGAGATCTTCGAGCTGCAGCCGGTCACCTTCGACGAGCGCCGGTCGCTCGACCACGTCGAGATCTTCCCTGCGACGCACTTCATCTCCGTCCGGGAGAAGCTCGAACCGATCCTCAAGGCGATCGATGCGGAGAAGGTCGAGCGTGTCCGGGAATTCGACGAGGAGAAGAAGATCGTCGAATCCCAGCGGATCAAGAGCCGGACCGAGTACGACATCGAGATGATCCGGGAGACCGGGTACTGCTCCGGGATCGAGAACTATTCGCGGTACTTCTCCGGGCGGAAGGCCGGGGAACCGCCCTACACCCTCCTTGACTTCTTCCCGAAGGACGCCCTCGTCTTCCTCGACGAATCCCACGTGGCGGTGCCCCAGCTCCACGGGATGTACAAGGGCGACCGGGCCCGCAAGGACAATCTCGTCGACTTCGGCTGGCGACTTCCCTCCTGCAAGGACAACCGACCTCTCACCTTCCCGGAGTTCCTCCGCCGCGTCCC
Source organism: Thermoplasmata archaeon (assembly GCA_022750455.1). GTDB lineage: Archaea > Thermoplasmatota > Thermoplasmata > Lutacidiplasmatales > UBA184 > JAKIVR01. The sequence goes on along the minus strand of JAKIVR010000006.1, from coordinate 6,494 downwards.
CCAGGCCGTGTTCGTCTCGGCGACCCCGGGACCGTTCGAGCGCAAGGTAAGCCAGGGGATCGTCGAGCAGATCATCCGCCCCACCGGGCTCGTGGACCCTCCGATCGAGGTGCGGCCGCTCCAGGGTCACATCGCCGACGTGCTCGCCGAGATCAAGGCCGGTGTCGAGCGCGGTAATCGCTCCCTCGTGATCACGCTCACCAAGCGGACCGCCGAGGACCTCTCCACGTATCTCGCCCAGCAGGGGCTGAAGGTCCGTTACCTCCACTCGGACATTGAGACGCTCAAGCGCATCGAGATCCTCCGGGACCTCCGGCTTGGCCGGTTCGACGTGCTCGTGGGGATCAACCTCCTCCGGGAGGGGCTCGACCTGCCCGAGGTCTCGCTGGTGGCGATCCTCGACGCCGACAAGGAGGGGTACCTCCGCAGCGAGACGTCGCTCATCCAGACCGCCGGGCGAGCGTCCCGGAACCTCGAGGGGAAGGTCCTGCTGTACGCGGACCGGATGACGGGCTCCATGCAGCGGGCAATCGATGAGATGGCCCGACGGCGCAAGAAGCAGCTGTCGTACAACCGGACCCACGGAATCGTCCCCGAGACGATCCGGAAGGAGATCCGAAACCTCCTCGGGGAGTCCGAAAGCGCGGAGGCCTCCGCGATGCCCGACGTAGGGACCAGCGAGTGGAAGCTCCTGCGCGCGAACTTGGAGGAGGACATGCGACTCGCGTCCGAGCGCCTCGAGTTCGAGGAGGCCGCGCGCATCCGCGATCGGCTGCGCTCGCTGGAGGAGGACCGCCGGCCCCGGCGTCGCCCGGCGGCGGCCGCCCCGTAGCCTCGCCCGATGCGCCTATAGTCCGAGCTCCTTCCGGCGGGACGTGGTCGACGCGAGCGTGCCGAGGGACCGTTCGGCCCCGGGGTTCGCGGGGCTGCGCCGCAGCGGCGCGGTCTCCGAGTTGCTGTTCTTGTACGAATGTGAGACCGAGGCGGTCTACCGGCTGCGTCCGGTCGCCGACCGGTTGGGTTTGACGGTCCAGGCGGTCAGCCACATGTTCCGCCAGCTCCGGGCCCGGGGCCTCGTGCAGTTCCGGGACGGTCAGTACCGCCCCACCATCGCCGGCAGCGCCTGGTTGCACGCGCTCCTGACGTCGATCGAGGAGGAGACGGCCCGCCGACGCGAACGGTTGGACATCGTCCGGAGCACCCGGGCGGTGGCGGCCGTCGACTTGGCCCCGGGAATCATCGTGAACTTGGAGCTCGTCGATGGGATCTTGGTCGCGCGACCCGGACCCGGCGGTGGATCCCGGGGTCGGGTCGAGAGAGGCTCGAAGGCCGGGGCGTTAGTCCAGGTGAGCGACCTCGAGGGGATCGTCCCCATCGCCCCGGCTCCGATCCGGATCCGTACCATCACCGAGGCCGATCTCGGAGCTCCCCCGATGGCCCGGAAGCTCGCGCGGGCGATCGAAGGAGAGCCCGGGCTCGTCGCCACGCAAGGTCTCGAAGCGTATCATGCGGCGAAGGCGGTGACCAATCGGGAGCTCGTACGGTTCGGGGTGACCAGTGCGACCCGCGAGGCCTCCCAGGTCGGAGTCTCGAGCACCGTGATCGTCCTCGACCGGGACCTGCCGAGACTGCTGGCCGCCTACAGCGGGACCCATCCGCCCCCCCTCGAAGTCGCGCCGCTAGGGGGCGCCTCGGTCCGGGCCCGCCGCTCCGGCCGGAACCGCTCTCGCCGCCAACGCACGTAACTCGCGCAACAACTCCTCGATCCCGCCCACGGAACGGGCGCCGCCCGCCTCCAACTCGCGGACCAGGCGGGTCGCCACCCCTTGGGTGAAGTCGCGCGTCTCGATCGAGGGTCCGGTCACGAGGAAGATCGGGACATGCGCCGACCGGGCGCCGAGATCTTCGAGGTTGGCGAGGTTCGAGGGGCCGACGGCGAACGGGGTGACCACGATGGCCCGCGCCTGGGAGAGGAGCGCGCGATGGCGCTCGCGCACGGCCGGGCTGATCGGAGCGAACGGAACCTCGACGGTCGCGGGGATCCCCAGAGCCTCGGCGGTCTCGGCGTCGGAGTCGAGCAGGTGGAGGATGCCGGCGCTGACCTCGAACCCCTCGTCCACGAGGGCCCGAAGGTACGGGCTGGCCGCGCCGCCTCCGCCGACCACGTGGATCGGACCGAATGCATCGGTCCCGACCGCCGTCGAACTCTCGGCAAGGAGCCTCCGCGGGATCAGATACGGTCGCCCCGTTCGCGGTTCGATGCGTCGCTCCGCGATCACTCCCCACACGTGGGCGAGGAGCGCCTCCGTCAGGATCTTCGAGGGAGGGCCATCGGCGTGGCAACGCCCGCGGGAGAGGACCACGATCCGGTCCGCGAACTGGGCGGCGAGGTTCAGGTCGTGCAACGCGGCGATGACGGTAACGCCGTCGCGGTGGGCGAGCTCGCGGACCCGCGAGAGGAGATCGAGCTGATGGCCGATATCGAGGTGGGAGGTCGGTTCGTCCAAGAGCAGGAGGGGCGCGGATTGCGCCAGCGCCCGGCCGAGCACCGCCCGTTGCCGCTCCCCCCCGCTCAGGGAGAGGATCCCGTCCGCCGCCCGGTCCTCCAGGTCGAGCGCCCGGAGGAGGTCGCGGGCGATCCGTCGGTCCTCGGTCGTCTCCCCTTCGAGGGCCCGGTGGAATGGGTACCGGCCGTACAGGATGTACTCCTCGAGCGGGACGTTGTCCCGCGGCGCCTCTTCCTGAGGGACCCACGCGACCTGCCGTGCCCGATCCCGGACCGACAGTCCCGACAGTGGTCGACCGAACAGTTCGATCGACCCCTCCGACGGCTCCAGGAACCCGAGCACGGATCGGATGAGGGTCGTCTTGCCGGAGCCGTTGGGTCCGGCGAGGGCGACGAACTCTCCGGGGATCACGTTCAGCGAGACCTCATGGAGCGCGGTCCGGGCGCCGTACCGGACGGTGATGTTTCGCAGCCGGACGGCCGGGGCGGCGGAGGGGTGGGTCATCAAGAGCCTCCCATGGTGGTCCGATTCCGCTGGCGGTACAGTAGGTAGAGGAAGAACGGAGCTCCGGCGAACGCGGTGAATATCCCGATCGGCAGGACAGAGCTCGGGAAGATCAGGAGGGAGACGTCCCGTGCGCTGAGAAGGAAGAGCGCCCCCACGATCGCCGAGCCCGGCAACACCCAGCGGTAGTCCGAGCCCACCACCCGGCGGACCACGTGGGGAGCGACGAGTCCCACGAAGCCGATGACGCCGGTGAAGGCGACTGCGACGGCGGTGAGGACGGAGGTCAGGAGGAGGACGCGGATCCGGATCTGTCGAGGATCGACCCCGGCGCTCTGGGCGACATCGTTGCCGAGCTGGATGAGGTTCAGCTCCGGTCCATGGACGGCGAGCAAGGTGCCTCCGATCAGGAGCACCCCGAACACGATGCCGTCCGTCGACCACGTGCCCTGCCCGAGCCCTCCCAGGAGCCAAAAGCTGACTTGGATGGAGGCCGTCGGATTGTACAAAAGGACCAGCGCGAGCGCCGCACCGAGGATGTTGGCGATGGCCACCCCCGTCAGAAGGAGCGTCTCCACCGAGCCGTACCGGGTGCTCGCCATCCCCAGGATGAGAAGGCCCGTCCCGATCGCCCCGAGGAACGCGAAGATCGGGAGGGCGAGGTACGCCTCGGACTGTCCGACTCCGAAGACGAACACAGCGGACGCGCCGAGGGTCCCTCCGCTCGAGAGCCCGAGGAGGAACGGATCCGCGAGCGGGTTCCGAAAGAGACCTTGGAGGGCTCCCCCCGACATCCCCAGGGCGGCTCCCGCCAGGACCGCGAGAAGGATCTCGGGGAGCCGCTCATCCCAGATGATCAGCTGGTACGCCTGGCAGAGGGTGGACGATGGACCGGAGGACCCGGTGCACGGCTGGGGGAACAGGGCGCCTCCGGAGATCTTCTCCAGCGTGATGCGCAGGACCGTCTCGAACGGGATCGATACCGTGCCGAGGAACGGCGACACGAGAAACAGACCGAGGGCGACGAGCGCGAGGACGAGGAGCGTTATCGTCCGGCGGCGACGCGTCGTCGGGACAGTTCCGGATCGTGGCGGTTGAGCCGTGGGGGTCGCAGCCACCGGCCGGACGTTGGGCACGGCGGCCTATCAGGTGGTCGGATGCAAGATCGCGATCATGGCCGGCAGCCCTTGCAAGATCATCGTCGGATCCGGCTCGGTCATCCAATTCGAGTCCATCCCCGTGACGTTCCCGTTCTGGACGGCCCCGAGATGGGTCCAGAACGGAGCGCCCGAGTAGCTCGACACATTGAGTCCGAAGCCCGTGCCGACGATGATGTATTGGGGATTCGCCACGAGAACCTGCTCGCCGGAGAGCTCCGGGTAGGGGAACGTAGAGTTCGCCCCGTTGACGTTCGCCCCTCCGGCCAGTTCGATGAGCGACTCCCCAAAGGTACCCGGGCCGAACGTCCAGTACCCGTTCAAGTCCGTATCGTACGTCACGAGGACGGTGGGGAAGCTGTACAACGTCTGTTGGATCGCCGAAGCGTTGGCGAGCTCCGTCGACAGCTGGGCGTTCAAGGCAGCGGCCGCCGGGGCGACGCCGAAGATCGTCCCGAGGAGCGTGAGATCGACGAGCACGCCGCTCAGCGTGGGGGGTTGCAGCATCACCACCGGGATGTGGTACGTGGTGCTGATCGATTCCACCGACGATTGGGAGACGATGGTCGACGCGAGGACGAGCTGGGGGGTCGCATTCAGGAGCGACTCGAAATCAAAGCTCGGTCCGATCTGGACGCACATCGAGCCCGAGAGGGTCCACAACGCGACCTGGTCGGAGGAGTAGTCGGCCGAGAGGCCGCCTCCGATCGGAGTGTAGCAGTCGACGCCGACGACGCGGTTGCGAAGTCCGAGCCGGTACATGTCGTCCATGATGCTGGGGCCGAGAACGACCACCCGCGCGGGATCGTACGGGGAGCTGACCGTCCGACCGAGATCGTCGGTCACCGTAACGGCCCCGGGGGAGGAGGAGGACCGGCCGAGGATCGCCGCGGTCCCAACGATCGCCGCGCCGGCGACGACGAGGATGCCTACGACGACCCAGGTGAGCGGGACGCTCCGACCGGGCGAGGCGGGAGCGGGGGGGCTCGGCGGGGGGGTCACGTCATTCAACGACATTGGATTTTAGGCAAACAGGATTGATGATAAAGGTTGCGCCGATTTCGGGGCGTTGGCGTCCGCGAAAGTCGAGGAGGTCGCATCGTCCCGTTCGCATCGGCAAAGCTATCTTGGGGTTCGGTCCCCCCCTTCGTTGGAGGGAGCATAGGCTAACTTGGTAGACCAGCGGGCTCCAGTCAGTCCCTCGAATTGAGGGCCTGGAAGTGACATGAGTCTGCGGAGAGCGGTGCGCACCGCTCTATGACGAATGACTGGAGCGCGCGGAGAGACCCGCATATGGGGGTTCAAATCCCCCTGCTCCCACTCCCCTCCCCCTCGGGTCTCGGCCGCTGCCCGGGCCGGCCGTCGCCGGTTTGGCGGGATCCAGGCCCCGGTGGGAATCTCCGTCGATCGGGGCGATCCGCGGTGACCCGGGCATGCGAGCGCCCGCCCCCGTACGCTCCCTCCCGGCGCGGCTGAGTTCCGGGGAGAGCTTTCTCCGTCGGACTTTGCTGCGAAAGGGCCCGTCCTTCCACTCGCCGAAGAGTTTACATCTGCCGGAGCACCGTCCGCGGTCGTCGCACCCCGCGACGTGAACGATGAAAGCAGATCGAACAGGCCGAGCATGGGTCGTCGCCGGATTGACTACCATCGCCGTGCTGGGCCTCGTGCTGGGGCCGATCGGATTGGCGGCCCACTCCCCCCTGGCCGCTCGGTCCGCGGGAGAAGGGCTACCCTCCCGCGTGTCGCCCGCCTACTCGATCGCTCCGCCGGGTGCGGGGGGCCTCTCGGTCCTCTCGACCGTCGGCATCGCCTTCAACCACACGGTCCTGGGCAACGTCAGCTATCTCACAGTCAACAAGCCCAACGCCGTCGTCTTCGACCCCGCCAACGGTCTCCTGTACGCCTCGGGCGCCACGCCGTTCATCGCCGCGCTGAGCGGAACGGACTACCACGTCGAACAGGTCCTCCCTTCCGGGTCCGGCACGCCTCCAGGGGGTCTCGTCTTCAGCCCGACCTCTCAGGACGTCTATGCGGCCAACCCCGGCAGCGCCTCCGTCACGGTGGTCGATACGTCCAACGCAGTCGTCGCCAACCTGACCGTCGGCTCCGACCCGGTGGCCCTGGCGTACAGCCCGAGCTCGAAGGAGATGTACGTGGCGAACTCCGGGTCCAATTCGATCACCGTGATCGGACCCACGAACGCCGTGGTCACGACGGTCGAGGTGGGGTCGAATCCCGCCGCGCTCCAGTACGACCCGGCGGACTCGGACATCTACGTCGCGAACCACGGGTCCGCGAATGTGAGCATCCTCTCTCCCGCGAACGT
>JAKIVR010000059.1 GCA_022750455.1 Thermoplasmata archaeon | reverse complement strand
GGCTCGACGACGAGAATCGGGAGGTTTCGGTGCGCCGCCACTCCGACCTCAAAGCCGACCCACGATCGCGTCCACTCTCGCTCCTCGAGACGGGGCGATAGAAGTACCACGAGACCATCCGCCGATTCTAAGTGATTGAGGATTGACCTCGCGTGCGGCGGCTTTGGCCCTTCGACAGAGTACAAAATCGGACGCCACGCCGAGTCCGCCCGGTGGAAGACGGTGGAGAGGAACAGCAATCCCTCCGCGTCGTCTCCAGCGTGGGAGACAAAGAGCCCCCGGCGAGCCGGGTGCGCTAATCGGCCGGGCGGGGATTGGGCCATCCTTCGCGGGGATACGGACGCTCGATAAAGCTTCGGGGCTGGCGGACTATCGCGCGGCGGGCCTACGACGCGATGTTTCGATCTTTGGCTCGATTGTAGGGGGAGCCGTCGCGGGCACCACCCACTATCCTCGCGGACCCTCCAGGAGGCGTAGCAGACGTCGAGCCGCAGGAGAACGATGGAAGCTCCCGGTTACCCAAGGGCCGAAACGAATGCCTGCGTCGGTTTCCGTTGGAGGATGGGGAACGACTGCAATCGATTGTGGGCGGCGGACTCTTGGTCGAGCCAGTCAAGATCGGCGTGCCCCAAGGGAGAAGGGGCATTTTGACTTATTGATAGCCCCGCGCGGATTCGAACCTATGTGTCGGATTCACCTCAGAGAAGTTGGCTGATCCGGCCCGATCTCGGGCACCCACGCCCCTCCGCCTATGCCCGCAACATGGACGTTCGCAGTTGCAGGAATAGTCGCCCTCGCAGCTGCCCTCTGGCACGGCACGGAACTCCTGCCCGCCCTCATCGGAATAGCAGGGAGTTTGGTGGTGATTGGCGCAAGCTACTTCTCCATAACAAGCATTCATGCCAAGTGCGGGACGTGGCCGTGATGTCCGAGGAGGTAGTGGTCCGGACTCCAGGGTGGGCTGTAGCCCCATGGGGGATACGACTCCATCGGGCATCGGTTAAGCGCGACATGGTGAACTGATTCGAGTGGACGCCGCTAGGCATATCGAGGGGGAGCCACCCTCCCCCGATGTTGGCGCCCCGTGAGCCCCGAGCGAGACTGTCCAGCGGCTACCGACGGAAGTCCCCCCTCCCCAACGATCTCGGTCTCACCGATGTGCAGGAGGCGGTGGTCCAAACGTTCCCGCCCTCCCTCATCCGGCAGCTCGCGCGGGAGAGCGGCTTCGTCAAGCGGGAGCGCAAGATCGATCCGGTCGCCTTCCTGTTCACCCTCATCTTCGACTTCGGGGTCGGACTTCAGCGCCAACTCGCTCTCCTGAAGCAGGGCTACGAAGAGCGCATCGACGACGAGCTCGCCTACTCCTCCTTCTACGAGCGGTTCTCTCCGGAGCTGGTGAAGTTCCTCCGCCTCTGTGTCGCCCACGGGCTGACCCAGCTGAAGGAGTCCCAGGGACGGCTCTTGGACGAGCGCCTGGCCGCCTTCGAGGATGTGCTCATCAAGGACAGCTCGGTCGTTCGACTCCACGCCAAGCTCGCGGCCCAGTGGCCGGCCACCCGCTCCCGGAAGGTCGCCGCTGGAGTGAAGGTCGATACGCTCCTCTCGGTCCGAGCCCACGGACCGAAGACGCTCGCCCTTGTCGGCGAGCGAACCCACGATGTCAAGCTCCTACGGCCGGGACCATGGGTGAGGAACCGCCTGTTGCTCTTCGATCTGGGATACTACAGCCACCGACTGTTCGCCAAGATCGGGGAGAATGGGGGCTCCTTCCTCAGCCGGGTCAAGGGAAACGCCGATCCGACGTTCGTTCGCTCGCTGAAGGTCCACCGGGGGCGAGCGGTGGAGCTCGAAGGGAAGCGGCTGAGCGAGGTGCTTCCCCGGCTCCATCGGGAGGTTCTGGACGCGGAAGTGGAGATCGTCTTTCGGCGGAGGTCGTACCGGGGCACCTCGCACGGCGACACTCTGGTGTGCCGATTGGTGGGGGTGTGGGACGAGGAGCACCGGGAATACCACCTGTATCTGACCAACGTGGGCTCGGATGTATTGACGGCGGAGGAGGTGGCGGCCCTGTATGGCCTGCGCTGGCAGATCGAGTTGACGTTCAAGGAACTGAAGTCGTACTACGCGCTCGACCAAGTGGCCACCCGGAAGGCGGATGTGGTGGAGGCGCTGATCTGGGCCTCCTTGCTGACGTTGATCCTGAGTCGTCGGGTCTACAATCTGGTGAGGTCGCTGGCGCCCTCGGAATTGCGGGCGCGGTATACGCCCCTGCGGTGGGCGAGCATGTTCCGACGCATGGCCCCGAGGATCCTCAACCTGACGATGGAGTATCTGGAAGGCAGGGCAGTGTCAAAGAGCGACTGGACCAAAGTGAACCTATTCTTGACGAAGGAGGCGCTGGATCCCCACGTCACTCGGCACCGACTGTTGGATGGATGGACCGCTTAACCGATGCCACATGGATACGACTCATGATGTTGGGGGTCCTCCTCTTCAACATTGTTTTCGCCTATTCTCTCCTCGGGTCCCCATTTCAGTCGTCTGGCACTCTGGAGATTTATTCAGGCGGCCTTGCCATAGTTGCCATCGCCTGGATCATGTTGGAGAACGTTGTGCCGTGGAAAGTACGGGCAAGTCAGTCGGGGGTTGAATTGCAATACCTCGTGTTCGGTAAGGTGGCAATCCCATGGAACCGACTCGGGTTGAATGCGTTTCAGCCGGCCAAGGTAAACCGGGTAGTTTACCTGAAAGATTCGGGGGAAGCTAATGCCCGTTCAAGGGTTCGACCCGTCACTCTGGAACAAGCAAAGGGTATCGGTTCTGTCGAGATACAGGGGTCTCCTGCCAGTGAGATTAGGGCATTTATCCAGACGAAGTGGGCTCAGGGCTGAAGACTGGAAAGCCGTGCGATCGACGACCGCCAGGATGTCCACTAGCCAGTTACCGCTGGCTTCATAAGCGCCTTGATAGGTTCGGCCGCAAGCATTGCGAGTATCGCGTACGTCGTAAGCGTGTGTGGAACGTACCCATGAGCCTGAACGAATCTTCAGACGTTTTCGTTTCCTCAACAGGAATGCGACAGGAATGCGAATGGTGTGGATAGGCAGAGTTGGCACTTTCCTGCTTGCTGTCTCTTCGGTTTGGTTCTTGTACTCTTCTTGTACTCTCTACTTGGGTGGCCATGGCGAAGTTTGTACGCTCTGTCAAGTTGGGCTGCGGATTGCGGGCTTGTTTCGGTCGCGTTTGTGCTGTTTGAGGCAGTCAATCTTCGCTGGATACGGACTACTCGGGAGGGGGTTGTGTTCGGATATCCTTTCAGCCAGCCAATAGTCGCATGGCAGGATTTGCGAAAGTCGAATTTGACCCCTCCGGCCGGGATTAGGAGTCTCGCTTTCCAAGATTCGTGTTCGCCTTCAAAGAATCACCGCCGGCGTCTCCATTGGGTCACGCTGGCACAAGCCGATGCGATAGAATGGGGGGCGACACACACTAGCCTAGCGCCAGACCTACCCAGTCACCCGACTGAACGAAGGCCCGTTGGTTGACCATAGAGGCACCGGCGAGCCTCCCGTCTCTCGGCGCCTTGATCTTACCGCGTTCTTCGCGGTGCTCGCGGTGGGGATCGCGATTGCGGCAGGTAGGTGGTGAGTCGCGAAGCACTCGCGTAGTGTCCACCCTATGTGAAGGCCCTTGGCGACCCGCGGGCGACCGAGGAGAGCGGAGGCCGCCCACCTCCCTCAGGGCCTTCGAAGGACGAACTCAAGCCGCCCCCCGCTCCCGGCAACCTCCTGCACGATCCTGACCTCACTGAGTGACTGCAAGAGTCCCGCGAGCTCCTCGCGCGTCGGGGGATTCGTCCCCCACCCGGCAAGCAAACCGGCAAGAAAGACCGGTTCTGCCATTGGGATCCGGGCGATGATCCCGTCCTTCTGGGCTACCTGAACCATGGCCGTCTCGCCTCGGTGTCCTACGGAGGCCCCCCTCAGACCCGCGAGCGCCAAGGCAAGGGCGGCGGCGACGTTCCCAAGGTGGCCTAGCCCGGGACCGATAGCCCCCTCCCCCGGCGTTGCGCCGGCCCTCTCCCCGAGAGGCGGGGGCCGGAGCCGGTTGGGTGCCCCGCGGTGCTGCAGGCCATCATTCTGCCCGCCTTAGCGAGGCAGTGGACGTGAAAACGCACTTCACCCACGAGACCTATCCGGTCTCGTGAATCCGGGCCCGGGCGGCCGTATCGTTCAATGCGCGACCGGCGCGAGAGGCAGTATGGCCGCCCCAACGACGGGTCCATCTGCGCGTCGAACCCCCTCGGTTCGACGGCGCGTACAGGAGAATGTCGAGACCCGGACCCGGGTTCGCTCAACCAAGGAGGCAACGAACCCGATGGAGAGAGAAACGAGCGATCTGAGCCGACCGTGCGTGGGACTCGACGTGCATCGGAACTCGATCACGGCGACGTACTTGGACCCCCGCGGAAGTTCCAAGAGGACCTGGACCTTCCCCACCACGCGGAGCGCCCTCGCCGTCATGTCGAAGGAACTCGGCAAGAAAGTGCCCGTCGTCCTCGAGGCCAGTACCTCGGGGAAAGCGGTGGCCGAGCTGTTGAAGGAAGCGGGCCACGAGTTGCCCATGGCGGCCCCCGCGAAGGTGGCGTTGATCGCCCAAGCCGACGTGAAGACCGACGAGCGAGACAGTGAGGCCTTGGCTCACCTCTACCAGGCGGGGTTCCTACCCGAGTGCTACATCCCCCCGCCGGAGATCGATCGATTGCGCCAGCTGGTCCGGCAACGACAGGATCTCGGGTCCAAGGTGGCTGGGTTCAAGAACCAGGTCCACGCCCTGATCACGCGGAACCTGCTGGAATCCGAGATGAACCGGTTCAGTGACTGGTTCGGGGTATCTGGCATTCGCGCGATGGTCCGACTCCCGTTGCCCGTGGAACACCGAGCCATGCTCGGCCGGTCCCTTCGACAGATACGATTGCTTGTCGAACACGAGGAGGAACTCCAGCGGGAGATGGCCCGCATCGCCGTGGATCGAGAGGATGCTCGGTTGCTGATGACCATCCCCGGGATCGACTACTATAGTGCCCTGGCAATCGTAGCCGAGATCGGAGAGGTGGAACGGTTCTCGAACAAGCAGCATCTGGCATCGTACGCCGGACTGGTCCCTCGGGCGGACAACTCCGGGGAGAAGGTAAGTTCGCATCGGGGCGTGAAGGGAGGGGATCGGGTACTGAAGGCGTTCCTTTGCATCGCGGTCCAGGGGCTAATACGAACCAATCGGGACACCTCCATCAAGCGATTCTACGAGAAGAAGGCGAAGCAGATCGGAGCCGCGAAGGCGCAGATTGCCGCGGCCCGGAAGCTAAGCGCTGTCATCTGGCACATGCTGACCTACCAGCATCCGTACGCCGAACAGGATGAGGTGCTGACGGTGCGGAAGGCCGGGAACGTGGAACGGGTTGCGCGACGCCCATCGATGACGATGAGTGCCGCAGCGGTGGAACAGGAAGCGGAGCAACTTCTGACCAAGGCCGACGTTCTCGCACGGATGGGACAGGAGGCGATGGACCTTGGCTAGGAAATCACGGGGCTCGGGGCGTTTTCACAGGAGAACGATGGCCTTGAGCAATCGTATGGACTCGACGTGGAGCGGGAGCGCGGTAGTGGCCCTGGTGATCGGGCTGATCTTCGTTGCCGTGGGCACGGAGACCCCGGCGGCGTACAACTCGTGCATCGCGGACCCAGCGTGCCTGCCATCAGTCGGGGAGCTGAACGTGAGTGCATTCCTCGCGGTGGTCATGGTTGGAATCGCGATTGCAGTCGGAGGAGCTTGGGCCGCGCGGCGCACGGTCAGGCCTGCGGACGGGAGCGCGGCCGCGGTCTTTCCTCCTTAGCTCCCGGCTCGTCCCTCGCCGCTCCCCCCTGGTCCCTGTGAGGGACCTGAGTGACAGGGTGCCCAAGCAAGGCTCCCATCGTAACTGCGGCCGACCGCCACCAGTCCCGCTGCCGTGAGGCTGACGAGCAGCTCCATGAGTTGCTGGCTGGAAGGGGCGGCAGCCCCCCAGCGCTTCTGGAGCTCGGCAATGGAGCTCGGCCCTGTGGCGTTGAGGATCGAGAGGACCCGTTCGCGCCCGTCGCTTAGGCTGGGCGCTGGCACGTGGGCCCATACCCAAATTTCCACTCGGGTCTACGGGATCAGTCGCGTGCACGCAGACCCGTCGTCTTGGGCGACTATGCCTCCCGAAGTGGTCGATTCTTGGGGACGGCACGTGCCGCGAAGACTCTCGTCGAATGCGCGAATACGTGTTGCAGAACCGCGTTCAGGGGTCGTTCGGAGTGCCAGAAGGGTGACCGGCTACCTCTTCCCCGCTCGGAGAACGGCCATTCAAATACTCCGCCTCGTTTCGGTGCTCATCGGGCCCGAGGGGCCCACGGAATGTGATGGGGGGCTCCAGAACTCACGATTCCACGCACGGTGACCCGATGCAACGAGACGGCCCTTCCTGGGGACGCGATCGCGACCCTTCTCGGTGCCCCGCAGGAGCTTGGGAGAGGGGGCGGTCTCTCCGGGCACCGCTGTTCTGGATTGCTGTCGTCGCCATGGCGGTCCCCTTCGGAGCATCCTGGGGCGTGGTAACGGCGGGGATTGGTGGTGCGGTGGTGCATGGGGAGAATTCCGCTCTCGGTGGCCTGCCCCCCGTCTCCTCACCCTTAGGGGCCAGCGCGGCGCGGGACGGTGGAAGCCCTCGACCGTCGTCCGCACCCTCTCGTCTCACCTCGGACGGGCCCCACGTGAACGACACGCTCGTACTCTGGAACAATACGCTCGTGCCCGGAAACTTCCCGGCACTCGACCCCGCGAATCCGACCGCCGTGGCCTACGACAGCGCGAAGGGGGAGTGGTTCGTCACGGACTCCCAGGGCGTGAGCGTGATCTCGGACACCGCGGCCAAGGGAATCGCCGTCATCGACCTTTCGGAATTCGGGGACGCGGACCCCCTCGGGGTGGCCTATGATTCGGGCAAAGGAGAGGTGTTCGTCGCGAACGCGGCACTCGATACGGTCAGCGTGATCTCGGACCAGAGCAACTCGGTCGTCGCCACCGTCGGCGTGGGTGGGGGCCCGGATGCCCTCGCGTACGATTCGGCCCAAGGCGAGATCTTCGTGGCCAACTACAACGACGAGAATGTGAGTGTCATCTCGGACGAGACCAATTCGGTCGTGGCCAACATCGGCCTCGAGGGGGCCCCGGATGGCGTCGCGTACGATGCGGGACGCGGCGAGGTGTTCGTGGCGAACGGCTACATCAACTACGGCAACGTGAGCGTGATCAACGATACCACGAACACGGTGGTCGACACGATCCCGGTCGGCCTGGACCCGGTCGGCCTCGCCTACGACAGTGCGAAGGGGGAGATCTTCGTCGCGAATGCCGGGGCGGGCACGGGGGCGTCGAACGTGAGCGTGATCTCGGACAGCAGTGACGCCACGGTCGCTACGGTCCCACTCGCCGCGTATTCCGATCCCTGGGGCGTCGCCTACGATCCCACGGAGGCCGAGATCTTCGTCTCGAACTACGGGGCCGCGAACGTGAGCATCATCTCGGACGTCAACAACCAAGTGGTCGACTCCGTGCCGGTCGGTCAGGGTCCGGAAGGCCTCGCCTATGACCATGCCAAGGGCGAGGTGATCGTCGCCAACTATGCCACGAACAATGTGAGCGTCGTCGGCGATGGAAGCAACGTCCTGGTCCGGACCATCGGTGTGGGATCGAGGCCCTTTGACGAGGCCTACGATTTGGCGAAGGGCGAGATCTTCGTGAGCAACTACAACTCCGGGAACGTCTCCGTGATCAACGATACGGAGAACAAGGTCATGACGAGCATCACGGTCGGGTCGGATCCCGAAGGGATGGCGTACGATCCGGTAACGGGCGAAATCTTCGTGGTCAATCGGGGTTCCGCCGACGTGAGCATCATCGACGACACGACCAATCTTGTCGTCGCCACGGTTCCGGTCGGGGGCAACCCCGAAGGCATTGCCTACGACGCGGCGAAGGGCGAGCTGTTCGTCGCCAATTCGATGACGGAAAATGTGAGCGTCATCAACGATACGTTCGACGACGTGACGGCGAACATCGACGTGGGCGATGGCCCCGAAGGGGTAGCTTGGGACAGCGGGCATGGCGAGATCTTTGTCGCGAACTGGGCGTCCAAGAGCGCCTCGATCATCAACGACACATCCAACACCGTGGCGATGACCGTTCCCGTGGGCTCCGCACCGACCGGCACGGGGTATGACCGCGGGAAGGCCGAGGTGTTCGTCTCGAACGAGAACTCCTACAACATCACCGTGCTCTCGGACTTCTCCAACACGGCCGTGGCCTCGATCCCCGTCGCGTCGGGGATCTATGATGACAGCATGGCCTACGTCCCGTCGGAAGGGGACGTGTTCGCCGCCGACGGGGCCGGCGTAGGTGTGATCAACGACTCCACCAATTTCATCTTCGCTACCGTCACGGTAGGGACAGGCCCATTGGACGCGGTCTACGTTCCGGACCATGCGGCCATCTATGTCACCAACTCGGAGTCCGGCAGCGTCAGCTACTTCCCCGCCGCAATCGACGCCGTCGTCGCGACGGTCGCCGTCGGGTACAACCCGCAGGGCATCGCCTACGACAGCGGGAACGGCAAGGTCGTCGTCGCCGAGTTCGGACCTCTGACCACCCTCACGAATGGGGTGAGCCTCATCGATGCGCGCACCAACAGCATCGTGGCGACGCCGAACGTCGGATTCGAACCGTACGGGGTCGCGTACGACAGCGCCCTCGGGGATTCGTTCGTCTCGGGGAACCTGGTGGATGGGGACGGGAGCGTGAGCGTGCTCAATGATAGCACCAACACGGTCGTGGCGACCGTCGATCTCGGCCCGTATGGCGGTCCCGAGGGAATCGCCTACGACAGCGGCAAGGAAGACATCTTCGTGGCCAATTACCTCGCGGACAACGTCAGCGTGATCTCCGCGGCCTCCGACACGATCGTGGCCGAGATCGGCGTCGGGTGGGATCCCACGGGAATCGCCTATGACAGTGGCACGGGCCAGCTGTTCGTCACCAACTGGGGTACGGACAATGTGAGCGTCATCTCCGATGTGACGAACTCCGTGGTCGAGACCATCAACGGCATCGACAGCCCCGAGGGGCTGGCCTACGACAACGGAACGGGAGAGATCTACGTCGCGAACGCCGCGAACGTCTCCGTGATCTCGGACACGACGGACCAGATCGTCGCCAATGTCACGGTCACGGTGGACAGCTTCCCTCAGGGGATCGCCTACGATGCCGCGACGAGCGAACTGTACGTGGCGGACTCTCTCTCCGCGAACGTCACCGTGGTCTCCGACAGCACCAACCAGGTCGTCGCGACCGTGCCCGTGGGCACCGGGCCCGAGTACCTGGCGGTCGACCCAGTCAGCGGGGTGGTCTATTGCACCAACTATGACCAGGGAACGGTGTCGATCATCGTGTCCGGGGGGCCGCCACTCGCGGTCACCGCCAAGTCCTCGGTGACGGGAGGACCGGCGCCCCTTCAGGTGCTCTTCACCGCCATCCCGACGGGGGGAAGCGGGAGCTACACGTCGTTCGCCTGGCAGTTCGGAGACGGGGGCACGAGCTCGTCCCAGAATCCAACGTACGCGTACGCCGCGGCCGGCACCTACACGGGGTGGGTGAACGTGACCGACAGCTCCGACCAGGCCGCGATGAGCAACGTGCTGACCATCGTCGTCACCAGCCCCCCAATCCCCACCCTCACTTCCGTGACCATCTCGCCCCCGGATGTCACCAATTCGACCGGATCGATCATTCGCTTCATCGCCGTGCCCGTGTGTACGGGGGGTCCATGCCCCACGGGGATCACCTACGTCTGGTCGACGAACAACACGCTGGGAGCACTCGCCTCCGGTACCGGGAATCCGGTGTCGCTCGTGGAAGGGTCTCGCCCGGGCTCGCTCCAAATGAACGTGACGGCCACTCTCGGGTCCGAGGTCGTCAAGGGCTCCACCACGGTCACCATCACCTCGAGCTCGGTCGTAGGCTCAACAGGAGGCGGTCTCCCGATCTGGGTGTACCTGCTCCTCGGAGTGGTGGGAGCCGCGATCCTCGCCGCGATTCTGTACTTCATCCGGTTCGGCGCTCGCCCCGGAGCTCCCGGGAGGATGCCACCGGGAGGATCCCCTCCGGGGATGCCGCAGGGGCCCCCTCCAGGCTGGGTTGGCCCTCCTCCTCCGCCTCCGTGAGAAACCCGGGCCAGCCGGCATGGGGTGGGGCCCCGCGGCAGGAAAGGTGGGGCACGAGCCGAGTCGCTCCGCTGGATGTGGTCGAGATTGTCCCGAGGAAGTGATTGCTAGTGGATTGGTCGAAGTCCATCAGTTAATGGGTTCAAGTACCCTGGTTTTGGTACGAGTTTCAGGAATCTGGGGGATATTCTGCGAGCAACGCGGATGGTCCGATTCACCGAGGCTGAGGAGCCTGAAGTAGCACGCAAGTGGGACGCAGCCCACGAGAGGTGCGTGGGGTAGAGTGGGTCGAGAACCTCCAGTTTCGACCAGCCGCGCCCCTCCGCCTATGCCCGCAACATGGACGCCTACGCCTTGCTCGTCGCTCTGGACGGCCTCCTCCAAGCTCCGGAGTGACCAACCACTTTCCCCTCCTCGGTCGACCGGGGAGGGGCTTATTCCAAGTGCCTAAATCCCGTCACGCTCAAATGATGAAGAGCGTCCTGAACGACGGAACCTGACCATAGAAATCCCAGAGCTTTGGCTGGGCCCTGACACATGTGCCCACGCCAACTTTTCCATTCGAAGGGGGTCGCAATAGACCCCCCTCCTCCCTGTCGATCGGCTACGGGTTCGTCCAGGCGGCCATGCTCGGTCAGCTTTCGTCGGGGAACTTCACCGTGGTGGTCATCACCCTTCTGGTGGCCGCGGTGTTCTTGCGGATGCTGATGACCTCGTTCGTGGTCGGAAGCGGGGGAAGCGTGGGACTGTTCGGAACGAGTCGATGATCGGCTCAGCCAGTGGCGTCCCCGGCCAGGCCCAGAGGCTGTTGCAGGCCCCGTTGGTGTCCTCGGACCACGTAGAGCAGTCGAACGGGGGGTCGCCTGAGCCGCCGAACAGCAGCACCTGGCCCAACGAAGGGTCGTACCCAATCGACTCGCGAGTCAGGTTCGGGGGTGCGATCGGGGGTCCGGTTCCCAACGGCCGAGGGGATGCAATTGGATTTGCGCCCTCCTTGAAGAAATCCGACCAGTCGTCTTGGACTATTGAAACGCCGTCACGACAGTTTCGCGATTGGCCCAAGAAGCGCAGTCGAAACCCTGTCTGAGTGACTGTGGCGAGGCGGGTCGGAGCGAGAAGCATGCCTCTGACCGGCAAAGGCAGCACCCTGGGCGCGCCGGTCCCGATTAGGTCGCGGTCACTCTTGCCCCGTTAACGTTAACCGCAAACCGCGCGGTGGAATTGG
>JAKIVR010000058.1 GCA_022750455.1 Thermoplasmata archaeon | reverse complement strand
GACGAGAAGCAGGAGATCGTCATCCACCGCCGAATGAACCTCGGGATCGCCACGGCCACGCCCGAGGGGCTCTTGGTCCCGGTCATTCGCGATGTGGACTCGAAGAGCCTCACCGCGCTCGCGAAGGAGATCCAAGGCCTAGCCGAGCGCGGTCGAGCGGGGACGCTGACTCGCACGGAACTCTCCGGCGGATCGTTCACGATCACGAGCCTCGGGGCGTTGGGCGGGGTCCTCGCCACGCCGATCGTCAACTACCCGGAGGTGGCGATCCTCGGCGTGCACCGGATCGTCAAGCGTCCGATCTTCGCGCCGGACGGCTCGATCATTGCGGCCCACCTGATGAACCTCTCCGTCTCCTTGGACCACCGGGTCCTGGACGGCGTCACCGGCGCCCAATTCATCGCGGTCGTGAAGTCGTACCTCGAAGACCCGCACCGGTTGTTCGCTGAGATGGCCTGATGCCCGCCGCGACCCCGAAGGTCGTCCCCTTACCGTACCAGGTCGCGGACCTGGAGGCGGCGCTCGGACCCAAGTGGCCCGACACCCTGCGCGAGGCGTACCGATGGATGACGCTCGGGCGGACGCTCGACTCGCGGATGCTCGGCCTTCAACGCCAAGGGCGCATCGGATTCTACGGCCCGGCGACCGGTCAGGAGGCGGTGAGCGTGGCGGTCGGCCTCGCCTCCGGGAAGGACGACTGGATCGTCCCGGGACTCCGGGAGCAGCTCGTGGCCCTCGTGCGCGGACATCCGCTGCCGGTCTACATGCACCACCTGTTCGCCGATGACCGGGACCCGGCCCGCGGTCGGCAGATGCCATGCCATCCGACGGCCCGGGACGTGAACTACGTCTCGATGTCGAGCGTCGTCGGGACCCAGATCATCCACGCCGTGGGGCTCGGTCTCGCCTTGCAACGCAAGGGCGTGCCGGGGGCGGCGCTCGCCTTCTTCGGGGACGGGGCGACCTCCGCGAACGATTTCCACTCCGGTCTCAACTTCGGGGCGGTGTTGAACGCCCCGGTCGTCTTCTGCTGCACGAACAACCAGTGGGCGATCTCGGTCCCCGTCGACCGACAGACCAAGGTCGCTCGTCTCGCGGACAAGGGGGACGCCTACGGCATCCCGGGCGTTCAAGTGGACGGAACGGACTTCGTTGCCTCACACGTCGCGTTGCGCCGAGCGATCGAGAAAGCCCGCGAGGGTCGCGGCCCGTCGTACCTCGAGTTCGTTCTGTACCGAATGACGGCGCACTCGAGCTCCGATGATCCGACGCGGTACCAAGCCTCCGACTGGATGCAGCGCGCGGTCGCCCACGACCCGTACCGCCGCCTCGAGGGGCTGCTGCAGACCCTCGGCGTGTTGGACAAGTCCGGGCGGCAGAAGATCGCGGACGCGATGGACCGAGAGGTGAAGGCCGCGATCGTCGAGGCCGAAGTGATCGGACCGCCGGCCGCGGAGTCGATGACGTCGGACGTCTGGGCGAGCGGACCGTACGTGCCTCCCGTCGAGATCCACGAGGCCTGAGTTCCATGGCCGGCACGTACTCTCGCACCGCGACCGTTCTCATCCTCGGGGGGGGGCCCGCCGGGTACATGGCCGCGATCCGGCTCGGCCAGCTCGGGATCAAGGCACTGCTCATCGAGCGCGACCAGCTCGGGGGCGAATGCCTCAACCGGGGCTGCATCCCCTCGAAGGCGCTCATTCACGCCACCGGCCTCTACTACGCCGTCAGCGCCGAGGGCCCCGAGATCGGAGTGCTCGCGGACGGTCTCCGCTTCGACATGGCGAAGGCCCAGTCGGCGAAGCAGGCGATCGTCGCCAAGGAGAGGCAGGGCGTGCAGGCGCTGTTGAAGGGGGCCGGCGCCACGGTCCTCCAAGGCGAGGTGAAGTTCTCGGGCCCCCACTCCGCCCAGTTCGTGGCGCCGGACGGCGGCATGGAGCGGATCGATTTCCAACAGGCGATCATCGCGACGGGGGCGGTGCCCGCGTCGTTCCCGGGATTCGAGCCGGATGGGGACCGGGTGCTCACCGCCTGGCAACTGCTGGACCTCCAGAGCCTGCCCGCGTCGTTCCTCATCCTCGGGGGCGGGGTGAGCGGCTGCGAGCTCGGGGAGTTCCTCGCCGAGGCCGGCGTGCAGGTGACGATCGTGGAGCTGATGCCGCAGCTCCTCCCGGGGCTTGAGCCGGACCTCTCTCGCGAGATCACGGACGCGCTCACCAAGCGCGGGGTTCGGGTGCTGACGGGGACGAAGGCGACCGAGCTGCACCGACGACCGGACTCGGTCGAGCTGATCGTCGAGGGTTCCGCCGGACGGGAGAGCTTGACCGCCGAGCGTCTCTTCCTCACGGTGGGAAAGCGCCCCGCGAGCGAGGGCCTCGAGCTCGAGACGGCCGGGGTGAACCGGGACCCGAAGAGCGGATTCGTGCCCGTGAACGATCGGATGCAGACGAACGTCCCGCACATCTACGCGGCGGGCGACGTCGCCCGACCCCCCATGCTGGCGCACAAGGCGTACCGGGAGGGGATCGTCGCGGCCGAATCGATCGCCGGGCAGCCGACGAAGTTCGAGTTCCAGGTGATCCCCTCCGTTGTCTTCACGACCCCCGAGCTCGCCAGCGTCGGATGGAGCCTGACGGAGTCCCAAGCGCGCGGCTACCCCGCGGCCCGGGAAGTTCGATTCCCGTACGCGGCTCTCGGTCGCGCCCATGCGGCCCACTCGACGCGCGGATGGGTCAAGCTGGTCGCGGACGGGAACACCGAGCTGTTGCTCGGCGTCCACGCGGCGGGCGCCGGTTCCGGGGAGTACATCACCGAGGCCGGTCTCGCCCTCGAGATGGGAGCGTCGGTGC
This sequence comes from Thermoplasmata archaeon, assembly GCA_022750455.1. Classification (GTDB taxonomy): domain Archaea; phylum Thermoplasmatota; class Thermoplasmata; order Lutacidiplasmatales; family UBA184; genus JAKIVR01. The sequence goes on along the minus strand of JAKIVR010000058.1, from coordinate 9,109 downwards.
GGGATGTGGCGGCGACCATCCATCCCCACCCGACGTTCTCCGAGGCGCTCCAGGAGGCGGCCCTCCTCTGGCTCAACGAACCGATGCACGTCGCCCGGAGGCGCGAGGTTGTCCGCCGTTAGGCAGTGGGGACGACGCGAGTACGAGGACGCGCTCGCGGAGATGCGCGCGCTCCGCGCCGCCCGCCGTCGGGGGGAGATCCCCGACACGCTGCTCTTGGTCGAGCACCCCCCGGTCCTCACCGTCGGCGTCCAGGGAGCGGGCGACTCGCCGTTGCCGGCGGGGATCCCCGTCGTCCACGTGGAACGCGGGGGCCACGTGACCTACCACGGTCCGGGCCAGCTCAGCGCCTACTCGATCGTCGATCTGGACTCCCGGGGGCGGGACGTTCGGCGATTCGTCACCGACCTCGAGGAGCTCGCCATCCGCGCCGCGGCGGAGTTCGACGTGACCGCCGTCCGCGTCGCCGGCCAACGGGGGGTCTGGGTCGGCGAGCGAAAGATCGCGTCGGTCGGCGTCGCGGTCGAGGAGTGGGTCACCTCCCACGGGATCGCGCTTAACGTCACCGACGAACCGCTCTCGGTGTTCCGGAAATTCCGTCCGTGCGGCCTCTCCGGCGAGTCGATGACCTCGCTCTCGACCGAGCGGGGGCGTCCGATCACCGTGGCCGAGGTCGTCCCCGTTGTCGAAAAGGCGTGGACCCGAGCGTTCGGGAAGCCGGCGATCGCCGAGCTCCTTGCGGGTCCGGAGGTCGGAGCTCGGGCGTGAGCGCCTCCGGCCCCCGACCGCGGCTTCTGGTCGTGGGCGGGACCGGGGGCCTCGTCGGTCGAGCCGTGCTCGCCGAGCTCGGCTCCGAGTTTCAGATCCGTTCGATCCACCGCCACGAAGTCGCCGCCGAGAGCGCCGCCTCCGTGGAGTGGATCCGGGCCGACGTCCGGACACTCGCCTCGTGGGGTCCGGCGCTCGAGGGGGTCGATGCCGTGTTGAACCTCGCGTGGTACCGCTGGTCGAGCGAGTCGAACTTTCGCCAACTCAGGGACGGCCTCGGGCGACTGATCGCCGACGCCGACGCCGCCGGGGTCCCACGATTCGTTCACGTCAGCGTGCCCGACGCGCCAGAGCGCCTCGAACGGGGGCTCCCGTACCTGCGCTACAAGCGGGAGATCGACCGGCAATTGACAGAGAGCGGACTCTCCAGTCGGATCGTCCGACCGACGATGCTCTACGGCCCGGGGGATCGGCTGATCGGACCGATGCTCCGCCTCATGCGACGCTACCGTCGTTTTCCAATGTTCGGGGACGGTCGGTATCACGTCTCCCCACTCTCGGCGAGCGACCTCGGCCGGATCCTTCGACGGGAGCTTCACGGCTCGACGCGGGGCAGTTCGGATCTGGGCGGCCCACAGAGGTATGAGTATCGGCAGTTGACCGACCGGATGTTCGCGGCGCTCGGACGTCCTCCGAGATACTGGCCGATGAGCGCCCGATCGGCCCACCGGCTGACCGGACTGCTCGTCGCGCTGGGATCCACGTTGTTGTACCCGTACGAAGTCGACTGGCTGGTCAGCGACCGTCTCGGGGTCCCCGCGTACGAGGGCCTCGATCGTCCCCTGGAGTCCGTGGAACCGTACCTGCAGGCGCAGGCCCACGCCAAGAGCGGTCGGGGTCACGCCTAGTTTCGGGATCCGGGGTCGGACTCAGCCGCGCACCGGATTTCCGCGGATCCTCGCCGCGGCGGTCGGGGAGGGCGGCGGGATGTCCGCGTGGAGGAGGGTGCACATCGAGCAGATCCCGGGATGTCCCCGCTCCGCCGCCATTTCGTGGCACGACGTGCAGCTCGGTTGGCCGCAGGTCGTGCAGTCGGCGGCCCGGTCGCCCGAGGCGATCGGGTTGTCGCAACTCCCGCAGAGCCGCCGCCGACCCGAACGGGTGCGCTCGAACGATCGAGGCCCGGAGGGGCCGGCGGAGATGGGAGCCGCCGGTGTCTCCAGGTCGTCGAGCTCGGCGAGCCGAACCGGCCGCACAGGCGCCGAGAGGCCGTCCAGCTCGTTCAGGAGCTGGTCGAACTCGACCTCATGGGAGGATCGGGTCGTCTCCGGAACATTCCCCGAGATCACGTCCAAGTGGATCCGTGCGAGCTCATCGTCCTCGAACGAGGCGGCGCTCGCCACCGAGCTGCGGGAGCGGGGGGCCACGACGGGGGGCGCAATGATCCGGGAGCGGGTCCGGTCCGGATGCTCCCCGGCCATGGCGCGGGTCACCGAACGGGGGGCGCGATACGCGCGCCCGTGGACGGTCCGCCACGGGCCGATCGCCGCGTGGGTGTGGCGGGGCGAGGAGCGGGTGTACGGTTCGGGCCGGGCCGGGAATGACGAGGGAGTGGGCGTGGGGGGCGGGGTCGTCGTCCGGTACTCCATCACGACCTCGTCCTCCACCACGACCAGGCTGAGGACCCCGCCGATGATGGCGATCGCCCCGCAGATCACGAGCAGAAGGTAGAGAGGGAATGGATGGCTGTCGACGCCGAATCGGATCGCCCAGAGGTACAGCCCGACCCCCAGGAGGGCTGCGCCCCCGGCGAGGAGGGGGAGGGTCTCCATCCAGACCTTGCGGTTCGTCTCGGTCCGGCGGATCCGGGAGGCGACCCGAACGACCGGGGCAGGCCGGCCTCGGCGTGTCGGAGGACCAGGCGGGCTCTCCTCGTCCCACGGTTCGGCCTCCAGCTCCGGCTCCTCCGGGGTCGAGGGCGAGGATCGTGATCCGGTATTGGAGCCCATTTCGAACCTACCGCACCCAGAAGTAAGGGTCGTTCAGGGGAAAAAAGCGATCCCGGCGCCCGCTCCTCGGAGAACCGAGGAGGGGCGTCGGGGATACGGGGGAAAAGGTTGGGAGAGCGTGTCCTCGAGACAACGTCTGGCTCTACGGGCACGCGCCGACGCCGGCGCACTGCTGGTAGACCAGAGTGCCGGTGTTCAGCGAGTTGGCCGCGGTGCCGAGGTCCATCTCGACGACGATCGTTCCGGCGTTGGTCCCTCCGGCGTTGGAGAGAAACAGGGTCGCCGAGACGCTGCCGCTGGTCGCGGTCGCCACCACTTGCAGGTAGAGCGCGCCGGTGAACCCAGCGACGCCCGACGCGAAGTTGATGGTGAACGATTCGGAGAAGTCCCCGGCGGTGCACGTCGCGGACACGCAGAACACGTTCGCGCCGTTGGCGAGCGCGATGTTCGCGGTCGGGGTTCCCTGGGCCGAGAGGGCGGTCGTGGCGGCGAAGATGCCGAGGGTCGTCGGCTGCGTCGGGAGGCTGATCCCGGCCACGCTACCGGTGATGGTGGCATTTCCAGCGCCGTTCTGGCTGTTCGTCGTGAATGCGATTGACGCAATCGCAAACCCGGCTACCAGCGCCATGATCGTCACCAGAGTTCCCGCATAGATCGCCTTTCGCTTGATTCCTGTCACCATAGCTTTCCAAGCCTCCGAGGGGGCCCAGTGAGAATGGGCGGCGCGGTGTATAAATACGTATTGAAACGAGAGGACAGCCCGGTTATCCGTCGCGGCCGCCAACGCGCCGGGAGCGGGTCGCGGCCGAGCGTCCTCGCGATCCCTCGCCGAACCGGCCGGGAGTCGGGCCCCCGAAAGTTGATGCGGGTGCGTCCTTACCGCCCTTCGTGATCACCCAGCTCGCCGGGAACGGTCGGATCCTCCTGACCCTGAACGAGGCCGGCGAATGGATCGATCTGTACGCCCCGTACCCGGGCCAGTACCAGCATCTTCGGGAGATGCGGCTCGGCGTCTACGACATCGAGCTGCAGAAGTTCCGATGGCTTCGGGCCCCGGGCGACGGACTCCACTTTGAGTCTGATCACCGGGCGGCCGCGTACGCCCCCCAGAGCACCTGGCGGGACGACCGGGTCCAGATCCGGGTGCAGGACCATGTGCACCCCAACCACGACCTCATCATCCGGCGGATCGGGTTGACGGCCCCCGCGGGGCGCGCGTTCCGGGTCTTCCAGTACCACTCGCTCAACATCGGTGAGTCGCCGTACCAGGAGACGGCGTACATCGATCCCGAGTCGGGCTCCGTGATCCATTACAAGCGCCGACAGTACTTCGAGTTCTTTGGCGCCCCGAAGTTCGACGTGGCCGGATGCGGGGAGCACACCCTGAAGGGGCTGCGGGGCACGTACGTCGACGCCGAGGACGGCCGACTGGAGGGGCGCAAGATCTCCCACGGCTCCGTCGACTCCGCCGTCCAATGGAACCTGACCGGGGCCGGCGACTCCGAGCAGGTCGTCCGGCTCTTCATCGCGCTGGGGGAGAACACCGAGGAGACGGGCCGCCTGCGCGAGTCGGCGCTCTCGGGGGGGAACGTCGGTCGCATGGAGCGGGAGGCCGAGGCGTTCTGGAAGACGTGGCTCGCCCGCCACCCGATGCGGGCCACCCCCGACCTCTCCCCCCAGTCTCGGGCCATCTACCGGACCAGCGTCCTCGTCCTGCGCCATGTGGCCGCGACGAACGGCTCGATCATCGCCTCCCCCGACCGTCGCTCGCTGATCCTCGGCGGGGACACGTACAACTACTGCTGGTGGCGGGACGGAGGGTACGTCGCCAAGGCGATGGACGAGGCCGGGCTGTACGAGTACGCCGAGCGGTTCCTCAACTTTGCCCTCTCCTGCCAATCCTCGAACGGCTCGTTCCGCCACCGGCACTTCCCCGATGGGGCGTTCGGGAGCAGTTGGCACCCGCCCCCGTTCCTGCAGATCGACCAGACTGGCACCGTCCTCGCGGCCGTTTGGCACCACTTCAAGCGACGGATGGACCTCGACGTCCTCCTCGAGTTCTGGCCGATGGTGAAGTCCGCGGCCGATTTCCTCCTCAGCTTCCGCGACCCCGAGTCGGCGCTCCCGAAGCGGAGCTACGACCTGTGGGAGGAGCGGGACGGGGTCCACTTCTACTCGACCGCCGTCGTCTCCCACGCCCTCGAACGCGCCGCTCGCATCGGGCTGGAGCTCGGCAAAGACGCGGAGAGGTGGCGGGTCGCGGCCGACGCGATGCGGGAGTCCGCGTTGGAGAGGTTCTACGATCCGAAGCTCGACCGGTTCGTCCGCAGCCTCGACCCGAGGGACGAGAGGCTCGATTCGTCGATGCTGCTCGCGTTCAAGCTCGGTCTGATCTCCGAAAGCGATCCGCGCACCCGGACCCTCGTGGACGCCATCGAGCAGAGGCTCTGGAGCCCTCGCGTCGGCGGGCTCGCCCGGTACGAGGGGGACGAGTACTACGGCCACGAGAACCCGTGGATCGTCTCGACGCTCTGGCTCGCCGAGGCCCGACTGCTCTTGGGAGACCGGGAGCGGTGCCGGGAACTGTTGGAGTGGGTCGTGACCAACGCCACGCCATCCGGATTGCTCGCGGAGCAGATCGACTCCACCACGAAAGAGCCGCGCAGCGCGACGCCATTGACCTGGTCCCATTCCACGTTCGTGGATGTCATGCACAAGTTCCGGATCGCGCGCGACCAGGACGCGCTCGCGGACGAATGAGAGAGGCCGGGGCCCCACGCGCTGCGGGCTCGCCCTCGTCTCGCTGGGCGACCGAGGAGGACCGGGGGAGCCGGAATCCCCGCGTTCGGTGCCGTGCGGGATGGGGGGGCCCCAAGACCGCAGTCTTCTTGGCGGTGGGCGTGGTCCTTGCGTTGGAGCTTCGGACCTCCCCCAGGAGTCGCGGGAGGGCGGAGACGTCCCAGGAGATCGCGTTGGGGGACCGGAAGGCGCAGAGGGCTCGGAGAGCCGCACGGGGCTCTTCGACCGATCCGCGCGGAATTTCGGGAGACGGTTTCCGGTGGGACTCGTCGTCCGTTCCCACGACTCGGAAGGTTCTGTGACCGCCACTGACCAGGAGTGCATCGACACGATCCGATGCCTCTCGATCGACATGGTCGAAGCCGCGAAATCGGGTCACCCGGGCCTGCCGCTCGGGGCCGCTCCCATGGCGTTCACGTTGTGGGACCGATTCCTCCGACACAATCCGGCCAACCCGGGCTGGGCCAACCGGGATCGGTTCATCCTTTCCGCCGGCCATGGATCGGCCCTGCTCTACTCTCTGCTGCATCTCTCGGGGTACAACCTCCCAATGGAGGAGCTGAAGCGGTTCCGCCAGTGGGAGAGCAAGACCCCGGGCCATCCCGAGCTGGGAGTGACACCGGGAGTGGAGCTAACGACGGGCCACCTCGGGCAGGGGTTCGCCATGGGGGTTGGGTTCGCCGCCGCGGAGCGGTTCCTCGCGGCCAAGTACAACCGAGAGGGGTTCCCCGTGGTCGATCACTGGACGTACGGGTTGATTTCCGATGGGGAGCTCATGGAGGGGGTCTGTGCCGAAGCTGCCTCGTTCGCCGCCTCCGCGGGGATTGGGAAGTTGATCTACCTGTACGACGACAACCAGGTCTCACTCGAAGGACCTACGTCGCTCTCGTTCACGGAGTCCGTGGTCGACAGGTTCCAGGCGTACGGCTGGTCGACGGCGGAGGTCGAGGACGGGAACGATCTGAACGAGATCTTCGAGGCGATCACCGCCGCAAAGAGCGAACCGACGTATCCGTGGCTCATCCGGGTCCGCACGCATATCGGGTACGCGAGCCCGAAGCAGGACACCCGCGAGGCCCACGGAGAGCCGTTGGGGGCGGAGGCGGCCAACGCGACGAAGGCCCGTCTCGGTTGGAACCACCCGGAGCCGTTCTTCGTTCCAGACGGCGTCCGGGAACGGATGGGCGAGGCGGTCCCGAACGGTGCGGCCGCGGAAGCCGAGTGGCAGACGCTCCGAGCCGCCTACGCGGAGGCCGAACCGGGGGCGGCGACCGAGCTCGAGGCGGTTCTCGAAGGACGGTTCCCGCACGGGTGGACGAACACTCTCCCCCGGTTCTCCCCGGTCGATGGGCCGATGGCGAGCCGCGATGCGTCCGCCCGCGTTCTGAACGTGCTCGCCAGCCGATTCCCCACCCTCATGGGAGGTTCGGCCGACCTGGCGCCGTCGACGAAGACGATCATCAATGGCTCCTCCAGCTCTTCGCAAGAGTCGCCCGAGGGTCGCAACATCCACTTCGGCGCCCGGGAGCACGCGATGGCCTCCATCCTCAACGGACTGGCGATCCATGGGGGGATCCGTCCGTTCGGCGCGACGTTCCTGATCTTCTCCGACTACCAGCGCCCCGCGATCCGGTTCGCGGCGATCATGCAGGCGAAGAGCCTGTTCCTGTATACCCACGATTCGATCGGCGTGGGGGAGGACGGCCCGACGCACCAACCGGTCGAACAGCTCTGGGGGCTGCGCTCGATCCCAGGCATGACCGTGCTTCGCCCGGCGGACGCGAATGAGACCGCGGCTGCCTGGGAGATCGCGCTCCAGCGCCAGGGGCCGGTCGCCATCGTGTTGACCCGGCAGAAGCTTCCGACGTTCGATCCGGAAAAGGTCCCGACCCGCAGTGGCGCGCTCCGGGGCGGCTACATCGCGTCGGAGAGCGGGCCGGACGCCCCGGAGCTCGTCCTGTTGGCGACCGGCTCGGAAGTCGCGCCCTGTCTCGACGCGGCGCGACTTCTGGGCGAGCAGGGGATCCCGACCCGCGTCGTGTCGATGCCTTCGGTCGAACTGTTCGAAGAGCAGGAGGCGGCGTACCGCCAGAGCGTTCTACCGCCGGGGGTGCCGACGTTGGCGGTCGAAGCCGGCTCGGCCGTCGGCTGGTGGCGGTGGGTCGGGACGCAAGGCGACGTGCTCGGGATCGCGCGGTACGGGGCCTCCGCCCCCGGGCCGGTTCTCTTCCAGAAGTTCGGTTTCTCGCCCGAGAACATCGCCGCTCGCGCCAAGGCGCTCAGGGAACGCTCCGAGCACGGGGCGGAGGAGCCGACCGAATCGGGCACGGAACCGTCGGAGAGCTGATGGAGCGGTGGGGGACCGGGGACGCATTCGGAGCCCCGGGGATCGACCCGCGATGGCAGCACGGCGACAAGTCGGGGATCGGGACCGCCTACTCGAACGATTCCCGGGTCTGGTTCACGCTCTGGCGTGGGATCCTGACGGAGTGCTACTTCCCCCTGATCGACCGGCCGCAAACCCGCGATCTCCAGTTCTTGATCACCGATTCGGAGGGTCTGTTCCATGAGGAACGACGGCACCTCGAACCGACCGTCGAACGGCTCGACGCCCACTCGCTCGGGTACCGGATCCGCAACGTCGACCCCGGGGGCCGGTATTCGCTCACCAAGGAGATCATCGCCGCCCCGCACCTGCCGGCCGTGCTGCAACACGTGGAGCTCACCGCGGAGCCGGGCACCCCGCCCCTCCGGCTCCATGTACTGCTCGCCCCGCACCTGGACGGCGGGGGGCAGCACAACAACGGCTACGTCCTTCGACAGCAGGACCGCACGATCCTTGCGGCCGAGCGGAACGGATACGCGCTCGCGATGGCCGCGACGGCGCCGTTCTCGCAGGCGTCGGCCGGGTTCGTGGGCGCCAGCGACCTTTGGACCGACATCACTGCGCATCGCCAGATGACGTGGCAGTTCGATCGCGCCCAGGATGGGAACGTCGCCCTGGCCGGGGAGCTCGACCTCCCCCCGACGAACACGTTCACCCTGGCGCTCGCCTTTGGCCAGGGGATCCCGTCGGCCGTCTCCACGCTCCTGCAGACCCTCGCCCATCCGTTCGCCCAGCACCGGACCCGGTTCATCGCCCAGTGGGCCCGAAAGTCGCAGACGCTGCGCCCGCTGCATGGTGCGAGCCAGGACCAGGGCCTCCTCTACCGGAGCAGCGCGAGCGTTCTCCTCGCCCACGAGGACAAGACGTTCCCGGGGGCGTTCATCGCCTCCCTCGCCATCCCGTGGGGGAACGCCGAGAACGACAGTGACCGCGGCGGCTACCACCTCGTCTGGACCCGGGACCTGTACCAGATCGCCACCGGGCTCCTCGCCTCCGGGCACACCGAGTCCGCGCTGCGGAGCTTGATCTATCTCGCGGCGACGCAACAACCGGACGGAAGCTTTCCCCAGAACTCTTGGCTCGACGGGACCGCCTACTGGACGGGGCTACAGCTCGACGAGGTCGCCTTCCCGATCCTCCTCGCGGG
>JAKIVR010000057.1 GCA_022750455.1 Thermoplasmata archaeon | reverse complement strand
CGACCGGAAGACCGGCACCGGGATCCATCTCTGCGAGGCCCGAGGGACGAAGGGCCCGAACCGCTCCGACAAGGACACGGGAATCCAGATCACCATCAAGGGGGATTTCGAGCGCCAAGCCACGGCCCTGAAGAAGAAGGGTGTCAAGTTCACCTTCGGACCGAAGGAGCTGCCGTGGGGATGGGTCGCGAAATTCCTGGACTTGGACGGGAATGAGTTGTGGCTCGCTCCCTTCGAGGTCCCGAAGTAACGCGACGCCCTTCGACCCCTGTCAACGCTCGCTCCTTGCGAAGCGGCTCTGAAGGAGGGAAGTTCGGGCTCCTTTCAGGGTAGGGAGATTCGCTCACCCCACCCATGAAATCCTACCGGGCACTCCCGGGATTCGTGGCAACTTCAAGCCAATCGAGTTCCCCTCCTTCGTGGAAGAGCCGGAGAACGATCTCCGTGATCGTCAACGTCGCCGCGATCGGTGTCGGGCTGGTCCTTGCCTTGACTGTACCTGTCCTTTCGGAATCTGAAGAGTTCCGGCTGCAACCCTGTGCCCTGGAGATCACTCCTAGCTGTGGACAGTCATTCGAATTCAACTTTCCGTGGAGTTCGCGGGTGACGGTCGCTTGGACCTCGGTGTCCTCGGGATCGACCCCGGCCATGACGTGTGTGGGTCCAGGTGCGCAACAGTTCACATAGAATGGATTGAATGGAAGCGCCACGTTCGTCTCCATCGGAGGCTCGACGTACTGCTCGGTCGGTAACGACATGGGACGTACGAACGGTATCACGTCAGTGACGGTGATGGTCCTCCGCCCAGCCATCTAGAGGACCTCCGGAACTGGAAGCCAGCCGGGGAGCACCGTTCGCGATTCGACCCTTCGCACCGGTGCATACTCCGCATGAATCGTACAGAGAAGATCCCCCCAAACGAACCTGAACCGCACGTCTCCCCGGCCCGCTCCGGTCGAACGCGTGTGCGCGCGTTCAATCAGGTTCCGGTTCCGCGGCCGCCCCTCGTTTTTATTACGGACCCGCGGCGTTCAGACGGACTCAGCCCATGCGGACGCTCGTAGTCGCAGAGAAATTCAACACCGCCCTTCGGATCGCCGTCGTGCTTTCCGACGGACGGATGAAGCGTGAGAGGCTCGAAGGCACCTCGGTGTTCCGATTCGAGCGCCCCGACGGGGAGTGGAGCATCGTCGGATTGCGGGGCCACATCGTGGAGCTCGACTATCCCGAGGAGTTGAACCAGTGGTCGATGGCAGGACTTCCGGCTCTCCTGGAAGCTCCTCCCTTGAAGCGAGTCACCGCGACGGCGATCGTCGCCGCGCTGGAGACGATGGCCCGCGGCTTCGACCGCGTCATCCTCGCGACGGACTTTGACCGCGAAGGCGAGCTGATCGCCCTGGAGTGCCTCGAGATCCTTCACGCTGTCCACCCCGGGCTCGTGGTCAAACGAGCGCGATACAGCGCCCTGACGCGCGAGGAGATCGAGCGCAGCTTCGCGGAGCTCGTGGAGCTCGACCGTCCGCTGGCCGAGGCCGCGGGGGCCCGGCAGGAGATCGACCTCGTCTGGGGCGCCTTGTTGACGCGCTATCTCACTCTCTCCGCCGACCACCGGGACCAGGGGTTTTTCTCCGCGGGACGGGTCCAGACCCCCACCCTCGCGCTGTTGGTGGCGCGGGATCAGGAGATCCGGGAGTTCGTTCCGAGCCCGTTCTGGACGCTCCGCGCCGAATCCGAGGTCGATGCCCAGACGTTCCGGCTGCAGCACACGCACGGGATCTTTACGGACCGCGCGGAGGCCGACGAGGTCCTGGCCAAGGTCAAGAACGCCACGAAGGGGATCGTCACCGCCTTCGAGGAGACCGAGTACCGACGCCGTCCGCCGGTCCCATTTTCGACGACGCTGTTCATCGCGGAGGCGAGCCGGCTCGGCATCGGCGCCGCGAACGCGATGCGGATCGGCGAGGACCTGTACACGCGTGGGATCATCAGCTACCCGAGGACGGACAACACGGTCTATCCGAAGGGAGTCGGCCTGCGGGCGCTCGCGGAGAAATTCCTTGAGAGCCCGTTCAAGGCGGAAGCCGAGTACGTCCTGACCCAGGAGACGCTCCGGCCCAGCCGCGGCCGCGTCGCCACCACCGACCACCCGCCGATCTACCCTACGAGCGTCGTCGATCCGAAGAAGCTGCGGCCGGACGCCCAGAAGATCTACGAGCTCGTCGTCCGGCGGTTCCTCGCCACCCTCGCCCCGGATGCCGTTGGCCGGCATCGGGAAGCGACCGTCACGATCCACGCGGAGCCGTTCCAGGCCGCCGGCACGAAGCTCGACGACATCGGGTGGTACCGGATCTACACGTACATGACCCCGGAAGAGACGCTGATCCCGGTACTTACCGTCGGGGCGAGCGTCCCGATCCGGAACGTCGAACTGAACGAGGAGATGACCCGGCCCCCGCGACGGTACACGCAAGGCTCCCTGGTGCAGGAGATGGAGCGCCTCGGCCTCGGCACGAAGAGCACGCGCGCGGATGTGATCCAAAAGATGTTGGACCGTCACTACATTACCGCCCGCCAGCTCGAACCGACGAGCACGGGCATCGCGGTCATCGAGGCGCTGCAGGCGCACGCCCCGGTGATCACCCGGCCGGACATGACCCACCGCCTCGAGGAGGAGATGGGCCTGGTCGCGGAGGGCAAGAAGCCCCGGGACGAGGTCATCGCCGATTCCCGTGCCATGCTGCGCGAAGCCTACGGACTGCTGACCACGAACGCCGCCGGGGTCCGGGCCACTCTCAACGGCGCGCTCGACCGACAACATTTCGCCGGTCCCTGCCCGAAGTGCGGCGGCGCGCTCCGCCTCGCCCGTTCGCCGCGGGGCAGCCGCTGGATCCAGTGCGTGAACAATCCGGCGACCTGCCCCACCAGCTTCCCGCTCCCAGCGGCGGGGTTCGTGGAGCTCGCTCCGGAGTACCTCTGCCCGGGATGTCAGACCCCCAGGGTACGGATCACTTTCCGAGGCCAGCGCCCCGACCTCTACTGCGTGAACCCGGAGTGCGCGGAGCACAAGAAGCGGTTCTTCGTCGGATCCTGCCCCTCGTGCCATTTGCCGCTGGCGGTCCGGTACTCCCGTTTCGGCAAGCGGTTCGTCGGCTGCACAGGGTATCCGACCTGCTCCGTCACGTTCCCCCTCCCGCAGCGCGGGCGACTGGACGTAAGTCCGGAACCGTGCTCGGTCTGTCACTCCCCCGAGGTGACGGCGATCGAGGCCGGCCGCCCTCCGTGGAAGACGTGCATCAATCCGGAGTGTCCGACCCGAGTTGCCAAGCGAGAGGCGAAAGAGGCGCGCGACAAGGAGCGGCTGAAGGTGAAGCGCTCCAAAGAGGCGGCCACTCGAAAGCGGGTGAAGTTGAAGGCGGACAAGCTCGCGGCCAAGTCCGTGGCATCGACCGGCGTCGCCGCCACGAACCCGACGCCCGCTCGATCCCGGCGACCGAAGGCCGCCGTGGTGACACCGACCACCGCCGCATCGACCCCCGCCGCATCGACCCCCGCTCCGACCCCGCTGGCCTCTCCTCCCATCGCCCCCTCGCCGGCGGCGACCTCGGTGACGACCGTCCCCTCTCGGCGAAAGAAGCCCGTTGCGACATCGGGGGCGCCGCCGCCGGTCGCTTCCCCGCGAAAACCCTCTCGACGGAAAGCGCCGGAGAACTCGGTGGAGCCGGCGAACACGACAACCCCGGGGTGAGCGGTCCCTGGGGGACCCCACGCGGTACGGAACACCTGCCGGTAGTGGCGTTTCTGTTCGTGAGTTGAACCGCTTTAAATACGAACGGTCGCTCAAATGGGCCCCTTTCTCCCCGGGAGGCCCGATCCGGGGACATTGGACCGATGACCGCTGACGAATTCCTCCGCATCCGCGGCGCCCGTCAGCACAATCTCAAGAACATCTCCCTCGACCTGCCCCGCGACAAGTTCATTGTCGTCACCGGTGTCTCCGGATCCGGCAAGTCCTCCCTCGCGTTCGACACTCTGTACGCCGAAGGGCAGCGGAGGTACATCGAGAGCCTCTCGGCGTACGCGCGGCAGTTCTTGGGGCAGCTCGACAAGCCCGATGTCGATTCGATCGGCGGCCTCTCTCCGGCGATCGCCATCCAGCAGAGGGCGGGCAGCCGGAATCCCCGATCCACCGTCGGGACGGTGACGGAGATCTACGACTACCTCCGACTCCTCTACGCCCGGATCGGCGTGCCCCACTGCCCCAAGGACGGTCAGGTGATCCAGCCCCAATCGGTGGACCGGATCGTCGCGACCATCCAACGGAACGCGAAGGGAGAGCGGGTCGACGTCCTCGCCCCGATCGTGCGCCAGAAGAAGGGGGAGCATCGCGAGACCCTCGAGACGCTTCGACGGCAAGGGCTCCGCCGGTTCGTGATCGACGAGGACGATGTTCGGTTGACGACGACGATCCCGAAACTGTCGAAGACCCATGCGCACACTATCGAGGTGGTGGTGGACAGTGTGGCGACCACGGAGGAGGAATCGGCCCGGCTGAGCGAGGCGATTGAGCTCTCCCGCAAGCTCGCCGACGGGCTCGTGGTGATCCGCCGGGGCGCCGAGCGGACCGTTTACTCGAGCGCCCGCGGATGCCCGGTCTGCGGGACGTCGATCGAGGAGCTCACGCCGCGCATGTTCTCGTTCAACAGCCCGTTCGGCGCGTGCCCGGACTGCTCCGGGATCGGGGCCACCCTCCACGGCGACCCGTCGCTGATCATCCCGAACAAGGAGAAGGCGCTCCACAAGGGGATCGCCGTCTGGGGCCTCACCCCTTCCCACTCCTCTCTCGAGCGGTTCGGCCGTCAGTTCGGGTACGATGCGGAGACGCCCAGCCGGTTCCTCTCGGAGGCGGGCTGGCAGGCGCTGATGTACGGGGACGCGAAGCTCGGCGAGTCGTTCGGCCGCGCGAAGTACTGGTGGACCGGCGGCTGGGTGAGTGAAGGGCTCGTCCGCGCCGTGGAGCGTCGCTGGAAGTCGACCAAGAGCGAGAGCGCGAAGGAGTACTACCTTGGTTTCATGACGTTCACCCCGTGCCGGACGTGCCGCGGGCGTCGACTCAAGCCCGAGAGCCTCGCCGTCACGGTCGAGGAACGCTCCATCGCCGACATCTCGGCGATGAGCGTCGCCGACGCGGCCGCGTTCTTCCGCACCCTCCCGCTGGCGGCGCGGGACGAGCAGATCGTCGGGCTCGTCATCAAGGAGATCCGCAACCGGCTTGGATTCCTCGAGAATGTGGGTCTGACCTATCTCACGCTGGACCGCGGCGCCGGCACGCTGAGCGGCGGCGAGGCGGAACGAATCTCCCTCGCGACCCAGATCGGGAGCGGGCTCGTGGGCGTTCTGTACATCCTCGACGAGCCGTCGATCGGGCTGCACCCTCGCGACCACGCCCGGCTGCTCGCGACCCTGAAGCAGCTCCGGGACCTGGGGAACACCTTGGTCGTCGTCGAGCACGACGAGGCGACGATGCGCGAAGCCGATTGGATCGTGGACCTGGGACCCGGGGCGGGCGTGCTCGGGGGGTCGGTGCTCTACAACGGCCCCGCCGCCGGGATCGTCAACGCGCCCGGCTCCTTGACCGGCGACTACCTCTCCGGACGGAAGTCCGTCCCTCTGCCCGCCGCCCGGATCCGACCCGCCCAACGCTGGCTCGCGATCCACGGCCCGAAGGCGAACAACATGAAGGGGGACGAGATCCGGATCCCTCTCGGGACGCTTACGGTCCTGAGCGGGGTCTCCGGCAGCGGAAAATCGACCGTCCTGGAGGAGATCCTCTACCGGGCGGTGCGACGGCACCTCGGCCTGAGTCGCGACATGCCCGGAGCCCACGACTACATCGAAGGGATCGACCAGATCGACAAGGTCCTCCTCATCGACCAATCCCCCATCGGCCGTACGCCCCGGAGCAACCCGGCGACGTACACGGGGCTCATGACCCCGATCCGGGAGCTGTTCGCGAGCCTCCCCGCCGCGAAGGAGCGCGGCTTCGGCCCCGGCCGGTTCAGCTTCAACGTCGCCGGCGGGCGGTGCGAAGCGTGCGAAGGGGACGGGCTCATCTCCTACGAGATGCACTTCCTCCCCGACGTCCACGTCATCTGTGAGGAGTGCCGCGGTCGTCGTTTCAACCGCGAGACGCTCGAGGTCACGTTCAAGGAGAAGTCGATCGCCGACGTCCTGGCCCTGACGGTCGACGAGGCTCTCACGTTCTTCGAGAACCACCGGCGGATCGCGGGCCGGCTCCAACTCCTGCGCGATGTCGGGCTCGGGTACATCACCCTCGGGCAGAGCGCGACGACGTTGAGCGGCGGGGAGGCTCAGCGGATCAAGATCGCCTTCGAGCTCGCGAAGATCCCCACGGGCCGGACGCTGTACCTGCTGGATGAACCGACGACCGGATTGCACTTCGAGGACGTGGCGCGACTGCTCGAGGTGCTCCACCGTCTGCGGGCCGGGGGGAACACCGTGCTCGTCATCGAGCACAACCTCGACGTGCTGAAGTGCGCCGATTGGATCGTCGACCTCGGACCGGAGGGAGGCAACGCCGGGGGTCACCTCGTCGCGGAGGGGACTCCGGAGGACATCGCTCGGGTCGAAGCGTCCCACACCGGTCGGTTCCTGCGACCTCTCGTCCCTCCCACCCCGTTGGTGTCCCGTCGGAAGCGATGACGCGACGAGCGCCACCGGTCGCGGAGTTCGTCCCCGCGAGCCGTCTCGCGGCGAGCGAAGGCGCGGCGTTCCGGACCGGACCGGCCGCGGCCGGGGTCTATCTGTTCCGCGACGGGCTCGGCGAGGTCGTCTACGTCGGAAAGTCCCGCCATCTGCGGCGTCGGGTCCTCGATCATCTGCATCTCCGGGTCGAAAAGGACGGGTCGATCGTCGCCGAGAGCCGCTCCGTCGAGTTCGTCCCCACCGTCTCCGAACGGGAGGCGCTTCTCCTCGAGGGCAATCTGATCAAGCAGTACCAGCCGAAGTACAACGTCCTCTGGAAGGACGACCGAAGCTTCCCGTATCTCGGCGTCACCGTCGGGGAGCAGTACCCCCGGGTCCTCCTCCTCCGCCGTCCGCGACGAGGACCGGGGACGACGCTGTTCGGACCGTACACCAACGTCCGAGAGGCTCGATCGTTGCAGAAGCTGCTCACGGAGACGTTCCAACTCCGTCAGTGTATCCGTTTGCCGAAGCGCGCTTGCATCTACTTCCACATGAAGACGTGCAGTGCGCCGTGCATCGGGGCGATCGACCAGGACGGCTACGACCGGGACGTGCTCCGGGCTCTCCGCGTCCTGAAGGGAGAAGTGGCGGAGGTGCGTCCTTCCGTGGAGCGCGAGATGACCATCGCGGCCCAGCGGGGCGACTTCGAGCGGGCGGCCGTGCTGCGCGACGCCCTCGGCGGTCTGGGGGCCTTGCATGAGCGGCAGCACGTGATCGGCCCCGGCGTCGGCCGCGTGGACGTCCTCGCCGTCGCGCTGCCCCGGGACGCCACGATGCTTCGCGTCGCCGTCGGGGTGTTGCATGTCGTGGACGGGGAGGTACGGGGGACGGATCCTCACCTGCTCGTCGTGCCCGCGAACGACCTGCCCGACGCGTCCGAGCTCCTCCGACACTTCCTCGTTCCGTACTACACGGCCGGGACCGAGCTCCCGGCCCGGATCGTGGTGCTCGGGCCCCGCCCAGCCGGCCTCGACGATGTCGTGACGTGGTTGGAGAGCGATCGGGGGATCACGGTGAAGTTCCGCCCCACGGGTCGGTGGGCGTCGTTGGCTCGTCTCGCCGAACGTCAGGCGAGGGCCCACTTGGATGGGGCGCCCGCCACGGGCGTCGCGCGCTCGGTGCTCGAGGCGTTACAAAGCGTGCTCCAGCTGCCCACCTTGCCTCGCCGGATCGAGGGGACCGACATCTCGCTCATCCAGGGCACCGACGCGGTCGGGTCGCTGGTGGTGTTCCGGATGGGACGGCCGGCCAAGGACGAGTACCGACGGTTCCGGATCAAGGGGGTGCCGGGGTCGAACGACCCGGCGATGATCGCGGAGGTCGTGCGTCGCCGCTTCTCCCGGCAGCTCGCGGAAGGCGAGATGCTGCCCGATCTCCTCCTCATCGACGGAGGGCGAACGCAGGTCGACGCGGCGGCGAAGGAGATCGAGGCGCTCCACCTCACCGACCGCCTCCCGATCGTGGGGCTGGCGAAGCGGGAGGAGGAGCTCTACTTCCCCGATCGGCCCGAACCCACGACCCCGGACCCGAACTCGGCGCCGATGCTCCTCTTGCGCGCGGTCCGAGACGAGGCCCACCGGTTCGCCATCACGTACCACCGGCGACGGCGCTCGATGCGTCTCCGCGGCGAAGTGGAGCGGGCGATCAGCGGGACGGAGCCGGTCCACGACGATCCCGTGGCGCCTCCGAGCCCGGACGCTCCGGAGCTGCGCCCGGCGAGCGAGTTGCTCCCTACGCCGCGAACTCGGCGCGCCCGGGCCCGTCGGGCCTGAGCCGGTTCACCGCTTGGAGGCCGGGGTCTTGTCCGGCGTGCCGATGAACGAGAACCCCTGGGTCCGCCGCACGACTTCCGCGGGCGGCAGGCGTCGAAGCTCCTTGTCCAGTTCGAGGATCGCGATGTCGAGCGCCTCGGCGGGGAACGGCGCGGGCGAGCCTTCGGCCACGGCCTCGACGGCGAGCTTGAACGCGGTCTCCTCGGTGCGCTTCTCCCCGATGTGGGACTCCAAGTAGTCCGCGACCGCCCGGCGGTTGCGGCCGATGGCGTAGGCGCGCCATCCTATGGTGGCGCCGCTCGGGTCGAGCTCGACGAGCTCGGAGGCCCCGTCGCGGAATCCGCCCACGAGCAGCGACACCGCGAACGGACGGGTCCCGCCGTACTGGGTGAACTGCTGAAGGTGCGTCCCGAGCTCGGCGCTGAGGAGCGAGATCGGCATGCTTTCGGCGAACGTCATCCGGTAGCGCTGCGCTTCGACGCGCAGGAACTCCACGAGGACCCGGGAGTCGGCGATCAGACCGGCCGTGACGCAGCCGAGCCCGACGTCGATCGCGAAGCTCTTCTCGATCGAAGCGGCATCGGCGAGCGGGCTCACCGGCAGGTTCCGATAGGCGACGAAGACGATGCCTCCGTCGTACGTCACCGCGACCGCGGTGCCGCCCATCTGGATCGCCTGCAGCGCGTACTCGACCTGGAACAATCGTCCATCGGGCGAGAACACTGTGCTGGCGCGGTCGTACGCCATTTGACCGGGCTGCATCTCCATTGGATTCCCTCGAACAGGCGATTCGGAACCGAAGGAGCATTTGAGGGTGCCGCCTTCGATTTCCCGGCCGCCATCGACCCGGCGGGCGCCGCAGCAAAGCCTAAAGACGGGAGTCCCGGTCGAAGAGAAGATGCGGGAAAGCCACGGACTCCAGATGCTCCCGCTCGCGTCCAGCCACCGCGGGCCACTCTCGCCGGCCTGCACCCAGTGCGCCGAGGGCCGCAAGATGGTGCTGTTCGTCACCGGCGTCTGCCGCTTCCGTTGCTTTTACTGCCCCGTCTCGGGCCGTCGGAACCAGAAGGACGTCACCTACGCGAATGAGCGCCTCGTCACGAGCGACGCGGACGTGCTCGCCGAGGCGAGGTCGATCGGGGCCGGAGGGACGGGGATTACCGGGGGCGATCCGCTCGGCGTCGTGGACCGGGTCGAGCACTATGTGCGGCTGCTGAAGGACGAGTTCGGCCCCGAGCACAATATCCACCTCTACACCCATGAGCCGAATCCCGTCAAACTGGAGCAGCTGGCCCGGGCCGGGCTCGACGAGTTCCGGCTGCACATTCCCCACTATCTGTGGGGATCGCTCCGCTCCTCGGGCAGCGCGTACCGCGACGTCCTCGAGGCCGCCCCCGCCTGGGGGATCCGTCGGGGGGTCGAGATCCCCGTCCTGCCCGAGAAGGAGGCGGAGCTGCGCTCCCTCCTTCGGAGCCTGGACGAGATCGGCGTCGACTTCGTGAACCTCAACGAGATGGAGTTCTCGGAGACGAACGAGGACGCGTTGCACGCCCGGGGATACGCCGTCGACCCGAACAACGGCTGGGGGGTCAAGGGCAGCCGGGCCATCGCCGAACGGGTCGTCCGGGAGATGCGCCTGAAAGTACCGCTCCACTACTGCTCATCGAGGTTCAAGGACGGGGTGCAGCTCCGTCAGCGGCTGCTGCGGCGGGCCGAGAGGAACGCGCCCTCGTTCGCCGTGCAGACCGAGGACGGGACGATCCTGCTCGGGATCGTGGAGTTCCCGGGGACCGAACCGCTCGACCGACTCGTCGCGCGGATCGCGCGTCTCGGGCGGCTGCGCGCGGCGGAGTATCGGGTCGACGTCGGACGCCGACGGATCGAACTTCAACCGGCGCGGTTGCGCAAGTTGGCGGGGCGGCTCACGGCGCCCGCCTTCGTCGTGGAAGAGTATCCGACGGCGGATGCGCTCGAGGTCGAGAGGGAGCCGCTCAACGAGGCCGCATTCTCGCCCGCCCTCGCCGCGGGCGGCACGTAACCCTCGTCGCAGACGTGGGAGCCGTGGGTCAGGAACCGCCGGTCGGCGCGTTGGTGCTTGATCGAGCACGGTCCCCAGCCGTTGTCCTCCGCGCCGTACCACATGGGGCAGTCCCGACAGCGCAGCGGGGAGATCTCCTCGTCGGTCACGAGAACCCCCCGGCCGCGCCGTGCTCCCAGGCGTCGACCACGTTCGACATCAGCAGCGCGACCGTCACCGGACCGACCCCTCCCGGGACGGGCGTGTAGGCCGAGGACCATCCCTCCAGCGACTCGGGGTCGGCGTCCCCGACCGCCTTCCGTCCGTTCGGTCGGCTCGCATCCGCGACGGTGCTCAGACCGACATCGATCACGGTGGAGCCTTCGGGAATGATCGCCCGGGTCAGGAGCCCGGGCTGTCCGACGCAGCTCACCACGATCTCCGCCCCCGCGAGGGCCGCGGTCAGGTCCGCCGTCTTCGAATGGGCGACCGTCACGGTGGCGTCCGCCGCCTCGCCGCGGGCGAGCAGGAGGAGAGCGAGCGGGACGCCGACCGTCTCGGAGCGCCCGAGGATCGCCACGCGACGACCCGAGACGGGAATGTGATACTCCTTCAGGATCTCTTGGACCGCCTTCGCGACCGCGGGCACGTGCACCGGTCGTCGGGCGGCCAGCAGCCCGAGGCTGGCGGGGGAGATCCCGTCGATGTCCTTGGCCGGCCGGATCCCGGTCATGGCGGAGAAGAAATCGATCCCGGTCGGCAACGGGTGCTCGACGATGATCCCGTCGATGGCCGGGTCGGCCTCCAAGGCGGCGAGGGTCGTCGCCAGCTTCGCCGAGTCGACCCCCTCGGGCAACGACACCCCTCGGAACTGGATCCCGGTCTCCGTCGCGATCTGGCGCTGGCGTCCGAGATAGACCGAGAACGCGTTGTCGTCGGCCGTGTGGACGCTGGCCAACAGGGGGGGACGCAGGTCGCCCCGGGCGCGGATCCGTTCCCGGGCCCATTCAAGGATCCGCTCCGCGACCGGCTGCCCCAAGAGATGCTTGGACACGAAGCCACCTCCTCGAAAGATGGATTCGAAGGCCCTAGATAAGTTGAGGCCGCTCGGTTACGTCGAGCAGGGTCGGAGCGTGCCGGAGGGGGCCGTTCGCCTCCTAGAGGCAGTACCTGCTCACCTCTCGGTGCGACAAAGCATAAGAACGGTGGACCCCTCGCTTCTCTCAGGTACGCCACCGGAGAGACCCGCGGCGGCCTACCAACGAGGTTCCATGGCTGATTCATCGGACGAGAAGGCACCCACCGGCCCCGTCCAGGAGTTGGACGCGTGGGGGAAGGAGCTTCCGTTCCGGACCACCCAGGACATCGAGATCCCGAACCGATTGCTCGACCAGGTGATCGGCCAGGACGACGCGGTCGAGG
>JAKIVR010000056.1 GCA_022750455.1 Thermoplasmata archaeon | reverse complement strand
CGGCCGAGCCGCTGGAGGCCGACGTGCTCGTGATGGAATCAACGTACGCGGGTCGGGAGCACCCGGACCGCACGGTCACCGAGGAGACGCTGCGCAAGCGGATCCAGGCCGTGATCGAGCGCGGCGGGACGGCGATCGTGCCCGCCTTCGCGGTCGGACGCGCGCAAGAGGTCCTCCTCGCCCTCGCCGATGCGGGGCACGAGATCTTCCTCGACGGGATGGCCCGGAAGGTCAACCAGATCTACCTCTCCGCTCCCGAGTACATGCGCGACGCGGCCCGACTGCGGCGGGCGATCGAGAACACGAACATCGTCGAAAGCCCCGAAGACCGCAAGCGGGCGCTCCGCGATGGCGAGGTCATCGTCACCACGGGTGGGATGCTCGACGGGGGTCCGGTCCTGTACTACCTCTCTGAGTTGTATCGCGACCCACGGCACGGTATCTTCCTGACGGGCTTCCAGGTCGAAGGCTCCAACGGCCGCCAGCTCGTCGAGCACGGCACGCTCACGATCGACGAGGTCACCGTGCGCCCGGAGTGCGAGGTCGCCGCGTTCGACTTCTCGTCGCACGCCGGCCACAACGAGCTCGTGGACATGGTCAAACGAGTGAAGGCGAAGACCGTCGTGCTGATGCACGGAGACCACCGGGAGGAGCTGGCGAAGGCGCTCCAGCCCGAGCATGAGGTCCTCATGCCGCAGACCGGCGAACGATTCACGGTGTGAGTTCGTTCTCGGTCGGGGCCTTCTCGACCTGGGCCAGGAGCTCGACGATTCGCTTCTGCAGCGTCGGGATCCCGTCGCCCGTCACCGCGGAGACCTGCAACCGCTTCGAGGGCAGATGAGGGCGATCCGACTTCGTCTCGACCTCGATGATCGGCACGCCGGCAAATTCGGTCCGCCAGCGAGTGAGGAGGGTCTCCTGCGCCTCCCGCGTGTGCCCGCACTCCTCGGTCGGGTCGATCACGAACAGGATCGCATCGGCGGTGGTGCGCAGCGCCACCAGCGCCTCGCCTTCCGCGGGGTTCCGTCGTGCGCTCCGGCCGAGGACCCCGGGGGTGTCGACGACCTGCATCTTGCCGAATCCGAGGGCCGCGTGTCCCATGTGGAGCGACAGGGTCGTGAACGGATAGTCCGCGACCTCGGGACGGGCCGAGGAGAGTCGGGCGACGAGTGACGACTTTCCGACGTTCGGGAAGCCCGCGACGACGAGGGTGGGAAGTTCGGACTCGATCGTGGGCCGATCGTCGAGGAAGCGGCGGATCACTTCGAGCTGCTTGAGGTCCGGGTCGATCTCCCGGACGAAACTTGCGAGCCGGCCGTACGAGCCCCGGACGGCGTCCCCGAACTCCTCGACGCTCCCCATCCGGCCCAGCTCTCGTTCGGCATCTTGCCCCACCCGCCGGATCCGAGACTCCGCCGTCTCCACCCGGTGGATCGCGCGGCCGAGCGTCCCCGCGCCGAACCGGCCCTCGATCAACGCTTGGTCAGCGTCGGTCAGCTTCTCGGGATCGAACCGAGCCGTCGCGAGCCGAAGGTGTCGCAAGACGGTCGCCTGGCTCCGGACGATCTTCAGCAGGGCGCGGCGCTTCGACCGGTCCCGGTGGTCGGTGCCGTGGGGGGACGCCCGCTTGGCCCGGCGGAAGGCGATGTCGATGATGCGCGCCGCAGGCGAGGTCGGATCGATCGGAGGCCGGATCGTCCGGGGCCTCGGGGGGACCCGGCGCCGGGGATGGAAGGTGGCGCGCGCCATGGCCCCTGACCGGGGCTCCCGGGGATTACGTTGGCGGGTCGGCGCCCCCCGCGACTAACCGACGCGGGAGTAGATGGGCTAACCCTTTATCCACCGCCCGGGTCGAGCGCTCCTCGGTGTGAATTTGCCTCGGTGGATACCCTCGGAGGACGGCGAAGAGGCCGCGCTGCTGCGCGAGCTCGGAATCGCCTCGACCGAGGAGCTGTTCGCCGACGTCCCGCGCAAGGCCCGGATGGGCCGCCTCGGCGTCGGGGCCGGGCTCGACGAAAGAGGGGTCGTCGAGACCATCGACGGGATCCTTGAGAAGAATCGACCGTACACGCAGTTCGCGTCGTTCCTCGGCGGCCGCTTCCCGACACGGTACGTCCCCGCGGCCGTGGACGCGATCCTCTCGCGGAGCGAGTTCTACACCTCCTATACCCCGTACCAGCCCGAGGCGAGCCAGGGGATCCTGCAGTCGCTGTTCGAGTTCCAGAGTCTCTGGGTCGAGCTGACGGGCATGGACGCCGCGAACGCCTCCCTCTACGACGGCGCCACGGCGGCCGGCGAGGCGCTCCTCCTGTCGCGCCGCATCCATCCGGGCGAGCGATTCCTGATCCCCGCGTCCCTCCCGTGGGAGGAGAAGAGCGTCCTCGCGAACTATGGCGGTCCCCATGGGGTCCGGTTGGAGGAGATCCCGTTCGACCACCGGACGGGCTGCCTCGACCTCGGAGCGTTCCGAACCGCCGTCCTGAAGGGCGACGTCTTCGGTGCCCTCGTCGACCTCCCGAACGGCTTCGGCGGCCTCGATGAGGGGCTTCCCGAGCTGAAAGGGATCCTCGGGGAGGTCCCGCTCACGGTCGTCGCCGATCCGCTGGCCCTCACGGTGCTGGAAGCGCCCGGATCGTGGGGCGCCGACATCGTCGTCGGGGAGGGCCAAGGATTCGGGGCGACCCCGAGCTTCGGGGGACCGCTCCTCGGTCTGTTCGCCTGTCGACGGGCCCACCTCCGACTCTCGCCGGGCCGCATCGTCGGGGCGACGCAGGACCGGGACGGGCGACGGGCGTTCACGCTCACGTTGCAAACGAGGGAGCAGCACATCCGGCGCTCGAGGGCCACCTCCAACATCTGCACGAATCAATCGCTGCTTGCGCTGGCGTTCCTGACCTACGCGTCGACCGTCGGACCCCGCGGATTGGCCCAGTTGGCGGCCCAGCTCCACGCGCGGGCGGAGGAGCTCGCCACGGCTCTCCGGGCGGTGCCGGGTCTGAAAGTGCCGCGGTTCGATGCGCCCCATCTGGCCGACGTTCCCGTCGAGGTCGCCCACGGGACGGCCACGGAGTTCCTGGAGCGGCTGCGGGGGCGGAAGGTCCTCGGTGGCGTTCCCCTCGCGGACCCCCGCCCGGCCAAGTCCGGAGACGCCTCGAAGTGGTTCCTCGCGTCGGCCACGGAGTGGACGGACGCCCGTTCGATCGCCAAGTACGCCGCGGCGGCGGAAACTAGCGCCGGAGCGACCTCATGACGTTCCGTCAAGCGCGCTGGGATGAGCCGCTCCTGTGGGAGATCCGCCCGCCGGCGGAGACACCGGCCCCTCCCGCGGCGATCCCGGGGATCCCGGAGAAGCTCCGCCGTCAGACCGGAGTACGCTGGCCGGAGCTCTCCGAGCCGGAGGTCGTGCGTCATTACACGCGTCTCAGCCAGATGAACTTCGGGATCGACACCTCGATCTATCCTCTCGGCTCGTGTACGATGAAGTACAATCCCAAGGTCTCCGAGGTGTTGGCCCGACGACCGGGGGCGGCGTTCGTCCACCCGTACCAACCGGAATCGACCGTCCAAGGCTCTCTCGAGATCATCTATCGCTTGGAGAAGGCCCTCACCCGGGTGACGGGGCTGCCCGAGGTCTCGCTCCAACCGGCGGCCGGCGCCCACGGCGAGTACGCGGCGCTCCTCATGATCCGCGCCTATTTCGAAGAGCGAGGGGAGCTCTCCCGACGCACCGAAGTGCTCCTGCCCGACACGGCCCACGGGACGAACCCGGCCTCGGCCGCGATGGCCGGATTCACCGCGCGGGAGATCCCGTCGAAGGACGGATGCGTCGATCTGGCGGAGCTGAAGGCGGCGGTGAGCGACAAGACCGCCGCGTTCATGTTGACCAACCCGAACACGGCCGGATTGTTCGAGAGTGAGATCCTCGGGATCGCCGAGACGGTCCACGGCGCCGGGGGTCTCCTCTACTACGACGGGGCGAACCTGAACGCGATCCTCGGCGTGACGAACCCGGGCAAGATGGGTTTCGACGTCGCCCACCTCAATCTCCACAAGACGTTCGCCACGCCTCACGGCGGCGGCGGACCCGGGGCCGGTGTCCTGGCCGCCGGGGCGACGCTGGCGCCGTACCTTCCCGTCCCGCGAGTGGTCCGGAAGGGCCGGGCGTACTCGCTCGATTATGATCGTCCGAAGTCGATCGGCAAGATCAAGTCGGCGTACGGGAACTTCGGTCTCGACCTGCGGGCGTACGTCTTCCTGATCAGCCACGGCGAAGAAGGGCTCAGGGCGATTTCCCAACGCGCGGTGTTGAACGCCAACTACCTCGGGCACCGCTTGGGGGATCTGCTGCCCCGCCCGTTCCGGCCGCTCGTCAAGCACGAATTCGTCCTCTCCGGCACCCCCCTCAAAGCTCGTGGATTGCGGACGCTCGACCTGGCGAAGCGGCTCCTCGATGAAGGGGTCCACGCCCCGACGATCTACTTCCCCTCCCTCGTTGACGAATCGCTGATGTTTGAGGTCCCCGAGACGGAGAGCAAGCGAGAGCTCGACGAACTCGCCGCGGCGTTCCGCCGAGCGATCGGCGACACGGAGGAGAACCTCCACGCCGCCCCCTGTTCGACCTCGGTGGCCCGGATCGACGAGGTCCTCGCCGCGAAGCAGCTGCTCCTCTCGTGGAAGGACCTCCGGAGCCCGCCGGCGACGGCCCCCGCGCCCCCCACCCGGTCGGGTCCCTAGCCCGACGGGGGGGCGGAAACGTTCAAGGCCCCCGCCTCGTTCGCCGCCTCGCCATGAAAGAGCGCGTCCAGAAGATCTTCCGAGGCCTCTCTCCCACCCCCGACGCTGTGGTGTTCATCAATTCGGCGGAGCCGCACATCGACCAGAGCTTCTACTACGTCTTCGACACCATGAGCGGGCTGTTCGAGGGCTCCGTCGCGGTCGCTCGGCCGGATGGCACGACCGACGTCCTCTCCTCGAAGCTCGAAGAGGAGAGCGCCCGCGAGGCGGCCCGGATCGATCCCTCGGTCCGGATCTCGGTGATGAACCAACCCGTGGACCGAAAGAAGTGGGTCGTCGACCAGCTCGGGGACGCCAAGACGGTCGCCGCCAACTTTCGGGAGACGACCCATGAGGACTTCCGATTCCTGGAGACCGTGCTGCCGAAGGTCAGCTGGGCCGACGCCTCCCAGGCGATCCGGAACGCCCGCATGGTCAAGGACGCCACGGAAATCGAGCGCCTCGCCCGCGCCGGCGCGATCGGGTCGAAGGCCGCCGAGGCGATCCCGGGGCTCATCCGCCCGGGGATGACCGAGATCGAGCTCGCCAGCGAGATCGAGCACCGGATGAACCAAGAGGGGGCGACCGGCCGCAGCTTCTCCACGATCGTCGGGTTCGGAGCGAACAGCGCCGAGCCCCACTACAGCCCGCGCAACGTCCGTCTCGAAAAGGGACAGTCGATCGTCTGCGACTTTGGGTGCCTCCACCAGCGCTACGCGAGCGACATCACCCGATCGTTCCGGTTCGCCCCGGGCGACGCCGAGATGAAGAAGGTCCACGAGACCGTGGAGGCGGCCCAATCCGCCGCGCTCGCCATCATCAAGGCCGGGCTGCCGGGGAAGGACGCCCACATGGCGGCCCAGCGCGTCGTTGACGCGTCACCGTGGAAGGGCCGCTTCATCCACGGGCTCGGCCACTCCGTCGGGCTCGCCGTCCACGACGGGTACGGCATGGGACCGAACACCGAGGAGCCGCTCCAAGCCGGGATGGTCGTGACCGTCGAGCCAGGGATCTATCTGCCGGGCAAGGGCGGCGTCCGCATTGAAGACGACATCGTCGTGACCGAGACCGGCTACCGATTCCTCACGACGGCGAGGCGGGAGTACCTCGAGGTCGGCGCGTGAGGGTCGGGATCCTCACGGGGGGCGGCGACTGTCCCGGCCTCAATGCGGCGATCCGCGGCGCGGTGTACCGCGCACGGAAGTACGGCTACGAAACGATCGGCTTCCGGGACGGTTGGAAGGGCGCCCGGGACGGGCTGACGATGCCGCTCGATGCGGTCGGGCTCGCCCACGCGGGGCTGCGCGGCGGGACGCTCCTCGGCAGCTCCCGGACGAATCCGTTCGCCCAGGAGGCCGACGCGGAGAAGCTTCTGGCGACCTTGACCCGGGAACGGATCGACGCCCTCGTGGCCATCGGAGGCGACGATACCCTGTCGGCGGCCCGCGAGCTCCATCGGCGGGGTCGACCCGTGGTCGGAGTCCCGAAGACGATGGACAACGATGTCGGGGGGACCGACTGGACGTTTGGCTTCGACTCCGCCTCGACCGTGGCGATGGACGCGCTCGAACGCCTTCGGGACACGGCGACCTCCCATCATCGAGCGATCGTGCTCGAGGTGATGGGCCGCCACGCCGGCTGGGTCGCGCTGGCGACCGGCCTCGGGGGCGCCGCGGACGTCACCCTCGTCCCGGAAGAGACGTATGATGAATCCTCCCTGCTGGCCCATGTGAAGTCGGCGGTCGCCGCCCGGGGATGCGCCCTCGTGGTGGTCTCCGAAGGGATCGACCTGCCGGTCAGCCAAGGCTCGACCGGGGGCCAAGACCAGTTCGGCCACGAGCTCCTTCGGGAGCGGGGCGTCGGCGCGGAAGTGGCGCGCCGGATCGAAGCGGGGACCGGCATCGAGACCCGCAGCGCCCAGATCGGTCACATCCAGCGCGGCGGCCCGCCGACGTTGTTCGATCGGATCCTGGCGACCCGATTGGGGGCGAAGGCCGTCGATCTGGTCCACGAGAGGCGGTTCGGAACCGTCGCCGTTCTGCGCGGCGAGCGCGTGGAAGGGGTCGCCCTCGAGGACGCGCTGAAGGCCCCGAAGACGGTCGACGCCGCCTGGCTCGACCTGCTGCACACGTTCGACGCGTGATCCATGCCGGTACGGGCGCTCTGGTGGTCGCACGGCGCCCTCGCCCTGTACGACCAACGGTGGCTCCCGGGGGAGACCCGGATCCTCCGTCTCCGTCGCGTCCGGGACGTCGCCGAGGCGATCCGGAACATGTCCGTCCGGGGCGCCCCGTCGATCGGAGCGGCGGCCGCCTATGGGATGGCCGTCGCCTCTCGGGAAGGCGGTTGGACGCCGGCGCGCGCCGCCCGGCTGCTCGCCGCCACCCGCCCCACCGCGCGGGACCTGTTCGTCGGGATCGAGGCGGTCCGGCAGGCGTGGGCGGACGGGAACGACCCGCTACGTTCGGCCCATGTGTACACCGCGGCCCTGGTGAAGGAGTGCCGGGACATCGGCGAACGGGGAGCGCCTCTCCTGCGGCGGGCGAAGACGGTACTGACCCACTGCAACGCCGGGGCCTTGGCGACGGTCGAGTGGGGCACCGCCCTCGCCCCGATCCGGGTGGCCCGGGAGAAGGGGGCCGAGCTGTTCGTCTGGGTCGATGAGACCCGTCCGTTGCTTCAGGGGGCCCGGCTCACGGCGTGGGAGCTCGCGAAGGACCACATCCCGTACGCCGTGATCGCGGACAATGCCGCCGGGCATTTCCTGCACTCGGGCGAGGTGGACGCCGTGATCGTCGGCGCGGACCGGATCGCGCGCAACGGAGACGTGGCGAACAAGATCGGGACGTACGAGAAGGCGGTCCTCGCGAAGGAGAACCGGGTCCCCTTCTACGTCGCCGCGCCGTGGAGCACCTTCGACCACGAGGCCGCAGACGGGTCTCAGATCCCGATCGAGGAGCGAAGCGCGGACGAGGTGTTGCAGTTTCAGGGCCGCTCGACCGCACCGGCTCGGAGCGCCGCCCGCAACCCGGCCTTCGACGTGACCCCGGCGCGATACGTCACCGCGTTCATCACTCCCGAGGGCGTCCTCAAGCCGGCGCAGGTGCGCTCGGCGATCGGTCGGAACCGGCGGGGCAGCGCCGAGCGGCCGACGCCTCGATCCTAGAACCTCCCGGTCGGGAGCTGGATCGGCGGGGCGACCTCTCCGCGGAAAGGCGTATCTTCCCGTTCCCTTCCCTCGAGCGGTGCACGTCCTCCTCGCGAGCCACCGCTATCACCCCGTCCCGGGAGGGACGGAGCGCGTCGTCCAGACCATCGCGGAGGCGCTGCTCGCGAAGGGGCACCGGGCCACTGTCCTCACCCAGCAGGAGCCGGGGGTCCCCGACCGCGAGAGCTACCACGGCGTCGAGGTGATCCGGCTCCGGATGCGCCACGCGGGCGGCGTGCGATTCCCGCAGGAGTACCTCCGAACCCTCCGCCGGCTCGACGCGGATGTGTTCCACCTGCACGGGAACCGGATCTGGTGTGCTGACTTCTACTTCCCGTGGGCCCGATTCTTCCGGTGGCCCCAACTCCTGACCGGGCACGGCTTCTACCAGTACGCGATGCATCCTCGCCGACGGGACCGGTGGTACTTCGAGAGGTACTTCCCGTGGGCGCTGCGCGGGTTCGATCGCTACACCCCGGACACGATGTTCGAACGCCAGCAGCTGATCGGCTTCGGAGTTGCCGAGGGCCGGCTCCGGAACGTCGCCCTCGGCGTGCCGCTCGACGAGTTCGCGGGCCGCCCGGCCGAGAGTGACGAGATCCGCCGTCGTTGGGGGGTCACGAAGCCTCACCTGGCGCTCTACGCGGGGGGATTCTTCGAGAACAAACGGGTCGACCGGCTCATCGAGGGGATCGCCCGGGTGAAGGAGCGATGGAGCCTCGTGGCGCTCGGGCGAGATATCGAGAGCTCCCCCTACAACCTCGCGCGCTGCCGGAGCCAGGCGGAGTCGCTCGGGGTGGAGCTCCGGACCCCCGGGGTCGTCTCCCGGGGGGAGGTGGTCGCCGCCCTCTACGACGCGGATGCCGTGGTGCTCGGCAGTGAGTACGAGGGTTTCGGGCTTCTCCCGGTGGAGGCGATGGCCGCCGGTACGCCGTTCGTGGCGTGGCCGGCCGGCGCCGCCGGCGAACTCGCGGCCACAGGGGCCGGGATCTTGGCTCCGGACGCGGAGGCCTTCGCCCGCGCCCTGACATCCTTGGAGGAACCCGGGCATCGGGCGGAGATGGGGCGGATCGGCCGCTCCGCCGTCGCCTACTACTCCGAGAGTGCGATGGTAGATCGGTATCTCGCGCTGTATCAGGAGATCCTCGCCTCGTGATCTCTCCCGGCGGCGGGGGCCGCGGGGGCGCTAGAGCGGAGTGTTCAGGAACTTCGCCAGTCCCTGGAGGCTGCCGCTGATCATGGTGCTGGCGTCGAACCCGAGATGATTGAGGGTCAGGATCCCCCCGAGGGAGAGCCCGACGGCGACCAACCACGGAGTGTACTCGTGCATCGATCCCCAACCTCAGCGAAACTGGCCGTGCGTTGAGCTGGTAGATAAACCGCGACCTGCAGGCGAAGTCGTTGGCCCCGGGACGTTGCTCGCACCGCCCGGCGCGTGGACACAAGATTCATGTAACGCCGTGGGTACGCGCCCGTTCGGTGCCCTGGTAGTCTAGTGGTCTAGGATCTAAGTCTGTCGAGCTTGGAACTCGGGTTCGAACGGCCGCCGGTCCCTCGGCGGCCCGGGATTCCCGACCAGGGCGCCTCTCCCCACCCCCACCACTACGGGTCGGCGCAGGACGTAAGAGGACGAGCCCCCCTCGCATCCCCGAGGGGGTGACGTGGCGGCTCCGGGCGGCGACGATCGACCGGCGATCACGGTCATCGTCACGGCCCACGATCGTCGGGAGTTCCTGCTCGAGGCGGTCCGTTCCGTTGTCGCCCAAGAGATGGCTCCGGCCGCGTGCGAGATCCTCGTGGTGAAGAACTTCTCCGACCCGGAGCTCGATCCGGCGCTCGACGCCCTTGGGGCGCTCCGGATCGAGACTGACCTCGTGCCCTTAGGCGCGAAGATCGCCCTCGGGGTCGCGCGCGCTCGGGCCGATATCGTCACATTCCTGGAGGACGACGACACCTACCTTCCGGGGCGCTTGGCTCGCCTCGCCGACCAGTTCCGTCAGGATCGGTCGTTGGGGTACGTCCGTAATGGAGAACGACGGGTCGATGCCGCCGGCCACGAACTCGCCGCATCGGCGTACGGACCGGAACGAGCCGTCCTGGTCCGGATGGGCCCGCTCCGAGTGACCTCGGAGGGGCTGCCCGCGCATCTCGGGCCTCTGTCCCAAGTGGCCCCGGATTTCAATCTCAGCTGCATCGCTCTCCGACGGGAGATCGCGGGGAAGGATGCCTCCATCCTGCAAGGCTTGGAGGCGGCGGTCGACAGCTTCCTATTCTACGCGGCGCTCCGGGCGCGGGCGACGGTGCTCGTCGACCCGACCCCGGAGACCCAGTACCGCGTTCACGGGAGCAACGCCTCCTTGATCGCGCCGTCCACCGACGAAAGCCTGCAGAGAAATCTCGCGTACGTCCAACGGTTCCTCCGGGGATTCGCTCCCACGCTCGAGCTCTGCGAGCGGGAGGGGCCGGACGGGGCGCGTCGGCTGGCCCGGGCCGCGTTCTATGGAACGCGTGTGCTGTTTCGGGTCGCATCCGACGACCGAGACCGGGCCTCCCTGCGCGCGGACCTTCGGGCGTACTGGAGGGCGGCCCCCTGGGCCCTGCGCCGCGCTCGGAAGGATATCCCCTACTGGGGGTGGTCCCACGCCCTACTTCCCGGCGGGGCAGCGGCACGGTACCGTCGGCGGCGCTCGGAGGAATCCGTGCGCCAATCCGGCCGATCCCCGGCGTAGCGCACTCCCGCACGTGGGGGGTGGGTCAATGCCTTTATCGAGCGGCCCGTTGGCAGTTCCGATGGGTGCACCGGTCCCGGCCAAGTCGAAGCCGGACGCCCCGTACCTCTCCCAGCTCGTCGGCGGGGCGTTCCGCGATGCGATGGAGGGTCAGCTCCTCCGGCAGATCCGGACCGGGCCGGTTCCGAACCACCTGGCGATCATCATGGATGGGAACCGCCGCTTCGCCCGCGACCACGGCATGCTGATCAAGGAAGGTCACATGCAGGGCAAGGAGACCCTCGAGGAGCTCCTGAACTGGTGCCTCGAGGTCGGCGTCAAGGTGCTCACGGTCTACGCCCTCTCCACCGAGAATCTTCGTCGCCCGAAGGACGAGCTCTCGGAGCTGATGGCACTGTTCGCCGAGAGCTTCCGCGCGATCGCCGTCGACAAGCGGGTCCATGAACACCACATCCGCGTCCGGGCGTTCGGCAATCGCACCGTACTTCCCCCCGAGGTGATCGAGGCGATCGAGACCGCGGAGAAGGCGACGGCGACCTACGACGGCTACTACTACAATGTGGCGATCGCCTACGGCGGCCGCGAGGAGATCCTCCTGGCGATCCAGACGCTGGCACGGAAGGTGCAGAGCGGAGAGATCTCCCCGGAGCAGATCGATGCCCAAGCCGTGGCGAACAACCTGTACACGGCGAACCTCCCAGATCCGGATCTCGTCTTCCGAACGAGCGGGGAGGAGCGGATCTCGAACTTCCTCCTCTGGCAGACCGCCTACTCGGAGCTCTACTTCGCCGACGTGATGTGGCCCGGGCTCACCAAGCTCGATTTCCTCCGGGCGATCCGCTCGTTCCAGAAGCGGCAGCGTCGGTACGGGAATTAGGCCGCTCGCGGGGCGGCCCCGTCGGGGGCGAGCAGCATCTCGCGGACCTCGTACTTCGGCATGCTGAACAGCTTCTGCACGATCGGGGGATGCTCGGCGGGCGGCACGTACCGCTGGAACGGGAACTCCTTGTTGAGCGGCGTCCCCTCGGCCCGGGCGCGGCGCTGCAGGTCGAGGATCGCTCCCCAGAACGCCGGGGCATCGTGGTCGCCTTGGTACCGTTGCAGGATCCCGCGGACGAGCGGGTTCTCGGGGGTCAGCTGACGGTACTCCGGGTTCGCCTGCAACCACACCTTCGCCTGCATCTTCCCGAAGAAGCTCTCCGGAAACAGTCCGTAGTAGTGGGGGATCGCCTTCGGCAGGTAGACGATCTGCTCCGGGAGGTCGACGGCGATGCGGTCTTGGAGGAGCGAGACGGCCCAGCGTGCGGTGAGTCGCTTCACCACTCTCCACCGGAGGAGGTCGGTCGGCATGAGGCGGTACCCGAACGTCCACCCATCGTAGATCGGATGGATCGTGGGCAGGTTCCGGACGTACCGGAATCGGTGCTCCTCGTGGAACGCGTACGGCCCGAGGAACTGGGTGTACGGCAGTGCGAACAGCTCCCGTCGGGGGTAGGTGTCGGCGAGCTCCTTCAGCACCGTGACGT
>JAKIVR010000055.1 GCA_022750455.1 Thermoplasmata archaeon | reverse complement strand
GCTGACGTTCCACTTTCTGGTGTACTGCGGCTACCCGGTCACCACCGACTCGAGCGGAACGTTCACCGCGTACCTGGCGCCCGGGGA
Source organism: Thermoplasmata archaeon (assembly GCA_022750455.1). Taxonomy (GTDB): domain Archaea; phylum Thermoplasmatota; class Thermoplasmata; order Lutacidiplasmatales; family UBA184; genus JAKIVR01. The sequence continues at coordinate 12,664 of JAKIVR010000055.1, read as the reverse complement.
CTACGTCTTCGATGCCGGGGCCCCGGGGTTCGGCAACGCGTCGTTCCCGCTCGCCGTGAACGGGTTCGAGACCGTCTCCATGGGCGAGGTCGGCCTCTTGGAGGATGGCGGCCTCACCGGGACCGTCCTCTCGGCGGCGGACCACGCCCCCGTCGTCGGCGCTCTCGTGACGTTGTGCCCGAACACCGAGGGCGATGACTGTTCGGCGCCGGTGTATTCGACGCCGACCGGGGGGTATCTAGCCCTCGGCGGACCGGGCGCGGCCTCCCTCCTCGTCCAGGCGACCGGCTTCGAGGACGATCAGGTGGCGGTCTCGGTGACGGCGGCCACGATCCTCCCGGGCCCGGAGTTCCTCCTTCAACCGGCCGTCCCGGGGCAGAGCTACACGGTCGGAGGGATGGTGACGGACGCCGAGACCGGCAACCCGATCGCCGCGGCCGTGATCATCGCCGTCGGTCCGTCGCCCCAGCCGATCTCCACCGCCAGTGCGTCGAATGGATCGTACGAGCTCGGCCTGACGAACGGGACGTGGACGATCTCGGTGATCGCTCCTTCCCACGCCACTCTCTCCGAGTCGTTCGATGTCCGCGGATTCTCCGTACGGGACCTCAACTTCAGCCTCGGCCCGTTCACCCTCCCTGTCGAAGGCACCGTCATCGATGGCCTCACCGACCGAGCCGTGGCGAACGCGGAGCTGCTCCTCGCCGGGGCGAGCCTCACGACCACTGATTCCACCGGGGAGTTCACCGCGCAACTGCCGAACGGGACGTACATCGTGGAGCTCGCCGGTCCGGAAGGGACGGGAGTCCCCTACGCGGCTCGGAACGTGACGATCGCGGTCGACGGGCGACCGGTCGACCTGCCCCAGCTCGTTCTCACTCCCGTGGAGGCGTTGGTGACCGTGACGGTGATCGGGGGTCTCGACAGCCTCGGGATCCCGGGCGCGACCGTGCGGACCAACGGGAGCGTGCCCGACGGGTACGCGTGGGGGACGACGGCGTCCACCGATTCGCTCGGGCGCATCCAAACGGACCTTCCCGTGGGCACGTACGGGATCGTCGTCAGCGCCCCGGGCTACTCCTCGGTGGACGAGCAGATCCAGATCGGCTCGGCGGCCCCCCGGGAGATCAATGTCACGCTCGAGCTGGGCGGCGTCGTCGGCCCGCCTTCCACCTCGAGCCCCTGGCTGGCGTACGGGGTCGTGGCGGCGATCGCCGCCGCCGTCGCGATCGCGGCCGTCCTCTCCTACCGCCGGAAGGCCGAACCTCCGCAGGTCGACATCCTCGAGCCCCCGTCGCCGTCGCGGGCGATCCCGCTGCACGGGTACCAAGGCTACGGGGATCACGCGGCCCCCTCGATCATCGACGCCGAGGTCGTGCAGACCGGCGAGGACGAGCCGACCGAGGACGGGTAGGCACCGGGGTGCCGCGGAGAGTCGCTCCTGCGCCGACGGCCTCGCTTAAGGGGCGGTAGGGACCTGCCGGGCGGTCGACCCCGGCACGGGATCCCGTGACCGGGTCGGTCGAGGAGGATCTTGACGGACCGGCTGGGACCATTGGTGCGCCGATCCGTCCACGTGGGCGCGGTCGTGCTGGCCGCCGGGGCGGCCCAGTTCGTCCTCGCGATGGCGGTCGTCCAATCGCAATATCCGGGCTACAGCCTGACGGCGAACTACATCAGCGACCTTGGGAACACCAACAACTCGAAGCTCTGGTACGTGTTCAGCGCCTCGATCATCGCCTTCGGGCTGCTGACACTTCTCGGGATCTGGCTGATCCGTTCCGCGTTCCGGGAAAAAACCTCTCGCACCCTCGGGCTCGGCCTACTGATGGCGGCCGCGGTGGGCGCGATCCTCGTCGGTTGCATCCCGGAGAACGTGCATCCGGGGATCCACCAGCTCGCCGCGGGCTGGACGTTCCTCGCGAGCGGGCTCGGTCTCACGGTGCTGACGCTTGCGATGCTCCGGGACACTCGCTGGGATCGGCTCCGACTGTACACGCTTCTCTCGGGATTGGTGACCTTGGCGGCGATCGCGGTGACCGCGTCGGGGCGGTACGGGGCGCTGGGCGTCGGAGGCATCGAGCGGATCGTGGTCGCACCGGTCATCCTCTGGAGCCTGGTGGCCGGCATCCATCTCGCCCGCATCCCCACGTACGCTCCTACGGGGGCGGCCGCGCTCTGATCGCGGTTTGCGTCGAGGCGGCGCCGCTCCCCCCTCCGGGACCACGGCCCCGTAAGGAATTTCCCCTCGGCTCCGATACGCTCTCCGAGGGAGGCCCGCGATGCGTGGACTGCTGATCGCCTCCGTACTGCTCGTGGTCGTCGTGCTCCTGCTCCCTCCGGGGGCGATCGTTCCGATCTCCTCCGCGACCCACGCGGGGGCCCCGCGTTCCCCGATGCCCCTCTCGCTCGCGACCCATGGGGCCGCGGCCCGAAATCCGAATCCGGCGCCCGAGGCCGCTCTCCCCCGCTCGATTCCGATCTCGTCGTTTCATGCGTGGAACACAACCTGGGCCCCGTCGCTCGCCCGCCTCCCGCGACCGTGGAGCGGGGTCCCGAGCTCCGCCGTGCTCGACACGCCGCCCCTCCCACCGGCCACCACCACGCCGACGGTACTCTACCTTCTGAACCAGTCCGACGGCTGTTGCTTCGAGCAGAACGTCTCCGTGCCGACGGGGAGCTGGGCCCGGGTCGTCCTGAACTTCACGGGGACCGCTGTCGGGGATGTCTACGACTCGTCGTACCGCGCGTTTTTGGGGGGCGTCCAGGTGATGTTCGGGACGAGCCCGGAGTACGGGACCTGGACGGTCGACCAGGACGTCACCCCGTACGTCAGTTTGCTGCACGGGTCCGTGAACGTCACCTTCCTGTTCGGCGAGGCGCTGCTCGGCGGACACTTCGTCGTCAACCTCTCGCTGGCATTCTATCCGACCGCCCCGGGGGGGCTCCCCCCACCTGAACCGAACGACATCGTGCCGTTGTGGCTGTCGACGGCGGTCACCCCCACCATCCCCACGCTCGACGTGAATGCGACCGTGCCCCAGAACGTCACGAACGCCACGCTCGAGCTCTGGGCGTACGGGTTCAATCCGGACGAGTTCTGGTACACGACGATGCCCGGGTTCCGGTCATTTGACGTCTCCGTGGACGGAACTCCGATCGCCTCGGTGCTTCCGTTCCCGTACATCAACACGGGGGGGATCAACCTGTTCCTGTGGCGGCCGATCCCGGCCGTGTTCACGACCTCCGACCGTCCGTACCACTTCGACGCGACGCCCCTGCTGGGGCTGTTGGAAGGCACCCACCAGTACACCGCGAGCCTCGCGGGGATCTCCAGCGGAAGTCGGTGGATCCTCAGCGGGGCCCTGTTGTTGAACACGAGCGCCAACGAGTCGTACGGGAGCTCGGTCTCGGTTCACTCGTACTCGAGCGCGCCCCACATCACCAACTCGGCCACCGCCTACGACGAAGAGACCAACGCGTCGTACTCGTGGGCGAGCCTCCTGCGCGCCCCGGACGGGGCCCCCACGAGCGTCCAGGGGACGTGGCGGGACCTGTTCTCGAGCAACGTGAGCTTGGCCGGCTCGGTGTGGGAGAACCTCTCGCTCCACGAGCGGACCGTGGAGAGCGTGAACGGGACAGGGCCGTCGGGGAGCTGGTGGGAGAACCGGACGCTGAACTTCACGCTCGACGTCGACCTCGGGGACGTCGCCGTCGTCACCAGCACGACCGACGGCGGGTACCCGGAGAACGTGAGCTTCACCAACTCGTTCCTGAACGGCCTCCAATCCTGGCAAGAATCGGACGTGAGCCATACGATGCCGGGAGGTCGTTCCGTGCTCCTCGCCACGAACGTCTCGAATGCGCTGGAGGGGGCGAACGGTGTGTACTCGGGGACCGAGAAGCTGACCAGCCCGAACGCGGGCCAGATCACCTCGGTGAGCTCGATCAACTCGCTGACACCGGAAGCGTACAATCAGACCCTCACCGCCGGGTCTCTGACCGGCAGCTACGTCCGCGAGCTCACCGGATCCGCCGTGGATCCACCGTACCCCAACAATCAAGAGAACATCACAAAGAATTCGTTCGGGGGACGCCTCGGAGCGATCGCCGGCGTCTCGTCCCCGGAGATCGATCTCGGCCAGAACGCGACGTTCTCTGTGCGGACGCTCGGGGGCGTGGCGCCGCTCCAGTTCGTTTGGGGCGATCTGCCCGTCGGGTGTGGGAGCGCTTCGACCCCCACCCTCGTCTGCCACCCGTCGAGCTCCGGACTCTCGTTCCCCAACGTGACGGTCACGGATGCCGCGGGGGATCACACGACCGTCCTCGCGAACGCCTTGCTCGTCGAGAAGCCCCTCGGAGTTCGCGGATTCCGGGGCGCCCTCCCGACCGACGCCGGCGCGACCTCCTCATACAACGTCTCGGTGACAGGGGGTCTCGGCCCGTACCTCTGCGCGTGGAGCGTCGACCAGCAGGTCGAAGCGGCCCCCGAGCCGTGCGCCGTGCCGTTCAACATGACGTGGACGGTCCCGGCCCCGTCGAACCAGACGGTGACCGTCGTCGTGACGGATGGACTCGATGGAACCGCGACCACCTCCTGGGTCCAGGTGGTCCAACCGCCGCCGAGCGTCGAGATCCTGAAGGTCGTCGCCAATGAGAGCCGCCTCGTGCCGGGGACGGCCGTGCAACTGACGGCGACGGCCGAGAACGGAACGGGGCCGTACCACTACGCGTGGTTCATCGGGGCGTCCCCGGCCTCGAGCGGGCCCGAAGGTCCGGAGCTCAACTGGACCGCCGCGGCGACCGGCGAGTACTCGTTCACGGTCCAGATCACCGACGCCGCCGGGGAGGAGAATCTCTCGGTCCCGTGGGTCGTTTCCGTCCTCGGCCCGGCTCCGAACTCCAACTCCATCGGGTCGAGCGGAGGGGGGTCGTCGAACCTCGACGCGTGGTACGCCCTCGCGGCGGTCGTCGTCGTGGCCGTCGCGATGGGGGCGTTCGTCCTCACCCGTCGCCGGCCCCCCCGAAGCGACGATTCGGGGCCGCACGCTTCTTGAGTGCCGGTGTCTGGGGATTTCATGTTCTCACTTCGCGACGCGGAGTCGCCGCTGGAACGGGCGATCGTCCGCCTCTCCCAAGGCGCCCCGTACGCGGACGCGATGGCGGAGTTCTCCTCCGGTATCCAGGCGCGGGTCGAGCGGACGCAGACGGCCGCGCGGCCGTCGGCCGAGATCCGCGGGGCCGTGCTCCGGGCCTGGGACGGCCGACGGTGGATCGAAGGGAGCGCTCCGGATCTGGCGGCGAGCTCTCTCGACCGGGCGGTGGACGGCATCCTGCGTTCGGTCGCCCACGGCACGGGTCCCCAACGCCCGGTCCCCGGGGGGCCTTCCACGGCCCGCGGGGAGAAATCCCTCGTCGGCGCACGCCGACCGGTCGACGTCCCGATCGCCGAGCACGTCGAGCTCTCGCGCCATTGGTACGAGATCGCGAAGTCGGTCGATGGGATCTTCAACGCCATCTGCTCGGTGAGCACGGCGACGAACGAGCGGCTGTTCCTGTCGAGCGCGGGCGCCCGGTTGTACCAATCGGTCGACCGGGGGGCGGTCAACGTCGTCCCGGTCGCCCGGGAGAACGGTCGGGTCGAGTACACCGCCCTCACCGAGGGTTGGACCGGAGGGTTCGAGCGGGCGGAGTCGTTCTCCGAGGACGGGGTCCGGGAGGCGGCCGGGACCGCGTTGGCCCTGCTGAAGGCCGAAGCCCCACCGACCGGGGCGATGACGGTGCTGCTCGATCCGGGGACGGCAGGCGTGCTCGCCCATGAATCGTTCGGGCACGGGACCGAGGCGGACCAGGCGATGCGGGACCGGTCGTACCTGAAACCGCTCCTCGGGCAACGCGTCGGTCCCGAGGGGCTCACGTTGGTCGACTCGGGGGTCCTTCCCGCGGGGTGGGGGTCAATGTCGTTCGACGACGAGGGGACCGAAGCTCAGCGGACGGTGATGGTCGACCGGGGCGTCTTCCGTCAGATGCTCCACGACCGGGAGACCGCCCACGCGTTGGGTTCGACGCCGACCGGGAACTCCCGGCGGGCCGACTATCTCTCCCGCGCGTTCGTGCGGATGACGAACACCTACGTCGAACCCGGGGACTGGAGCTTCGAAGAGCTAGTACGGGAGGCGAAGGACGGCGTCGTTCTCGAGCGGGTGACGAGCGGCATGGAGGATCCGTTGGGCGGCCAGATGCAGATCAAGACGCACTACGGACACCGGATCGTCCACGGCGAGCTCGGGCCACTCGTCTCGGGGATGGCCCTGTCGGGTCGGGTCCTCGATTTCCTCGGAGCGATCCGCGGGGTCGGCAAGAAGGAGTACTTCCGGATGGACCCGGGATTCTGCGGCAAGGGGCACACCGACCTTCTCCCGGCGGGAACGGGCGGTACGTACGTCCTCTCCGAGGGGGTCGTGGGGACGGCATGACCGAGAATCTCGCCGCCGAGCTCGCGCCTCGACTCCGTGCGGCCGCGACCGCTCCGTGGGAAGTGTACGCGCAACGGGCGACCCGGCATGAGATCCATTTCAACGGCGATCAGATCGAGCTCGTGCGGGGGCCGCTCGCCACCCATGGGTACGGGCTCCGCCTCTTCCGGCCGGCGGAGAAGTCGATCCGGGTCGGATTCGCCGCCTCGAACCAGTTCGACGCCGGGGCCATCGACCGGACCGTCCAGCGGGCCGAAGCGGCAGCGCAGTACGCCTCGTTCCCGGCGTCCAAGGTCGAGCTCCCCGGCTCGGCCCCCTCGCTGCCGTCCCTCTCGATCGTGGATGAGCGGTTCCAAGCCGATCCGGCCGGAACCCTCGACGCGTTCGTCGCCGGTCTGCTGGCGGCGTTCGAGACGACGCCCCGAGGGGTCCCGAGCTTTGGATCGATCCGCGCGACCTTGGCCGAGTCCTCGATCGCCAATTCGGAAGGGTTGTCGGCGCAGTTCGCTTCGACGGAGGCCGAGCTGGAGGTCGCCGTCAAGGCGTCAGGAGGTCCCGAGGGAGCGCCCCCCGGCGAGTTCTGGGTGAACCGGAGCGCTCGACGGGTCGCCGAGGCGGACCTCGGGGTCGACGTTCCCACCTGGGTGAAGCTCGCGGAGGACATGCGTCGGGCCCGCGCCCCCTCCACGGGCCCTCAGACCGTGGTGTTCCCCGCCGACGTCCTCGCCGACATCGTACCGCCCGTTCTCGGCTTCCGACTCTCGGGCCCGGCCGAGCTCCGCCAGATGGGAACGACGGTCGGGACCGCGATCGCTCCCCCAGCAGTCACGGTGTGGGATGACGGACGGCTTCCTTGGGGGACGGGCACCCAACCGATCGACGACGAAGGAACTCCCGAGGTCCGACGAGCGTTGGTGGAGAACGGGGTCGTCTCCGCCCACCTCTATGACAGCCTGCACGGCGCCGCGCTCGGACATCCGGCCACGGGGAGCGCCCTGCGCGGGGGCGGACTCGGCGCGGCGTGGTACCGCTTTGCTTCGGGCCTGTCGGTGAGCCCCACGAATCTGGTGATCCCTCCGGGACCTGGGGGCGATGTGTCGGAGCTCGCCGAGCAGGTGGGGGAAGGGATCTGGCTCACGCAGCTCGGGTTCCCGTTCCCGGACCCGGTCGCCGGCACGTTCGGCGGGGAGATCCGGGCCGCCTACCGGATCCACGGAGGGAAGATCGGGGAACCGCTCCGCGGAGGCACCGTCGGGGGACCCGTGTTGGGCCCCACGTTGGAGGGGACGCTGCTCGGGGGCGTTCGGGCGATCGGCTCTCGCGCCACGTTGGTCGGGTCATTCCATGCCCCGCCTCTGCTCGTCGATGGTGTGGGGGTCGCGGGCGGCCCGTAGGCAGCTTGGACCGGCAGAAACCCCGATGGACTGCTATCGGCCGGGAGCCCCGGCCTGTCAGGGCGACTTCGATCTCTTCGGGGGGGTCCGGACCAGGATCGTCGAGCACGCCCGGCACCGTTCGCCCGGGAGGTTCGCGGAGTACGTGCCTCCGAACTTCGTCGGGACCAGCACTTCCTGGTCCTTCGGGCGCAGGCGCATCGATTGGGACTCGTGCGACCAGAACAATCCGGATCCGTTCGACGTCGAGATGAATCCGGCTTCGAGGGCGGCACCACAGGTGGGGCATTTGTTCTCCGGCATGCGAGGTGACGGCCCGGAGGCGTACGGGGGTATCACTCTTGGGATATCTCCGGCTCGGTGCGCCCGGTGCCGTCGGAGTGTCCGGCCGGACGCGGCTCCCTGGGAACGGCCGGTCGGGCGGGGATCCCTCGGTCCTGGGAACCCCAGGTGCGGGCGGATAGATCGGATCCCGTGGGGATCGGTAGAGTCGTGCGGGACCTACCGGGGACGACGGCGGATCTGAACCTCGTCCCCGGTCCACTCGAACTTCAACCGAGAGCGCTTGGCCCATACGGCGCGGCGCTGCCAGAGCGCCCCGACGAGGAGGGGAAGTCCGATTGAAGCTTCGACGTGGGCCATTGATCGCGTCGCGCTCTTGGAGATCTTCCCCCACGATTGCGCCTCGTCGAGGGTGCTGCCCGACAGCCCGCCCCAGTGCGGTGCGTCCGTCGTGATCTGCAGCGCGTAGAAGTGGCCCTCGCCTTCGCGTCCGAACGCGTAGTTCGCCATGACGATCCCGTCGTTGATCCAGTTCTTCGGAGTTCCGCCCCCGATGTAGATGACGGCGGTGCGGGGGGAATGCGTCAGGATCTGCACGAGCTCGTAGTTGTCCCGGACGGCGTCCAGCATGAAGCGGGGCTTCCCGCGGTGGGCCTGGTAGTGGAGGGTCAGGCCGATCCCGATCGAGCTGTCGATCAGGGCGGGGGAGAAGACCGGGACGCCCCGACGCGCGGCCGTCGCCAGGATCGAATCGGGGTTCGGGAACTGCTCGCCGAGGAACTGGAGGTACTCGCGGGACGACGCCGGGCGGTTGGGGAATTTGTCGGTCACTGCTCCGATCGCACGGTCCGTCTTCTCGAACTGCCGCTCGTCGACGTACGTGTCGTAGATCCGGTCGATGTAGTGTTCGCGGAGGTGGAGGTCGTTGGCCCGCGGGTCTCCCATGAAATGCTGCCCGCCGACGGTCTGGTACAGGTCCTGATACAGGACCGCACCGGTGGAGGCGACGACATCGACGAGCCCCCAGTCGATCATGTCCCGGAGGATCTTGCGGAGTCCGGCCGCGATCAGTGGCCCCGAGAGTCCGAGGAAGATCGTCGGTCGCTTCCGATCGGTGAGGGCGTTCTCCCAGACCTCGAGGCAGCGGCCGAGGTTCCGGGCTTGGATGGACGACGACTGGAATTGAGTCAGGAGGTCCCCGAGCCCCCGGAGCTTCTCCACGTCGACCGGGCGCACGGGGCGATGGAGGAGCTGGCGTCGACTCGGGCCTGGGATGGTGGGCATCGGAGTCCCCACTCGCCCGGTGATAAAACGGCGCCTCCGGGTCGGGCCGTCGCCCGTAGCTCCCGGTCCGGGCGTTCCCCCCACTTCGCCCGGGGCTAGGCGGTATTATGAACCCGCCCAGACGTGGCGGCCCTTCACCGTTGACGTATAATCCCCCCGCCCTCGAGCGGGCTCTTGGGAGCCTCTTGGAGGGTGCCGGCCGCACGGTCGTCCTCTCCGGGCCGCCCGGCTCCGCGAAGACCGAGATCCTGGGGGAGATCCGGGAGCGGCTGAGCGAGATCGACGCGGCGCTCATCGAGGTCCGGGGCGTCCGCGACGAGCGGGCGGTGGGAGGAGCGCTCGTCAGTCACCTGTGGGATGCGTACCGGGCCGGTCCGGTCGCTCCGCTCGTCCCCACGGACGACCCATCGGAGGAGGCCGAAGCCGAGTCGCCCGCCCCGACCGCGGTCCGAGGTGGCACGCCCCGCCGGGGCCGTCGCGGGAGCTCGCCGGCCCGAGCCGCCTTGGCGGTCTCCGCCGATGAGTTCTGGGCCCGTCTGACCAAAGACCTCCACGACCAACTGTTCGAGGGTCCCCTGGTGCTGCTCATCGACGACGCGGTCGCAATCGACCACGAAAGTCGCGAGTTCCTCCTGTTGCTCGCCGAGAGGATCCGGTGGCGGCCGGTGCTCCTCCTGCTCTCGCTCGACTCCGGAAGCCCGGCGGTCGAGCTGTGGAACGAACGATTGGTCGGGCGCCCGGACGTGGAATGGATCCCGGCGGGGTCCGATCCGCTGGATCCGGCGGAAGCCCAGCGCGCTCGCGCGGCAATGAAGGGGTTGCCTCTCGAAGTTCAATCCCTGATCCGCACGGCCATCCTCCTGGAGGGTCAGGCGACGTCGATCACCCTGAGCCGGGCCGAGAAGATCTCCCCGTCCCAGACCGCGGAGGCGATCCGCAAGGCGACGAACGCGAAGGTCCTCCGCCTCCGCGAGGACAAGGTCGGCCTCGTCTCCGAGCGGTGGGGTCCGGCGATCCTCGAAGGGATCAACCCCGAGGAGCGGCGGCAACTGCATTCGCGGATCGCCAGCGCGCTGTTGGCGCTGCATCCCGAGCCGACCTTGGACCAACGGGTCCAGATCGCCCGCCACAAGGTCGCTTCCCGCCGGGATGCCGAAACGTTGTGGTTCCTGAACACCTGTGCCGAGGAGCTCGAGAAGGCCGGCCGATTCGACGAGGCCGTCGAGATGCTCGATGGTGCGATCCTCTGCTCGGCCGATATCGCCGGCGAGGCCCGCCTCGGCATCGAGGCCTCGATCCGCGTGCTCCGCACGCGCGTTCTCGTCTTTACCGGTCGTCTCGAATCGGTGGAGCGGGAGCTGCGGGAGAGCCTGCCGCTGGCGATCCAAGCGCATCTGAACCCGGAACGGATCGAAGACCTCGCCGCGGCGCTCTTGCCGGCGCTGCGCGTGGCGGGCCCTCGGCCCGCCCTCCTCTCCGACCTCGCCGAGATCGCGGACCGACTTCGGGACGCGGGAGCGCCGTCCGCCGAGCTCTGCGTCACCGCGGCGTTGACCGAGCTCCATTTCGACCAGGGTCGGATCGGGAAGGCGCGATCCGAACTGGTCCGGGTGCTCCAGATGGCCCGCCCAATCTCCGTCGGGCCCGGTCGGGCGATGGTGCTGATCACCGCGGCCGGAGGACTGCTGATGGGCGACGCGGACGAGCGGGAGGTCGCGTCGAAGTGCATGGACGCGGCTCGGGCGCTCCTCGCGGGGCTCCAGCGACCTCGACTTCAATTGTACGCGGACGAGATCGATGCCCGGATCCTCGCGTCGAGGGGAGAACGGAACGCGTCCTTGGCGGTGCTCGACCGGGCGATCCTGGCGGCCGAGAAGAACCATCTGCGGCCCAGCGAGCTGCTCCTGAGGCTCGACGCGATCGAGCTCCTATTCCAGAGTGCGGCGGACGATTCCAAGCTCGGGCCGGCTCTGGAGCGCGCTCGATTCCTGGCCGACACGTTGCGACTGCTCCCCCCGTCCCCGGCCTTGCTGCACCTTCTGCTCTTGGAAGGCCGGTGGGCGTCCCAGCATGAGGACGCCTCGGGTGCGTGCGATCGATGGATCGCGGTCGCGGACCTCACGGCGGCGTACACCCCGCTCCCTCTCCGCAGCGAGGCCTGGTTGCGGTTGGCCGAGCTCGCCGGGGCCGCGGAGTCTCCGCCGGAATCCAAGGCGTACCGGGAGAGCCTCGGCTCGGCGAAGATGCGTCAGCAGTTTCACGCCGTGTGGACCCCCCGTCACGACGCGCTCGCCGGGCCGCCGACGGCGCCCGACCGTGCGGCCGAGCCGCAATAATCGTCAGCCCAGAGCGGCCGGGAAGATCCCGGGGTCGAGGGCGTACACGATCGTCACGATCCCGATCACGAAGAGGGCCACGATCACGATCCGGTCGAGAAGTTTGGGTTCGACCTTCTCGCCGAGCTGCGATCCGATGGTGCAGCCGACCGCGGCGACGGTGGCGAGCGCGGAGGCCCCCGCCGCGAAGACGATCAGTGGATCGGCGAACGTCGCCACGAACACCACCTCCAGGATCTGCGTCGTGTCCCCCAGCTCCAGAAGCAGGATCAAGAGGAACGCCGTCGCGGCCGCCGACCGGCCCGACGGCGGGGTCCGCTCCTCGGACGGAGTGAGGACCAGGTACGTCGCGTAGCCGAGGAGGAGGGCAGCGCCCCCCAGGCGGAGGTAGACGAGTTGTCCGCCGAGGAGGTCCACCAAGGTCGCGCCGATGACGATCGCGATCCCGGTCGTGATCAGGAAGGCGCCGGCCGCTCCGATCCACGTGGGGAGCGGCGGTTGTTTCGCCGATAGTCCGATCACGGCGAAGTGGGTCCGGTCGATGAGCTCCGTGCCCCCGACGACGGCGAAGACGATGAGGAAGATCCCGAGGTCGCTCGTCATCTGGGCCGCCGTGTCCGCGCGTCGCTACAGGAGCAGCGAGCGGAACTCGTCCACGCGACGCTCGCAGTAGTCGCAACGCAGCACGACCGGCCGCCGGTGATCTACCACGAACTCGCTCTCGATCGGCTCTCGCTGGTTGCTGATGCAGTTCGTGTTCGGGCAACGCACCACGCCGACGACCCGGTCCGGCAGGTCGACGGCCCGCTTCTCGCGGACCTTGAAATCCCGAATGATCGAGATGGTGGCGGTCGGCGCGATTAGGGCGATCGCGTTCACTTTCCGGGGGGAG
>JAKIVR010000054.1 GCA_022750455.1 Thermoplasmata archaeon | reverse complement strand
GCGCTCTGCTCGGGGGAGAAGCCGTCGGTCGGCTCGTCGAGGACCATCGTGCCGAGGCGCAATCGACCCAACCCCCGAACGACGTGGCCCATCGCGAGGCGGTAGGCGAGAGCCAAGGCGGTTCTCTCCCCCCCGCTCAGCGCGGCCGCTTCGGTCTCGTCCCCATCGATCTCGACGCGCGGCGAGAACGCCCCATCGATCCTCGCGAGGAACGTGGGGTCGTCGACCAACGCGGCGAAGTATCGGGTGAGGGCCCGATCAAACTCTCCCTGCGCCTGGGTGAGCCGACGTCGCTCGAGTTCGAGAAGCGCCGGTCGGAAGGTAGCGCTCAGCCATTCCGACAAGGCTCGGAGGTGATCCGCGCGCGCGCGACGGACGTCGCGGTCCGCCAGATGTCGAACCGCCTTGTCGCGTTGGTCCTCCGCGACCTGACCGGATTGTTCGGCCGCCGCCCGACGGGTGAGCGCCTTCTCCCATTCCATCTGGAGTCGAGCGACGGTCTCCTCCGCGGCCCGTCGGGACTCTGCCAGCTCCGCGCTGTGGCTCAGGTCCGTCTCCCACCGAAGGAGTTCCTCGTGCGCGCTCGTGCGGGTTCGATCGATCTCCTCCAGCTCCGGGCGCCGGCGTTCGGCGTCCTGACGGCGGAGTTGGGCCGCGTCCCCGGCGGCGGTTTCCTGGACTCGGAGATGGCTCGATCGGCGCGAGCGCTCGTCGATCTCGGCCAGGCGTCGCTCCGCGGTATCGCGCTCGGCCTGGAGGGAGAGCCGACGTTCGATCCGGGGCTGGATCTCGGCTCGGGCAGCGATGGCCTGTTCGAGCTCCGTGCCGGCGACCGTCGCCCGGGCGTCGAACTCCCCGAGCTCGTGGGACGATCGCACGACGACCGCCCGCAGCTCGGCGCGCCGCGCCGTGACCTGCACGTACCGCTCGCGCGCGCGCTCAAATCGCTCTCGAGAGCGGCGCTCGGCGACGGTCTCCTCCTTCTGCCGGAGTAGACTTGACTCCTTCTCTCGCGCGGCATCGGCGGCGGCTCGGGCCGCGCTCAGATGTGCCCGAAACGCTTCCGGAGCCACGGCCTGGTGGCATCGGGGGCAGGTTCCGGCGTCGACGATCGAGGTCAGGTCGTCGGCGATGTGGGACTGTTCGGCCTGGGCGGCGATCGCGTCTCGGATCGACCGATCGAGCTCTTCCAACGCGTGCTCGATCTCCGGTACCTCGCGAGGCGTGGGGGCGGGGGGCTCGTGGCTGGGTCCCTCCGCCTCGGCGTGGGCCAGCTCCTCCCGGGCACGGGTCCAACTGGTGCGGAGCTCCTCGATCCGCGAGGCGGTCTCCTGGACGGCTCGTCGCGCGACCGCCAAGGTCGTCTCACGTCGCCCGTCGTCCTCCCGTTGCCGTTCGAGAGCCTCCCATTCGAGCCGGAGCTGAGTCGCCTGGGCGCGGAGGGATTCCGCTCCTTTACTCTCTCGCTCCAGTTCGGTGGCCGAGGCGGCGAGGGTTTGCGCTCGGGCGTCGAGCTCCTCCGCCTCGCGGAGGTAGGTCGCGACCCCTTCGGTGAGGGTGTCGTGGCGGCGAGCCAACGTGGCGATCTCGGAACGGAGCGCGGTCGCCCGTTGGATGAGGCCTTCCCGACGGGTGAGCTCCGATTCAATGCTCCGCAGCGAGGATTGGGCCGAGGCACGCCGTTCGAGTAGGGGGGCCTCCTGCCGTCGGATCTCCTCCAGGATCTCCGTCGCGGCGCTCGCTTGAGATTCGGCGACGCGCAGCTCGTCCTCCCAGTGCCGGAGCATCTCGGCCTCCGACTCGGCGGCGCCCGCCCGGTCATCGAGCGCCTTCCGAACGAGGTCGGCGTTCTCCCACGCCGTCCGATACTGCTCGAGCCCGAGCGCCTTGCGGATCGTCTCGACGCGAGCCGCGGGGTTCTGGTCGAGGACGTCTCGCATCCTCTCTTGCGGGATGTAGACGGCCCACCGCCAGACGTCCGAGCGGGCCCGCGGGTTCGGATTGTCGGGAAAGCCGAGCAGCTCGATGGAGCGCTGCCGGAGCTCGGTGGCCGAGTATTCCGTGGTCCGGCCGTCCGCGGTGAAGGAGTTCAGCTCCGGATCGAACGTGGCCCGCCCCCGGCTCAGATGTCGGCGAAGGCGCCGCCGGAAGACGTAGCGGGCGCCGTCCTCCTCGACCTCGAGGATCACTTCGGCCTCGGCAGCCCGGTGCCGGACGAGGTGTTCGGCGTTCACTTGGGACGGACCGAACAGCGCCATCTCGATCGCGTACAGGAGACTCGTTTTGCCGGCGCCGACGTCGCCGGCGATCAACGTCGTGCCCAGGGGCAGGTCGATGCGCGCGTCCCGGTAGCTGCGGACGTTATGGACGCGGAGAGAGGCGAGACGCACGGCTCACTCCTCCCGGATCCGGGTCGGCGTCCGGACCCCGAGCAGTTGGAGAGCGGTGTGGATCCGCTCCTCCTGGTAATCGGTCTTGCTCTGTCCTTCGGATTGGGCCACTCCGAGGTCCCGGAGCAGATCGGCGAGCGGTCCCAACGCCTCCGGACCGACCTGGTGGGAGAGCGCCGGTGGCGCCCGGGCGGCGAGCTGCCGGACGACCTCCTCCTCGATCTCCGACTCGGGCCGGAACGCGTCCGCCTGCGGCGTCGAGCCCGGCAGCGTAAGCTGCTTCAGGTCAAAGTGCACGCTGCCGAGCCCGTTCGCCCCCGCACTCTCGGCCACGGCATGCAGTCCGAGGGCCCGACTCGATCCCTCGATGAGCGTCCCTCGGAGCCGAGGGATCAGCAAACCCCCCGGCGTACCGTGCTCTTCGAGGCTCTGCGCGACGATCGACTGGGCCTCCTCCGGCCGCTTGCCGTCGACGTCGATATCGAACATCTGAATCCGCCGACCGGGCCCGGTGGCGACCAGCTCGACAGTCGGTTCGTCCTCTCGGACCGTCACGATCGCGAGACCCTGGAGGGTGATGTCGTGGGTGGCGTTCTCCAGGTCGGTGAGGCTCGTCCCGAAGACGGCTCCCGGATTCACCAGTCTCCCTCCCCCCGGCCCCGTGCCCTCGTACGTGGCGTGGATGTGCCCTCCGGCGTAGTACTGGCAGCCGCCCGGTAGATCCTCGACGGAGATCCCGTCGACGTGGTCGCGGAGGGGCGCGGGAAGGTACTCCTTCACCGCGGCGTGGAACTGGAAGATATGGAATCCCGGCGCGGCGCGGAACGATTCGCTGTCGATGGAGCGGAAGTACGCCGCGTCGAGGCCCCGCGAGCGACCGGAGAGGCCGGCGATCACAGCGCCGGTCGGCGCGTCGACGAGGAACCGGAGCGACCACCGGTCGTCCTGGCTATGCACCGGCTCGGGCGCCGCCCGAAGGAAGAGACCGCTCTCGGCGAGCACGTCGAGCCAGCTCGTCCGGTGCGCGACGTAGTCGTGGGAGCCGTAGATGGTGTAGACCCGCCGGCCCTCCGCCACGAGACGTCGGAGCGCGGCAGCGATCGGCGCCACTTCGGTCGGGTCCGGGATCGGGGTGTGGAACAGATCGCCCGAGATCAGCAGGAAGGCGCAGTCGCGCTCGGAGACGACCTCGAGCGCGCGAAGCACGCTGTCGCGGAGCGCGCTCCGGAACGCCGGGTCGCGGGGCCACGCCCCGACGTGGGCGTCGGCCAAGTGGGCAAAGACGAACGAGCGCCCCACGTCCCCTCCCGTCACCGAGAGGTGCCGGTGGTATCGGCCGCGGGGCCCGCTTGGGATCGTTTCAGGATCGCCGCGAAGATTCCGGCCGAAGCCCCGAGCCCCAGCAACCCGAGCCACAGGGCGTCATCCCCCAGCGTGAACGTCGCCGTAGGGCGGGCGACAGGAGAGGCGGGAGCGTCCGCCGCCGGCGCGGGGGGGGGCGCGACATATCGGGTGGGAGGGGGGGAGGAGAGGCGGAGGATGAGCGCCTGTTGGAGCTCGTACAGCTCCTGGGCCTCTTCGATGGTGATCTGGCGGGATCTCAATCGGCCGACGAGATAGGCGTGGCGCGCGGGGGCGGGGGGGCTCGGCGCCGTAGGCGGCGACGGCGCCACGGTCGGATCATACCCCCCTGCCATCGGAACCCCGAGGGGCCATCGTCGAGGTGCGTATTATCCCTCCGCCGGGGCGCGTCGTTCCCCCCGTCGGGCACCGTTATAGGTCCGTCGAAACTCGCGTCCCCGTGCCTCCTTCCAGCCCGTCCTCGGATGGCGACGTCGATGACGAACACAAGCATCTGCATGTCCGTCTCGCAGACGACCACACGTCGATCCTCGACCTCGTCACGGAGTACCTCCAGGCAGCGGGCAAGGCCCCGGACTGGTACTGGCGGCTCGCCGGCAAGCTCGACGGCACCGAATCCGACAACATCGACGACCTGATCTTCTCCGCCTTCGAGGCCGGCGCATTCGTCGCCCACGAGCACCCGGAGGACCTCAAGTTCGACTGGGTCTCGGAAGCCGACTGCGAACGCGAGCGGAAGATGGAAGAGCGCGGCGAGCAGCAGAAGGAAGAGAATCGGAAAGAGCGCTCGACGATGAGCCACTACGCCTGACGCACGCCCAGACTCGATTCCGTTCCCGCGTCGGAGATCTTGCGGTCGGGCCTCTCGTCCACTAAGGTCCCCCGGGCCCCAGGTACCGGACGGATTGGCCGAGATCGGCGGGGGCGGGAGCCCGATAGGGGCCGGACGGTAGGTTCCCGGGGACGACGACGCGAACTGGGGGAGCGGTTCGTCGAACCTCTCACGGCTTCTTCTTCGTCTTGCACCCGCACGTATCGCACATGGGCCCAACCTCCGGTGGGAGCATCCCGCGCCGGGTTATCATCCTCCCGGTGGGGCGAGTCCCGCGCCGTTCAGAAGGGGATCAGCGTGTGGGCCACCACGAGCGTCACGAACAGGATCGAGATCGTGTTCACCACTTTGATGAGCGGGTTGATCGCGGGACCGGCCGTGTCCTTCGTCGCGTCGCCGACCGTGTCCCCCACGATCGCCGCCTTGTGGGCATCCGAGTGCTTGCCGCCGAAGTGACCGCTCTCGATGTACTTCTTGCCGTTGTCCCACGCGCCGCCCCCCGTGGTCATCATCAACGCGAGCGGGAAGCCGGTAAGGATGACGCCGAGGAGCAACCCGGCGACCGCCACTGGTCCCAAGAGGAAGCCGACCGCGAGGGGAGTGATCACGGCGATGGCGGCCGGGACCGCCAGCTCGTGCAGCGCGGTGACGGTCACGATGTCCACGCACTTGCCGTACTCCGGCTTCCCGGTCCCGTCGAGGATCCCCGGGATCTCCTTGAACTGGCGGCGCACCTCGAAGACGATCGACTGGGCGGCGACGCCGACGGCGTTCATCAGGAACGACGTGAAGAAGAACGGTAGGATCCCGCCGATGACGAGCCCGGCGACGACCAGCGGGTTCGAGATCGCCAGTGTCTGGGCCAGCACCGCGGTGCTGACGGGGTGCCCGTTGAGCGTGAGGGCGTTCTGCAACGCGAACGTATACGCGGCAAACAACGCCAGCGCCGCCAAGACCGCGGAGCCGATCGCGTACCCCTTCGTGACCGCCTTCGTCGTGTTGCCGACGGCATCGAGGGGGTCGGTGACGCCGCGCGCCTCGGGGGGCAGCTCGGCCATCTCAGCGATCCCGCCCGCGTTGTCGGTGATCGGCCCGAAGGCGTCGATGGAGATGATCATCCCCGTGACAGCCAACATGCTCGCGGCGGCGAGGCCGATCCCGTAGAGTCCGAGCTGGGAGTCCGGGTGCATCCAACCGCCCGGTCCCGCCGACCCGACCGCCTCGAACGCCCCGAGCGCCGCCGCGACGATGATGAGCCCCGGGACCCACGCGGATTCCAGGCCCACGCTGAGGCCGGTGATGACGGTCGGCCCGGCGCCCGCCTGCGCGGACTCGGCGATCCGGTGGACCGGCCCGTACTCGGCGCTCGTGTAATAGTCGATGGTGACGACGATGAGGATCATGACGACCAGGCCGATCGCGGTGGCGACGAAGATCCCCAGGCTGCCGCCCATCAGGAGGTCATCGAGGACCCAGAGTCCCACGAGGCCGACGGCCGTCGTGACGGCCAGACCTTGGTAGAGGGCGCCCATAATCGAGCCGCCCTTCCGCATCCGGACCGCGGTGGTACCGACGAGGGTGGCGACGATCGCCCACGCGCAGACGGCGAGAGGATACAGGACCGGCATCGCCGCCGATACGTTGAACGTCGTGTGGACGGTCGGGAGCAGGTAGGCGAGCAGCATCGCGCTCACCGCCGTGACGACGTACGTCTCGAAGAGGTCCGCCGCCATCCCCGCACAGTCGCCGACGTTGTCGCCGACGTTGTCCGCGATGACCGCGGGGTTCCGGGGGTCGTCCTCGGGAATGCCTGCTTCGAGCTTCCCCACGAGGTCGGCGCCGACGTCCGCGCCCTTCGTGAAGATGCCGCCGCCGACCCGGGCGAAGAGGCTCATCAGGGAGGCGCCGAAGAGCAGGCCGAGCATCGCGTTGATGTTCCCGCCGAAGGCGACGTAGAATCCGATCAACTCAAGGAGGGCGAGGCCGGCCACGGAGAGGCCCGTGACGGAGCCGCCGAGGAACGCGTAGCGCATCGTCGCCGGAAGATCGCCCTTCAACGCATGCGCGGCGGTCCGAACGTTCGCCCGCACCGAGACGAGCATGCCGACCCCACCGGCCAAGGCGCTGCCGGCCGCGCCCGCGACGAACCCGAGGGCGAGCTGCCAGCCCGTTCCCTGCGCCTGGGGCTGGTTCCAGAAGACGACGGCGATCACGACGGTGAGGATCGCTGCGACCGCGAACACCGCGGTGTACTCCCGGCGGAGGAACGCCACGGCGCCCTCGCGGATGGCCAAGGAGATCTCGCGCATCTTCTCCGTCCCCTCCGACTGCTGGAGGATCCAGTATGTCTGCAACCCTGCGTACGCCAGACCCAGCAGCGCGGCGAGCGCCGTCAGGATCTCGACCGATTCGACCGAGACTGTCATGTTCTTCCTCGAGAATTCCCCCGCTCTGGGGCCTGAGTATTAAAGCGTTCGCCGCGGCCGCATCCGGGACGGCCCGGGGCGGGGAGATCTTGAGGTAGGTTTATCCGCCAAACGCGCACCTATACGCATCGCTCATGGAGTCGTACTTCAGCCCCGGGATCACGTCCCGGCGCCGAACGCCTGTCGCGTGTCCCGAGTGCAATCGCTCGATGGAGGTCACCGGGCTCCGCACCCACCTCCGGGAGTCGCACGCGTGTGACACGACCAAGCTCGAGCAGCTGTTGACCCAGGCCCGCCGGCTGGGTGCGCGCCGGGCGCCGCTGCGCTGATTCGGACCGGTCCCGTTCAGGGATCGAAGCTTCGCGTCGCGACGACGTTCGCGGCGTGGTCGACGAACTCCGCTCGGGAGAACAACTTCGGTTCCTTGGAGGGCGGCCGTCGAACGGTCACGGTGCCCTCCGCGACCTCCCGATCGCCGAACACCCCGATGTACGGGACCCGATCGAGCTCGGCCTGACGGACCCGCTTGCCGAGCGACTCGGTCGGGTCCGCCACTTCGACGCGGAGGCCCCGGGCCCGAAGCTCCCCCGCGAGGGTGCGGGCCGCCTCCGAGTGGGCGTCCCCGATGGGGAGGAGCCGCACCTGGACCGGGGAGAGCCACACCGGCAATCGGCCGGCGGTGTGCTCCAAGAGGACCCCGAAGAACCGCTCCCACGTCCCCAGGATGGCGCGGTGCACCACGATCGGAGTGTGGAGATGTCCGTCGGGCCCCTGGTACTGGAGCCCGAACCGGAGCGGCATCTGGTAGTCGAGCTGGATCGTCCCCGTCTGCCAGGCCCGGCCGATCGAGTCCTTGATGAAAATGTCGATCTTCGGGCCGTAGAACGCCCCCTCACCGGGGGAGATGCGGTAGGCGACCTTGGAGTCGTCCAGCAACTGCTTCAGCGTCGCTTCGGCCCGGTCCCAGACGGCCGCCTCCCCGAGGAAATTGGCCGGCCGGGTCGAGAGTTCGTAGCTCCACTCGAGGTGGAACGTGGAGAACGCCCGGGCGATCCAGGCCAACAGCGTCCGGATCTCTCCCGCGACCTGCTCCTCGGTGACGAAGATGTGGGCATCGTCCTGGACGAACTCCCGGACTCGGGTGAGCCCGTGGATCGTACCGCTCGCCTCCAACCGGTGGAGGGGGGCGAACTCGGCGAGCCGCAGCGGCAGCTCCCGGTAGCTCCGGGCCCGGGCGCCGAAGATCAGCATCGAGCCGGGGCAGTTCATCGGCTTCAGGCCGTAGACGCGGTTCTCCATCGGGACGAGGAAGATGTTGTCCTTGTAGTGCTCCCAGTGGCCGCTCTTCTCGAAAACGGACTTATCGAACAGGAGCGGGGTGCGAACCTCGGAGTAGCCGGCCTCCGCGAGGTGTTCTCGGACGAATTTTTCGAGCTCGCGGACCACGATCATCCCTTTCGGCAGCCAGATCGGGAACCCCGGGGCGGATTCGACGAAGGTGAACAGCTCCAGCCGCTCCCCCAAGACCCGGTGGTCCCGCGCCTCGGCCTCCTTGCGCTGTCGCTCCCACGCCGCGAGTCCCTCCGGCGTGGGGAACGCGATCCCTCGCACCCGTTGCAGGATCGGGCCCTCGGGCCGCCCCTCGGCGGAGAGCCCCGAGAATCCCAGGAGTCGGAGGCCTCCGATGGCCCCCGTCGAGGGGACGTGGGGGCCTCGGCAGAGGTCGATCCACAGCCCGGTCCGGTAGATCGAGACCGGCTCGTTCGGAGGTGCGTCTTGGATGTACCGCTGCTTGTGCGGGTTCGCCCGGAACTGGTGCAGTGCCTCCTCGCGGGGGAGCTCGACCCGGTGGAACGGATCGTTGGCGCGCACGATCCGGTCGACGGCCGCGGTGATGCGGGTGAGGTCCTCCGGCGTCAGAGGGCGCACGTCAAAATCGTAATGGAATCCGGCCTCTTCGGCCGGACCGACCGTCGGAAGCGCCTCAGGGATCGTCTCGATCAGCGCCTTCGCCACGATGTGGGCCGCGGAGTGGTTCAGGATCTCCTTGCCGGCCCGGTCCTCGAACGTGACCGGCGAGAGCGAACCGTCGTGGTGGAGGGGCCGGGAGAGGTCGACCAGCTCCCCGCGGTAGCGGGCGGCCAGAAGCTCTCGGCTCGCCTCGGGCTTCCAATCGGCGAGGGCCTGACCGGCGGTGGTCCCCTTCGGGAACGGACGCCGGCCCGCGTCGGGGAAGATGATCTCGATCGACTCCGCCGCCATGGGCTCCGCTAGTGGCGCCAGCGGCGGAGCGCCGTAAAGCCTTCGGCCCCGAGGATCCCGCTCCGAGCGCGCCCCGTCGGGGGCTCAGCACTCGGTGGGGAACGAGTCGAGGAACTTCCACCACGACCCCAGGGACGCCCGGACCCCGCGCTCGGCCTCCGCGCCGGCCCCGGGGGTCTCCCGGATCGCCCGCGCCAGAAGCTGTCGCTCGGCCCGGCCATGCTCGACATCGGCGACCTCATGGACCCGGAAGAACTCGTGGGCCTTCGGATCGCGGATGCCGTAGAAGGCGCTGAGTCCGCGAGATTTCTCGGTGGCGATCTCCGCGAACTGGCTCTCGTACGCGTACAAGGCTCCCAGCCCCCGGGCCGCGCTCCCCCGGAGGGTGGCGCCCTCGTACATGCGGCACAGGTTTCGAGTGGCGGGGGTCGGGGGCGTGACGGCGGCCGGGAAACGGGGGGCCCCCATCGAGCGGGCGAACTGCCACCACAACTGGGGATGCGTGACCTCCCTCCCCTCCTCGTCGATCAGGTTCTCCAGCATCACGCGCCGGTCCTCGGCCCGCTCCAGGCGGGCGTAGGTTCCCGCCACGTACTGGGGGAAGTGGTTCTCGAAATGGTAGTACTGCTCGGCGTAGTCGCGGAGCGTGTTCTGGGACAGGTGCCCGGCCGACCACGCGCGGTAGAACGGATGCTTCAGGAGGTGGTGCTCTTGGACCAAGGCATCGAGTTGGCGGACCGTCGACATGGACCCGGGCAGTTCAGCGCAGTATGTCATTCTTTCCCGGCCCGAGCGGCCGGCGAGCGGCGCAACAGGACGACCCGCCGGCGCAAGGTCGGGCGCGCGCGCCGTTCCCGCCGAGCCGGCCGACCGGATCCGATCGCTCCGCAGGTGAACCCGTCGCTGTTATGGTCTCCCTCTGTCCCGACAGGCTCTCCCGGGGGGACGTCGATCGATGGTCCGAATCGCGTTGCCGAACAAGGGCCGCTTGCGCGCCCCCTCGCTGCGCCTGCTCGCCCAGATCGGACTGCCGACCCCCGACGATGGCGACACGGGTCGAGGGCTGACTCAGACGTTCGCCGATGGTCGCTATCAGATCCTGAGCGTGAACGCGCGCGACATCCCCACGTGTCTCGAGCAGGGGGCGGCCGACATTGCGATCACCGGCACGGACCTGGTCGCCGAGTCCGGGATCGCGCTCTCGCCGGCGTTCCCGCTCGGGTTCGGAAAGGCCCGCATCGCCCTCGCCGTGCCGAAGCACTCCCCCTACGAACGTGCGGAGGATCTACCGGATGGGTGCCGCGTGGCGTCGGCGTTCCCTCGCATCACCCAACAGTACTTCGATCGGATGCACCGGGAGATCGCCCACGTGCTGTTGACCGGCGCGGTCGAGGCGGCGCCCGCCATCGGGATCGCCGACGCGATCGTCGACCTTGTCGAGACCGGTACGACCCTGCGGAGCAACGGCTTGCGCGAGCTGGCCACGATCCTCCCCGTGGAGGCGGCGGCGTTCGTGCGGCCCGGGATCACGGGTCCACTCCAGGTCCAGATCGACGAACTGGTCCTCGGTTTCCAATCGGTCTCCCGGGCGGAGCGATCCCGGTACCTGATGGCGAACGTCCCCCGGGCGAAGCTCGCCGAACTCTCGCAGCTCCTTCCCGGCGTGAGCGGTCCCACCGTCCTCAGCCTCCTCGGTCGGGACGACTGGGTCGCCATCCACGCCGTGGTGGATGCGTCGGCCGTGAACGGCATCGTGGCGATCCTCAAGCACAACGGCGCGACCGGGATTCTTGTCACCTCGTTGGAACGAATGGTCCTATGATCCCCGTGCGCCGCTTGGACCGCCTCGCCCTCGCCGCGGCCGACCAACGAAGAGACCGGTTCCTCGTCGAGCTGGACCGCGTGGGCCCGGCGGTCCGAGCCGTGCTCTCCAACGTCCGCCGGAACGGCGACCGGGCGCTCCGTCGGTACTCCCGAGAGTGGGACCACTGGGCGGGCCCCATCGAGGTCTCTCCTTCGGTACGCGAGCGCTGCGACCGACGGACCCCGGCCCCGTTGGTACGCGCCCTGGCCGCCTCGGCACGGAACATCCTGCGATTTCACCGAAGGCAACACCCCTCACCGGCGCACCTTCGGCTCGGCGGCGGCTCCGAACTGTCGTTGGAGTTCGTCCCCGTGCGACGGCTCGGGTTGTACGCCCCCGGAGGGAAGGCACCGTACCCATCCACGGTGCTCATGGGAGGGATGGCCGCCAAGGCGGCGGGCGTGGAGTCAGTTTTTTTGGCGACGCCGGCGCGCCCCGGC
Organism: Thermoplasmata archaeon; assembly: GCA_022750455.1. Classification (GTDB taxonomy): domain Archaea; phylum Thermoplasmatota; class Thermoplasmata; order Lutacidiplasmatales; family UBA184; genus JAKIVR01. Next base: position 1,367 of record JAKIVR010000054.1, on the reverse strand, counting down.
GCCGGGCCTGCCGGCCTCGATCCGGCGATCGCGACGGCCGCCCGCCTCGCGGGCATCGAGCGGATCTTCCTTCTGGGCGGAGCCTCCGCGATCGGGGCGTTCGCGTACGGCACCGCCACGGTCCCCCGGGTCGACAAGATCGTCGGACCGGGGAACCTGTGGGTCACCGCGGCGAAACGCGCGGTGTTGGGGATGGTCGGGATCGATGCGTTGGCGGGACCCTCTGAGTGTCTGCTCGTCGTCGACCGGAGCGCCCCCGTCGACGTGGTCGCGGCGGAGGCGTTGGCCCAGATCGAGCACGGTCCCGCCTCCACCGCCACGATCGTGGCGCTCGGGGAGTCGTACGCGCGCGCCATCGCCGCGAGCCTGGGCCGCCCGGGCGCCGGGAGCGGCGCGTCCCGCCTGCGCATCTATTGGAGCTCTCGGTCCGAGGAGGTGCTCGCGTACGCCGACGCCTTCGCTCCCGAGACGCTCTTCGTCGCCCTGCGAAACCCCGAACCTTGGCGTCGATCCCTCCCCGCGTGCGGGGCCGCGTTCTTCGGCATCTCGAGCAGCGTTCCGTTCGGGGACTATGCCTCCGGGACGAACCACATCCTGCCCGTGCTCGGGTCGGCCCGCTACTCCGGGGGACTCAGCGTCTACGAGTGCGGTCGATGGGTCAGTCGACAGACGATCACCCCTCGGGATGCGAACCGGCTCGCCGCCATCGGCAGGCCGATCGCGGAGGCCGAAGGGATGCTCGCGCACGCTGAGGCGCAGCGGATCCGGACCCGCGGGTCCGAGACGGGAAGGAGCCGGCGTCGTGGCTGAACGTCTAGCCTTCCGGGAGCGGCGGCCCGGTTCGGGCCCGCCGGAGTGGCCCCGGTACACCGATCGAGATCCGCGCCTTCTGCGATTGGACAACAATACGAACCCTCGTCCGAACCCCTGCCTTCGAAAGGTCGGCCGCCTGGTCGCCTCGGTCGCCCTGAACCGGTACGGTTCGGCCCACGGGGTCGCCTTGCAGCGCGCCTTGGCCGGCTACTATCGCCGGGACGCCGCATCGTTCGTGGTAGGCAACGGGTCGGACGAGATCCTCGATCTCGTCGCACGGGCGTACCTCGGTCCGGGCCGGCGGGCCGCCGTGTTGCAGCCCACGTACGATCTGTACACGACGTTCGCGCTGCGGGAGCGCGCGCGCGTCCGCGAGGTACCCTCGGGCCGTGATTTTCGATTGCCGTCGGGCGCCGGATTCGCGCGGGACGTCGACGTGTTCTTCCTCTGCTCGCCCCAGAATCCGACCGGCGCGACGCTCGCCCCGGGAGAACTCACGCGGGTGGCCCGGACGGTCCGGGGGCTCGTGGTCGTGGACGAAGCGTACTGGGAGT
>JAKIVR010000053.1 GCA_022750455.1 Thermoplasmata archaeon | reverse complement strand
GAGCAGTTGGAGCCCGCGGATCGATCCGGCCTTGTTCACCATCCACGCGCAAGCCGCCCCCGGGATCCCGATCGAACGCGTGGAGAAGGCGCTCGACGCCGAGCTCGAGCGGGTCGCCGCGACGGGCCCCACGGCCGGGGAGCTTTCGGACATGCGACGCAAGCTCGTCGAGGCGGCGCGGCTCGCGTACGAGGGGCCCACGAGAACGGCGTCCCGACTCGGCCATTTTGCGGTGCTCGGAGGTCGATCGGTCGAAGCTCGTCTCCTGGGTCAACTCCTCCGGATCACCCCGAAGGAGGTCCGGGCCGTGGCGCGCGACCTGTTCCGTCCCGAATCCCGGAGCGTGGTGTTCTACGTCCCGGATCCGGAGCGCGGTTCCCGGAGGGCGAAATGACGAAGCCGCGACGGGACCCCCTCGGGTGGGAGGAGGCGGAGACGGATGGGGGGGTGACCGTGCTCTGCCAGCCGGCTCCGGCCGGTTCCGCCAGCTTTTCAGCGACCTACCTCGCTCCGGCGGGATGGGAGTACGACCCGCCCGGATGCGAGGGTCTGGCGACGGCCACGGCGGACCTGATCCCGACGGGCGCGGGTCGGCGAAGGCACCTCGAGCTGGCTCGAGAGCTGGACCGGTACGGCGCGACGTTGACCGCCGAGGTCAATTCGGAGTCGCTGCAAGTGACCCTCTGGGGGCCGGACCGCGAGTACGAGACGCTGCTCCCGATCCTGGCGGATGCGGTGCTGCACCCCCGATGGGACTCCCGGGAGCTCGCCCGCGCCCTACGGGAGATGCGGGAGAGCCAGATGCGCGAGATGACCCAGCCCGATCAACGCGCCGACCGGGATCTCTCCCGCCGGATCTTCCCGCCCGGTCACCCCTACCAAGAGTCCGGGACCGGGACGGCGGCCTCGTTGGGCCGGATCACCCGCTCCCGACTCACCGAATTCCACCGCCGGCACTTCTCGCGACGAGGAGCCCGGATCGTGATCACGTCGGACCGATCTCCCGCCCAACTCCGTCAAGGCATAGGGAAGCTGTTCTCAGAGTGGCCGCGCGACGACCCGCCCGCGGTACCGGAGCTCCCATCACCTCGTCCCACGCGACCCGGTGAGGTCGGACGGATCCCACTCCCCAGCCGGGGGCAGGCCGAGATCCGGATGGGAGGTCCGTCGTTGCCCCGCTCCGATCCCCGGTACCCCGCGCTTCTCCTGGCGGACGAGATCCTCGGGGGCCGCTCCATCCTCTCCCGACTGTTCCAGAACCTGCGGGAAAAGCGGGGTCTGGTCTATGGGGCGGGCAGCGAGCTCGAAAGCCTCCGCGGAGGGGGCGTGTGGCAGGCCGAGGCCGGTACGGATCCGGCGCGCGTCGAGAAGGTGATCCGGCTTCTTCGCCAGGAAGTGGATCGGATCTGCCACGACCTCGCCCGAGCGGACGAGCTGCACCGCATCCGGGAGAGCTCTCTCGGTTCGCTTCAACTTCACTTGGAGACGACCCAGGGGGCGCACAGCCTGGCGGTGGAGGCGGCGTACTACCAGCTCCCTTCCGACTTCTATCGGACGTGGCCGCAGACGCTGCGTGCCGTGGATCCGCGACAGATCCGGGAGGCGGCGAGCGTCGGGTTCGACCCGAAGCGAGCGTCCCTGGTCGTGGCGGGGCCGGTCTGACGGGCCCGATTCATCGCCCTCACGCGGAATCGTCCGTTCGCGTACGTATTAATATCCCATGAGGGATGGCGCTGACATGCCCAGGCCGAAGGCGTCAGAAGGCATGCTTCGAAAAAACATCACGATCACTCCGGCTGAAGCCGAATTCCTGGGACGACACCCCGAGATCAACCAGAGCGCGCTCTTCCGTCAGGTCGTCCAGAGCATGATGATGGCCGAGAAGAATCCGCATCTCGGCAGCACCGAAGAGCTTCGACTGGGCCAAGCCGTCTATCGCAGCGGCGCCGTGATGTTCCAACGCGCCAAGCGCCACGAATAGACCGAACCGAGCCGCCAGTGAACTAGACCGCCGGACCCCGCACGGGGGCATCCCCGTCCCGCACCCACCGGCAGGTGATCGAGGCCGGCCACGACGGCCGGTCCACCGCCCGGGCCGCCAGAACCCCGTCGAGCCCGGGCGTGCACTCCAACGCCTGTTGGGCGACCCGTTCGTCCAGCGCGGACAAGGAGTGTTTCGAGAGGAGATGTCCGAACGCCCACCGTCGACGTCGGACGAGATCCGTGAAGTGCGGGGCGTAATGGCCCCCACCGATCCCTATCGCCACGTGGTCGGCCGGGTCGGGGTCGAGATTTGCCAAGATCGACGCGAGGGCCCCTACGGCGGTGGGCTCGGGACGATCGAATCCCACGCTCCCCCCAAGTTCGGCAAAGAACGCCGGCAATGGGCTGTGGGGGCCGTGGTGGGTCGCCTCATACGTCGCGGCGATCCCGAGGGTCGGCGCGCGGTCGCCCATCTGTCGCAGCGCGGCCGCCATGAGGCGTGGATCGGTCGGCACCAGAGTCCCAGGTCGCCCGCCGAGAGGCGCGCTCGAACCCGGATTCCCGATCGGGTGCACCGTGAACGACGTCGGGCCGACCTCGCTTCGGTGGATCGAGGCGAATACCAGGGTGGGCCGCGCGGCTCCGATCTCGGGCGGCAACCTCTCGGCCAGCCCCTCGATCTCGATCCCCCACCCGGGGTGTCGGAGGAACGCCGCGTCCCGCCCGAGGCGACGGATCGTTCCCCCACCGACCACCGTTCCAAGGGCCTCCGGTACCCCCCAGACGTCGGCGACCCCCCGACCGACCGGATCCTCCTCAGGGGCGACGACGACGTAGCGGACGGCGGTCATGACGGGTCCACCACGCCCGAGGCAATGATGCCAGCGCCCCGGGTCCCGGGATCGGGGGTCCGGAACCCTCGCGGCCGAGGCGTTTTCGAAATCGGAACGATTAAACGGTCACAGTCGGTGGCACCGGTTCCCTATGGCGTTCAAGTCCTCCCCTCTCTCGCCCGAGGCCTCGACGTCCCAGGAGCTCCTCCTCGCCTTTCGGGCGATCTCGGTTCAGGCCCAGTCCCCGGCCTCCCAGGTCCATTTTCTGCACCGCGCCCTCCGGAACGGGCGTCAGCGACGCGAGGTGATCCGAACCTTGTCGGGCGGGCGACCCACCGTGGGTTCCGCGGCCGTGCGAGAGGATCTGCGCTCCATCGAGACGTCGTTCGGGCTCTGGCGCGACTACCAAGTGGCGTTGGGACTCCTCTCCGTCGAGCACTGGTCGGACGTTTCCGAGGAGGCGCAGCATTGGCTCACCGCGGCCCGCTCGACGGTTCGTTCTCAGCGGCGCGCTCACGCGCGGCAGACCTCCAACTTCCTCCGGGCCGTGCTCGCACGGCGACCGGGTCCGGAGCTCCGCTTGGCCCTCGAGGTGCCGGCCGTTCCCCAGGGAGCGCGGGCGCAACGGGCGTGGATCGCGGCGAGCTGCGACCGCTCCGCTTCTCTCCGAGACGCCCTCGACTCCGCGACGACCTCCCCGTCCAAGAGACGGGTCCATCACCTTCGCCAGGAGATCCGGCGATCCCGGCTGCTCGCGAGCTTGAACCCGTTCGGGACCGAGCCCGAGCTGCCGCGGCGGCTCCCGAAGCTGACGAGCGCCCTCGGCCGGATCCACGACCTGGATCGACTGCGGGAGATCACCCGGGGCGCGGCGGGCGATCGCGGCCGGAAGGAGGTTCGTCGAACGATCCGACGGACCCGGGACCGCCAGCTCGAACGATTGGTCGTGCTCCTCCAGAATCGGAAGCTTCAGGAGTGGGCGTCTCGATTCCCCGGCGACCTCCCGGCGGAGTGGGAAGGCACTCGAGCCGGGCACGACGTGGACGCGGCGTTGGCCTGAACGGACCGCCCGGGGCTCGGCCGCCCACGGGAGGGGCACGGATCCCGAGGGAGGCGAGCGGCGCCTCCGAACGTTCGATCCCTCGCGGGGAATCTCTGGACTCCCCGGTCGACTCTCCCCCCTTCTCGGGACGACCGGCCGTCAGCTGGAGGCCCCGATTCCCGGGGGGGGTCCGGGGGGGCTATCCGTTTGACAGCGTCGACCATCGCAGCCGGACGTCGGTCCCGATCTGATGAACGAGTACACCCGCCGCTCCTTGACGGGCCGGCTGATCGCCGTCGCCGTCGTGGTGGGAGCCGGCGCCTGCGCCGGAGCCCTCGCCTGGCGCTCGAGCATCTCCCCCGTCGACGCCTTCCTCGGGGTCTGGTCCGTCGTGCTTGTCGGAGTCGTTGGCGCTTGGATGCTGGAGCGTCGGCGTCGAGCGACGTCCCCGCGGACCGCGACACCGAATCGAGGATGGGAGGAGGACGACGGCCCACCGTTCCACGACTGAGGCGGGGGGGCCGTCCTCCGGCGCGGCCGCTCGAAGCGCTCTCCCGGGATGGTGGGTCGGAGTGGGGCGAGCGCCGCCTTCGAATGGTGCTCCCGGCGGGAGTCTCCCTGAACCGCCGGGTAGCGGTCCAGATTTGAACCCGCGTCAGAGGCTCGAGAGGCCTCTATCCTTGACCACTAGACTACGGGAGCGCCGAACGCTCGGTAGGTGGGTCGCTCTTTACCTCTTTCGGACACAACGGAGCGGAACGGCCCAACTCGGGCACGGGGTGCCGGACGGCGGTCCTACCACTCGGAGTGGTGTCTCGGCCATGGAAACTCCAGGGGGACCCGTTCTGACGGGCGAGCCGTCCCAACCGAATCATTCATGAACCCCCCAAGGGTCCCCTCGCCAATGCCAGGGCGAGCCGGTGACATGGAGTCGACTTCCCGTGTGTCCGAACAGTACTCGGGAACGTCGACCTACAAGGGGACCCGGGTCATGGGCGGCGCCGGCGCGAGCGGGAACCCGAGCACGGCCCCGAAGAATCCGAGCTCTGCTCCCCCGACCGCGGCGGACGAGGCCGTTCTCCCGGAGCGCCGCCCCCGACGCAAGGGACGCGGCCTGAAGATCGGCGGCATCGTGTTGATCATCATCGGCATCGCGTTGGTACTGATCTCGGTAGCGATCCAGGAGTCGCCCACGCCGGTCGCCATTCCCGCCGGGGACGCGGACGTCCTCACTGCTCCCTCCACCTCGCTGGGGAGCGCTTCGTTCACGGTCACGTGGACGGGGGCGGCTACCGCGACGGAGGTCTACATCATCACCGGGTCACCCTCCTGTGGCGGCACGCCGTCTGGCCTCGTTGCCAGCGGCTCCGGGTCGAGCGGTTCCCTCTCCGCGAGCCTCAGCTCGGGAACGAGCTACGAACTGTACGCGTGCAACGGTGGCTCCCCCGAGGCTCTCTCGGTCAGCTACACGGCAACCGGCGTGTCACTTCTGGTCGTCATCGGAATCGTCGTGGCGGTCCTCGGGGTCGTCCTGATGCTGCTGGGCCGGCGATCCGCCGCCAAGGCGGCGGCGCAGGACGCCGAGGCCGAGAGGGAGCCCGTTCTCAACGCGACCGTCCCGGACGAGATGGTGGCTCCGCTCGACAGTTCGCAGGACCCCGGGGCGAGCGCTCCCCCGGATCCCTCGCCGCCCCCTATGTAGGCCCGGGCCCTCGCTCACGCCGGGAACTGCCAAATACGTCCGGCCCCTCGAGGCCCCGTGACTCCCCCCGTCAAGGCCCGGAGCGGCCACATCATCCTCGATGGCAAGAAGAGCTACAAGGACCTCCTTCGGATCTACCCGGAGATCCACCACCGGGTCGTCGACGCGAACCGCCCGTTCATGAAGGAGACCGACCCCCTCCTCCCCGAAGTGCTTCTGGAGGAGAACCTCCGCGACATCCGACGGGACCGCAAGCCGGCGGGCTACAACCGCCAAGATGCGGCGGGCCTCCGTCTCATCTTCCCGATCCCGGCGGACTCCCACCACGCCGAGTTCTACTTTGTCAAGCCGTCGCGCTGTCAAGAGATCGTCCAGATCACGGAACGGGTCTCTCAGCTCCTCAAGCGCCGGGGGTTGAAGCACACCGTCGAATACGACCGTCTTCCTCTCGCCCCACCGCGGCCGATCCCCGGAGGTGGTCCCCCGATCACCCCGACCCCGCCCTCCCCGAGCCCCTTCGGACCGCCGGTCCTCTAGGCCGAGTCTAGGTCGTCTCGTCCGCGCGTCCGTCTGCGCCGCGGGACGTTCCGCTCGCGTTCCGGCTGGTGTACGGCTCCAGGAGCCGGTGGAGGATCTCGAGCGAGGCCCGTGCCTTCTCCAACGCGGCCGAGTAATCTTGGGAGTGGGCCCGGATGGAGTCTTCGAGGAGGCGTCTCGCCTCCGCGGTGTCGAGCCGGTGCTCCGCCGCGCGGAGGAGAGCCCCATCGACCAGGTAGTGGAGGTTCAGCAGCTCGCGGTGCAGCGCCTTGCGCCGGTTCAGCTCCTCCTCCCCATCGAGGAGCGACCGGGCCGCCTCGATCGTCGCGCCGGCCGTCACCAGTTCGCGGGCCTGTTGGATCCGCTCGGGAACGCTCCCGACCATCACGTGTAGCCCCTCGCGGGCGAACGACAGCTCCGATTCGACCTCGGCGAGCCGCTCTTCGAGGCGTTGCTGGACGAGAGCGTCGAGCTGCGCGCGGCCCCGCTTGACGAGTCCCGGGACCGGCTCCAACCGGTTCCCCTCGATGGCCAGCTTCGCCTCCCCGTACGCCTCCATGACCGGGGTGGTGTCGAGCCCCAGCTTCTCCCCGATCCACACGCGCTCTTGGAGCTCCATGACCTTCGCGAGAAGCTCGGACTTCGCCCGTTCCCGGATCCGGGCCTCCTCCTCGCGAAGGCGTTCGAGCGCGACGATGTAGTCCCGGCGCTGGCTCGCGCCTTCGACCGCGAGGGCGGCCTCGCGCCGCGCGACGCGCTCGGCGTCGTCGGGCGGGGCGATCCCATCATACAGCCCCGCCACGGAGCGCAGCGTCGAGGCGATGACGAGGTCGAGCGCTTCGGAGGCGCCCTCCTTGACCCGCGCCAACGCCTCGGTCGCACGCTTCCAGTCGCGGACCTTGAGGGCGGAATCGGCCCCATCGAGCTCGGATTGGAGCCGCTCGGACTCGTCCTTGGTCCCGGTCGAGCGGACGATCTCCACCAGGTCGCGGCACTCCGAGAGTGGCCCGGCGTACAACCGCTCGATCGCCCACCGAGCCGCCTCCCCGAGTTCGCGGGAACGGCCGATCGAGGGGATGTACTCCCCGCGGGCGATCTGCCGACGAAGGTCCTCGAGGGTGCTGAGGAGATCAGCGACCTGACCGCCGAGGTCGGCGGCCTCCTTGACCTGCCGCTCCGCCGCTTCGAGGGCGTCGCGGGCGCGTCGACGGAACTCCATCGCGAGACCCAACGCCTCCCCGGCCTCGATCGCTTGGGCGATCGCCGTCGCGTACTGCTTCGCCTCGAGGGCGACCCGCGCGGCCGCCAGGGCCTGGGACGCATCGGCGGCCACGAGGCCGTCGGCGCCGGCGACCGAGTGTCGGCGCGCCACGAGGTCGAACGAGCTCTGCGCGATCTGCACTTGGAGCTCGACGCGTTCCAGCTCTCCCTCGCTGCGGGCGGCGAGTTGGATCGCCTCCATCGGTTCGCCCGTCTCGAGCTTCTGATGCGCCTGTTCGAGGAGGTTCTCCGCCACGGTCGTGACGGCCCCCTCGCGACGGGCGCGGGCGAGGCCGCCTTGGAAGTTGGCGAGCACCTTGGAGACCTGCCGGTGGGTCGCCTGGACGATCTCGCGCTCGAGCGTGGTCGAGAGATCGATCGCCCGGGCGTAGTCCTTGGAAACGAGGTGGCTCTCCACCTTCTCGAGCCTCGGACGGAATGGCTTGACATCGACGCGCAAGAGCTCCGCACGATCGAGGTCCTCCCGGACCCGGCGGGCGCTGCGTTCGGCTTGCTCGAGGAATCCACGGATCGACGAGAACCGTTCCCGCGCGGCCTCCAAGGAGGCCGCCGCACCCAGAGGGACCGGCTCGGCGAGACGATGCCGGGCCTCGGCGATCTTCTCGACCGTCTCGCTGACGTCGAGCTCCGCGTTCCGGGCGATCTCCACGTCCCGCTCTAGCGCGCGGATGCCCTCCTCCATGGTGGGCCGGAGACGCTGAATGACGGCGACGTGGGCGGCGCGGACCTTCGCGAGACCCTCGACCCCGTCGCCGACGCCCACGGCGCCGCGGAGCGCCTCGAGGTCGTTCGTGAACATTTCCGGAGGCATGCCGAGGGTCTGGCCGTCCACCGCGAGCGCTTCGATCTCCCCGACCAACCGGCGGGACTCCTGGAAGCGGAGCTCCTGCTCCAGCCGCGCCTGCATCTCATCCGTGATCAACTGCGCCCGGGCAAAATCTCTCGACTGGAACGACTCTTGGGCCCGCAAGAACGGTTCGGCGAGCGCATCGACGGGGACGCCGACCGCCTTCGCCGACTCTCGAAGCGCGTTCACCTCGGCGAACCGCGCCAGCATCGATTGGACCTGGACCTTCAACTTCGCGCACGCGAGCTCGGTCGTCTGGGCGGCTCGGAACGCCTGCAGGTGCTGGCCCTCCCGGGCCGTTTCCAGCGCCACCTCGACCTCGCGGCGGAGGGAGGTGACGTCGAGTCCCATCCGGTTCAGCTCAACGACCGCAAGCTTGGCGTGGGAGATCGCCTCCTCGGTCCGAAGGAGCTGCTGCTGCGCCGCGTGGGTCCGGATCTCCTGGCTCGCCCGGAACGCCTGGATGAATCCACCGGTGTTGAAGATCTGACGGACCTCGTCGATCTGGCGCCGGATCTCTTCGCCGGCCCCGCCCATCTCCTCGAGGTTCCGCCGCTCGGCCTCGAGCTGTTCGACGAGCAACGACGCGTGTTGGGCGAAGACCCCGGAGAATTCGCGCTCGGCGCGGCGCAACAGGGCGAGCGATCCCTTGAGGTCATCCTTGACGCGGAGCGTGACATCCGCGTCCGCGAGGAGCCGCTTCACGGGGGCGATCAGGGTGGAATCCGGGATCTCATCGAGGCCACTCGAGATCTCCTCGATGCGGCGGGTGACGTAGGGGGTGGCCGCGGCCCGCAGTTCGACCTCGATGTGGCCGACGCTCTCCCCGGCCTCGACCAGGTCGCCGGACTCCAGCCGTTGTTTCGCGAGCGTGAGCTCGCCCGCGACCTCCTCCTTGCCGAACCCGAGCTCGCGGCCGCTGGCGACCAGCTGCTCGGCGTCCTCGAGGCGGATGCGGAAGATCGTGTGGGCTTCCGTGCCGAGCCGGCGGATGAGACCCGCGAGCTGCTCCTGCGCCGGGACGAGCTCGGTCCGATCGAGGAGCCCGCGGATCCGAACGAGATCCTCCGGGAAGACCTCCACCTCGATGCCGCTCTTGGAGAGCCGTTGGAACGAGGACTGCAGGGCGTCGAGCTCCTCCCGGGCCGCTTCGAGGTCCTCGGTGAGTTTGCCCGATCGGTCCACGGCCTCGTGGCTCGCGGCGAGCGCCTCGCCGTACAAGCGCAGACGGAGCGCCTCGCGGGCGCGGTTCATCGCCGCGAGCACCTCGCTGGCGTTACGGCCGAGTCGGCGGGCTTCCACGAGACGAGGTCGGACCTCGTCGAGGAGCCCGGCCACGACGGTCAGGACCGGCTCCTCGGTCACGGCCCGGGCCTGCGAGAGCAGTTCGGAGAGCTCCCGGGGCGGGGCTCCGATCGCCCGGTTCTGGATCTCTTCCAGCGTCGTTCGGGAGGCGACGACGTCGACGCCCTCCTCCTGGAGGGAGTGGAGCGTCTCGGCGAATCCGCGGACGGCGACCTGCACCCTCTCTCGGACGGCGACCCCCACCTTCTCGGAGGCGACCTCCATCGATGCGGCCGTGTCGGGCCATCGGAGGACGGAGGCGTGGGAGTCGCTCTGCAGCGACTCTTCCAACGACGCGGTCGGCACGCCAAGCTCCCGAGCGGCCCCGTTCAACCCTTCGGCGGACCGTCGATACTCCACGCGTCGCGCGACCGCGCCGGCGAGCTCCGCCTCGACCGCGCTCTGGATGGCGGTCGGATCGACGGCGGCCGACGGATCGGAGAGCGCCGCGATGAGCGGCTTCACCCGGGCGATCGCCGCGTCGATCTTCTCGGCCGGCTCCCCCGCCCACTGTCCGACCCGCCGGACCTCGGACTCGATCTGAAGCTGGTAGCTCGTCTCGCCTCCGCGAATCCCCTCTTCGACGGCCAGGAGCCGGTCGACCGCCTCGTTCCAACGGCCGGCCGTGAGCAGCGTCGTGGATTCGTCGAGGAGCGGCGCGACTTCCGGGGGAAGGCCGGCTCCGACGTCGCCCAACCGCTTCAGGCGCCCGGCGAGCTGGGCCCGGGCCTGCTCGAGCAGGGGAACCCCTTCCTTCTCGATGTACGCCAAGAACTCCTTCGCGCTCGTCTCGGCGAGATCCCATTCGGAGCGACGGACCAGGTCCTTCAGGGCGGCGTCGCGCGTGGCGGTTTCGGGAAGCTCGATCTGCAGTTGCTTGAGCGAACGGACTCGATCATTGACGGTCGAGGTGATCGATTCGGCCTGCTGGCGGCGCTTCTTGAGCGTCTCCGCCTTCTCTTGGAGGATCTTGGTCAGGCGGCCGGAGGACATGGGCCCCAATCCTCCCGAGCCCGCCGTACGTTCCCCTCCCTTCGGTGCCTGCGCCACGACAGAAGCTTCGGTGGCCGGCAGTCGAAATCATGCCGCCAGTGGCATATAAAAAGAATGATTCGGTGCACTCCCGTGCGGTGGCTCTGGGTGGGCGGTGGTCGGCGCCCACTCACTCGGGGACCGCCCACGCCGCGGTGCCGACTGGGCCGACCGAGTGGCCGCTCCGCCTGAGAGCTCTCCCCCAGGCCCGGGCGGCGTGATCTCGATGATGTCCCGGGGAGCGGGTTCCCCCGGGGCCGGCGGCCTTGGACGACGCGCTCCCGAGGGGAGTCGCCGAACGGCGATTCAGCCGGGGTTCCACGATTGAAGATACTTCTGATCTTCCATGTCGATCTTGTCAAAGACGCGGCGGACGATCCGCTTCTGCAGGAATCCGATCCGCGGCACGCCCAGGAGGGTAAATTCCCCGTGGGAAACGACCTGGGTCCCCTGGGCAGTCTCCGTGTACCGGTTCTGCATGAACGAACCTTGGGTGAACGGTCCCTCTCCGCCGACGATCTCGAACCGGTAGCTGTCGGGAGGGGCGCTGGTCAACTTCCACGTGGACAGTTTCGGCCCACCAGGGGTCTTAAGGGTCCGTTCCACGACGACCTCGTTACCGGAACGGCTCAAGGTCTTCTGGGCGAGGATGTCCGGGTGCACCCGGCTGATCTGAGCGTCATCTTCGTGAAGTCGCAGGAGTTGCCAAAGCCGATCCTTGGGAACCGAGATCAGTCCTTGGTCAGAGTATGTTGGCATGCGACGCACCCGGTGCGGTGCCTTATCTGCGTTGCCCTTCGACGAGCGAGGGCCCACCGGCGTCGATTCTCGACTCGGATCGAAGGGATTCGCCCCTCCGAGATTTCGATCCCGCGAATCCTCGATCGCTCCGGGCAATCCCGCCTCCACGCTCTGGGGGTTTCGGCGTTTCGAGAGCCCGCTCCGAGAGAGGAGGCCGCCCCCACCGAGGAGAATCCGACTCCGATCGGACCGGCCCGATGACCTATTGGGGTCGCCGGGTTGGGAACCGTTGTGCTGACGGTGGAGGCCGCGTTGGACGAGCCGTCGTTCGACCTGTTGCAGGCCGACGATCGGCTCTCGAAGCTCTCGCGCCTCTCCCTCACCTTGTATCGAGTATTCCTCGCCTTGGGGGCGGTCATCGCCACTGTCTTCGGGGTCTGGTACGCGTGGGCCTCGGTGAACTCCGACGCGTCGCTCGACCTGCTCGTCGACTTCGGATCGGGCATCGTCATGTTCCTCTTCTCCCTCGGGGCGATCTGGACTCAAGAGTCGAAGTCGCCCCGCTCCCTCAAGATCACGGGCGAAGGTCTTCGTCTCCAGTTCCGAACCCGTTCCGATCTCCTCATCCCGTGGCCGGGGGGCCACGAGCCGCTCCAGATCCTGGACTACCCGGAGGGGGCCGGAACGGGTTCGACGGAAACCGGCCGCCTGATCCGCTTGTATGTCGACCCCCGATGGAGTGTCGGGTTGACGACACCGGCCTTCGACGCGCTGGTGCGTCGGGCGAACGAGCAAGGCCTCTCCGTCGGTGGTCGCCTCGTTAAGCCCACCGATGGTCGACAAGCCCATCGGCTGGTCCTCATTTCGGGCGCGTCGGCTCCCGCACGTCCCGGCTAGCGCGACCTTCGGGGCGTCGGTTTCGCCGAGCTCCGAGAGCTTCCCGCCGAGGGTTGCGTCCGCGGGGAGGCGCCCTTGGCAGCCTTGGGAGGCAGGGTCGACACCCAAGCCAAGGACCGGCCGACCCATACCGAAGCCACTCTTGGCTCGTCGAGGACCGAGGACGGGAGCACCACGTACTCCCGCATCGGCCGGCCCTTCATCGGTTCGAACGGCACCATGCCGGCCGTCTTCGTGGCCAAGGTGCGGTCCCCGTCCGAGAGCCGGACGAATAGGACGTCGCCGAAAACACCGAAGAACATGTTCCCGTGGGCGAACGCCGCCGGGAATCCGAACACGAGCTTTCGAGTGACTCCCGACCTTGCCGGGACGAGCCTCTCGAATCGAGCCAGCGTCTGGGGAGAGGCCGCGGGGAACTTCATCGCTAGGCGGAGGGTCCCAGCGCCTCGGACGATGTAAGGGTGCAGGGGGCTCCCTCGACGCCCCGCGATCGGTAGACAAACGTTGATGTACGTTTGGTTCGCGTCGTTGGGCCAACGTTGGACGGGAGGAGGGATGAATCGAAGCACGGGAGAGCCGGTCGGCCACCGACTGGCGACGCGCGCCTTCACGGGGGTGGGGGCCCTCTTGTGTGCCGTCCTCGTTGTGGCCAGCTCCGGGGCGGTCCCACCGAGCCCGGGAAAGTTCGCCCCTTTCGCGGCCGGACCCGCGACCCCGCCGTCGACGGGCGCGCCGGCGGTCCCGCCGCGGTCGAACGCATCGTCAGGTTCGCCCGGTGGAGTCACCGAACCGGCTCCCTCCTCGGCCGCGCATCCCCGGCCCACCGGGCCCCCCGTCCGCTCGAGCGATCCCACGGGCACGACGGCGGCGTTCTTCGTCGCCCCCGACGGGAAGGACTCGTGGAACGGGACCACCAGCGCTCCAGATCCAAGTCTCTCGGACGGTCCGTTCCTCACCCTGACCCGAGCCCAGCTCGCCGTACGCAACGAGCTCCACAACACGTCGCTCGCTCCGGGATGGATCACTGTGTGGATCGCCTCGGGGACGTACGCTCTCACCGCCCCTCTCCAATTCGGCGCCCTCGACTCCGGGACCTCGGCGAATCCGGTCGCCTGGGTCGCTCTTCCCGACCGTTCCTGCAAGCGCAGAATTGTTTGCTCCTGCGACCGCTCGGCG